>NZ_JBSFLI010000014.1:0-184773 GCF_053598955.1 Streptomyces sp. NPDC001056 | reverse complement strand
GCCCTGGATGGTGTAGGTCAGATGGAAGCGCCGGCCGATCACCGTCTTGATCCGCGCGAGCGTCCAGCGTTGGTCCTCCCAGCCGTGCGCGGCCGACCCCTTGGCCAGCTCCGCCTCCAGCTGGGTGAACTGCTTCTCGCTCAGCCTCGGCAGCGACGCCGGTCCCTGCGACCGCAGAGCCCTCGGGCCGCCCTCGGCCCACATCCGCCGCCACCGCTGCACCGAGCGGACGCTGACCCGCAGGTCCTTGGCGATCACCGAGCTCGCCTCGCCCTGGGCAAACCTCTCGGCCGCCTTGAGTCGTAACACCTCGCGGAACTGCTGCCGTTCGACGGTCAGCCCGCCCCCTTGTGGATACCGCATGCCCCGGTAATACCGCACGGGCGACGAGCCGTCAGCCCCTACGACACCACGAGTTCAACCTCAGTAACAGGCCCGCGTGTTCGCTCCTCCTCGCGCTCCAAGGCTTGCTCGGGCACCTTCCTGCCGCCGGCGTGCCGAGGCCGGCACCAGCGTCGCCCAGTTCGTGGACAGTTCCTGGCCCGCTTGTCCACCCTCCGACCTCGCTGGTCCACTTTTCCGTAGTCCGGGACTGACGGGACGGAATCTGAGCCAGGATGGACCCGTGATGAGCGAAGGCGAACGGGAACTGTGGTTGCGCGTATCAAGTTCGGAAGACGAACTGCGGTCTTTGAGGGACTGGTTACGTCATGAGGACGGACTGCGGGGCAGGGTGCGGGCATTCCAGTCCCCGCTCTCTCCGGGGGAGATGGGCGGAGCGCTGGACGCGCTCGCGGTGGCCGTCGGATCCGGAGGTATGGGCGCGGTGCTCGCCAACTGCCTGTCCACCTGGATCAGCCAGCGACGCTCTGACGTGCGGATCACGGTGAGCACGCGGGACGGCCGCACCGTAGAGGTGGATGCCAAGGGCGTCGACCCGCAAGCGCTCGCGCGGGATATCGAGCGCATGCTCAACAGCGATGAAGCAGAGGGAAATCCGCAGTGACGCGGTTGCCTGACCCAGACCGCTCGCGCGCCATTCTCATAGGCACCGGCACCCACGCCGACGGATCCGGTCTGCCCAGTCTGCCCGCCATCGGCGCCAACCTCGCAGACCTGCGGCAGGTGCTCACCGATCCGGCCACCGGCTCCCTGCCAGTGGAGCATTGCATCACCGCAGCTGATCCCGCCACCGCGGGCGAGGTGGGTACCCTCCTCGCCCGCGCGGCCGCGGAAGCGACCGACCTGCTGTTCGTGTACTACGGCGGGCACGGGCTGGTGGACGACCGGGGCAGGCTCCACCTCGCGTTACCCCGCACCGATGCAGCAGACATCCGCTGGACCGCGCTGCCGTTCGAAACCTTACGGGAGGAACTGCTCGACAGCCCGGCGGCGATCCGAGTGCTGGTCCTGGACTGCTGTTTCTCCGGACGGGCCATCGAAGCGATGACGAGCGGGCACAGCACGGTCGCCGGGCAGATCGACGTTGCCGGTACTTACACGCTCGCCTCCACCTCCGCGAACGCCGTCGCCTACGCGCCCGAAGGCGCGACGCACACGGCATTTACCGGCGCCCTGCTCAAAGCCCTGAGAGGGCCGGTGGCGCTGAGCCTGGACGACCTCTTCGACGAGGTGCGACGCGATCTCGCAGTGCGCGATATGCCGCGACCTCAGCGCCGGGTGGTCAACAACGCCGGCAATCTCGTCCTGGTGCGTCCCCCTGATCCAACGGCGCCTCGCCCCGCCCCTGCGGGCGACCCGCCTCCCACCGCGTGGACAGACCCTGGCGCCTCTGCTCCGCCTCTGCCCCTGTGGCACCAAAGCGGCGTCACAGCCTCGCCGCGGCCCCGACGTCCGAAGGTAAAGCTCCACATTCCGGCGGGGGCGTGGCTGCTGCTTGGCGTCTCGCTGGCCGGACTGATCGGATGGTATTGGCTGGACGCGGAGACGCACTGGGACAAGGACAACCTCCGAGAGGCGGTGCAGCTAGCGGCTGTGGAGCTGGGCAAACGGCCGAAGTTCGCCGACGCACCTCTCGAGGGCTACATCGCACAGCTCATCGACGAGTCGGGCAAAGGGCCACCCCACGGATTCACACCCTCGGTGAAACACGTTACGAAGACCGACAGCGACGGCAACGTCAGCGACAGCAACGCTGGTGACTACGAAGTCACCAGCCAAGACGTCGACCTCGTCTTCTGCATGCACGTCACCACGACTCTCAAGACTCCCGGCCACGACCTGATCTCCGCGACCGTCACTTTGTCCGCCACGGTCACGGATGGAACCTGCCCCACCGCCGGCCCCCCGGGCGCCGGTAACGGATCGACTCCGTCATCGACACCCTCGAAAACCGCTCTGGGGCCTGTCCGGCGGAGATGGGCCGGCTCCCCGCCGTAGACCGGGTGCGCTTCGGCACCGCGGCTCCGGGGCAGCACCGGGCGGAGCTCGATGGCCGACACCGAACCGGCGTGCTGCCCGGATACGCAGCGGCGGCGGTCGAACCAGAGCACGGGCGGCACCCTCCTTTTCAGGCTGCCGGCGCGGCGGCCGCTGTCCTGGAAGTACACCTCGCGCAGTGCCTCGGCGGCGACCTGCTGAAGTTCCTGGTCGCCGGCATCGGCCCCCTGAACGTCGAAGGAGGGGGCGGCGCGCTGGGGCCACCCGCGAATCGAACGATCACAGCAGCACCCGCGTCCGGCAGGGCTCTCCCGCCTCACCACCTTGACGGGGGCTCCCGGGGAGGACCGTGCGCGGAAGGAGCACCCTCGCCCGGACACGAAGCGTCTCGAGAGTTGTCTTCCGCGCGCGTGGGCGGGGCTACCGAGGCATGGTGCCGCCGTTTCCTCTACCCGTGGTAGAGGGGCGCGGTAGAGTGAGGGGTATGGCAGCAGACGAGACGAGCATCAAGGTGAGTACGGCCGCGCGGGACCGGCTCGCCCAGCTGGCGGCCGAGCACGGCACCACCATTCGCAGCCTGGTGGAGGACCTCGCGCAGGGCACGCCCACGCAGGCCGAGTACGCCGAGCGGGCCGAGCTGGCCCGAGCCGAGCTCGCCTCCGCCCTCGGCAGCGCGCCGAGCCCGGAAGCCGAGGCGAGGGCGAAGGCCCTGCTCGAGCGTCTGGGCGGCGCCGCGCACAGCTCGCAGGCGGCCGCATAGTGGCGACGATCGCGGTCGTCCTGGACCACACGACCGCGGGTGCGTTGTACGACCCGAAGGACCCGTTCAACGAGGCGGTCGCCGCGTTCTACGTCCAGGCATCCGGCGGACTCGGCGACCTGTACGCGCCGGTGCTCTCCCTGACGGCCGGCGACACCGACCGGCCTGGGCTGCTCGGCTACATCAAGGGCCTGCGGTTCATCCGGATCGAGGCCTTCGACACCGACGCCGCGGTCACCGCCACCGAACTGCTGCGCTTCGGACACTCCTGGGCCGCCGTCCACGCCATCCACGCCGCCCGCCCCTCCCCCACACACCCCACCGGCCGGTACCTGCTCACCCTCACCCCCAAGGCGTACGCGGGTACCGGCGTCCAAGCCGTCCACCCCGACCAGTGGCCATCAGCCGCCCCGACCGGCTGAGGACGATCGCCCTCGCCTGCCCTGCCGTCGCGATCGTCGCATGCACCCGGAGCGTCTTGGGGGTTGAGGAACATCCATGTCAGATCGTGCGCTAAGCCCTTGCGGCCCTGATCGGCACTCTGACCTGGGCTGATCGTACGGCGCAGCCTTCGCGGGTCGGTGTTGTCGATCTTCGGAGGGTCTGGTGACGGTCGAGTTCCTGTCGGATCAACAGGCAGCCCAGTACGCGGCGTTCCAACGGGGCGCCGTCTCGTGCGGAGCTGGAGCGGTACTTCCTCCTGGATGACTCGGATCTGGAGAAGGTGCAGGCCAAGCGGCGTGCGCACAACCGGCTCGGGTTCGCGGTCCAGCTGACGAGCGTGCGCTACCTGGGCCGGTTCATGCCGGACCCGTGGCAGGTGCCTGCGGAGGTCTCCGAGTACCTCGCCGGGCAGCCGGGGATCGCGGATGCGTCGTGCCTGAAGGAGTACGGCGAGCGGGACGGGACGGCCCGTACGCACGCTGGGGAGACCAGGAAGCCGGGGGCCGGCGGGACTTCGCCGAGGTGCGGGACGAGCTGAGCGAATGGCTGGACGCGCGGGCCTGGACGACCGGTGACGGGCCGAAGTCGCTGTTCGACGCGGCGGCGGGGTGGCTGCGCGAGCGCCGGGTGCTGCTGCCCGGGGCGAGCCGTCTGGCCCGGCTGGTGGGCACAGTCCGGGAGGCGGCGAACAACCACCTGTGGGACACCCTGTACGGCCTGCTGAGCACCGGTCACCGGCGGTCGTGGACTCGCTGCTGACAGTGGAACCGGGGGCGCGGGTCTCGGAGCTGGACCGGCTCCGGCGGGGCCCGGTGCGGATCTCCGGGCCGCAGATGAAGTGGGCCTTGGAACGGGTCGGGGAGATCACCGACCTCGGAATGGGCGAGGTGGACGTGTCCGGGATACCGCCGCGGCGGCTGGCGGAGCTGTCGCGGTACGGCGTCGACGGCAAGGCGTCACTGCTCAAGCGGCACGGCGAGTCCCGGCGCCCGGCCACGCTGCCGGCCACCGCGGTCTACCTGACGTCCCGCGCGGTCGATGACGCCCTGGATCCACTGGAGGTGCTGATCGCGACGAAGCTGCTCGCGCGGGCGGAGCGGGAGACGGCGAAGGAGAAGCTGAAGACTCTGCCCAGTGAAGCGGGCCGGGATACGGCTGGCCACCGCCTTCCGGGTCGTGTTCGACACCACGGCTGAGCAGGTCGACACCGACACCGGGGAGATCAGCCCTCCGAAGGTCGAGACGCTGGAGGCGATGTGGGCGGAGATCGAGCAGGTGGTGCCGCGTCACGAGCTGGCGGCCGCGATCGCCGCGCTGTTCGAGCTGACCCGCCGCCCGGCGGCCTGCGTCCGCTGCGCGGCCCGGACGCCACCGACGAGGAGTGACCCGGCCTGGCCTGCGCCGCCGGATGGGAGGACCTGGAGGCATGGCCAGGAGGAACGTCCGGCGGTGCAGCCAGTCCGCTGCCCGGCTGCCCGAGGGCAGCAGGCGGTCGCGCCGGGACCGCTCGGCGGTCTGCCGAGTTGGACGATGTTGCGAAGGCGGCGGTCGCTCGCGTTCTGGCAGACCGAACCTACTCAGCGCAGTACGGCTGCCAGCAGGTCGGCTCCCAGCGCCGTCAGATCGGGCAGATTGACGGTGTAACGGACGTAACGCCCCTGCCGACGGGCCGTGAGCAGGCCCGCGCGGCGCAGGACAGCGAGGTGGCGGGAAACCTCGGGCGATGAAAGTTCCCAGGCGTGGGCCAACTCACCGGTGGTGTGCGGGCCGCGGGCCAGGGTGCGCAGCAGCCGCAGCCGTACCGGATGCGCGAGTGCCTCCAGCCGTAGCGTGACCGTTTCCAGCGATACCGGCTCCGATGGACTCGCCTCGGCCACGGGGTACTGCACCACCGGCTGCCATCCGGGCGCGTGGACCACCACCAGGTGCGGGCGGCCGAAGACACTGGGGATGAAGGTGACCCCGGTGCCGTGGGCGGCGGTTGCATTGTCCTGCAGCTTGTCCACGACGATGCGGTCGCCGTCCGGCGCCAGGGCCACGGCGCCGGAGACCGATGCGAGTGCCGCCCCGGTGCCCTGGCGCTTCAGCAGGTCGTTCTTCAGGCGCAGGTCGGTGGCGAGTTGCGGGACGACGCCCGTCCAGGCGGTGTCGAAGAAAGCCTCGGCGCACTGTTCGAGGGTGTCCCGCACCCGTGCCCGTACGGCCGCCGGGTCCGCGAGCAGCCGTTCCGCGAAGGCCTCTTGGAGCGCGCCGCGGGCCTGGGCGAGGTCCAGGGCGCGCTCACGCGCCGTCGCGTCGGCGAGCGGCGACGGCGCGGCGAAGTGGACCCGGTTGCTGCCGCACGTGGTAACGAGCGCGGCGGTCACATAAGTTTCATCGTCGATCCGGTCCACATCGTCCAACTCTTCGGCGAGGGTAAGCCGGGGGCTAGCGGGGACCAGGAAGTCGGCTCGTGAGGAACGCCAGAGGAACTCTGCCTCCCTGAGCCGCTCGGCCAGCTCCGGCCGCAGCCCGGCCCAGACGTCCCCGGCCCAGCCGGCGAACTGCGGGTGATGCGCGGGTTCGGCCAGCACGTGCAGCATCGCGGTCAGCTCGGCCAGCGGAGAGGCAGCGAACCGCAGTCGCCCGGACGGCAGGCCGCCGATGTCGATCCTCAACGTCATCCCCTCATTATCGCTGGTCGGCTGGCCGACGACCGCGTCGATTGACGATGTCCGTCAACCGACATGGGCGGCCCGGCGGCCGGACGCACCGTTGACGCCATGGCAACCACCACCAAAGTCCAGCTGCGCGCCCTCATCCGTGCCTCCGGAGGCCCCCGCTATGCCGTCGCCGTGGCCGTGGACGCGCTCGGCACCGGCCTGCTGCGGCCCTTTCTGCTGCTCTACGGGGTGACGGTGCTGAGGCTGTCCGCGTCGGCCACCGGCATCGCCATGACGGCCGGCATCGTCGCAGGGCTGGCGTGCATGCCCGCTGTCGGCCGATGGCTGGACCGGGGCGCACGCAGCACGGTCGTGGCAGCGTCGATGCTGATACGGGTGCTGGGCGTGGCGCTGCTGCTGGCCACCCCGGCGGGGCACATCCGGCTGTTCGCGGCGGCGGCACTCTTCCTCGGCATCGGCAACCAGGCATGGCCGGCCGCCCACGCAGCCCTCGTGGCCACGGTCGCCCACGGCCGCGAACGCGACGCGGCTCTCGCGGCAGGCCGTGCCCTGCGCAACGCCGGCATGGGCGCGGGCGCCCTCGTCGCCACCGCCTGTCTGGCGGGCGGCACCACCGCACTGCAGGCGCTGGCAGCCGTCACCGGGCTCGCCTATCTCACCGCGGCAGCCCTGGCATGGTCGGTCCACCTGCGCACGCAGCCGGCTGCTACCCCGGCCAAGGACAGGGCCCAGGTGCCCGCACCTCGGATGCGCACGCTGCTGGCCGCCAATGTCGTCTACGTCTTCTGCCTCAACGTCCCCGAAATCGCGCTCCCCCTGGTCCTGGTCACACAGTTGCACGCATCCCCGGTGTGGTCGGCAGCCATCCTCGTGGCGAACACGGCGCTGGTGGTCATCCTGCAGGTGCCGGTTACCGTCCTGTTGTCCCGCTTCTCCCGGCGCATCGTGCTGGCCCTCGCCGGCGTGGTGATCGCCGCGTCCTACCTCGGCTTCCTCGCGGCCACCTCACTGGGACACGGCTGGCGTGCCCCGGCCATCGCCGCGGTGTCCGTGCTCTGCACCGTCGGCGAGATCGCCTACGCCGGCAGCGCCACCGCGCTCGTCACCGCCCTCGCCCCGGCCCATGTCCTGGGACGCGCCCTCGCCCGCTTCCAGCTCTCCACAGGTTTCGGCCTCGCCGTCTCCCCGGCGGTCATCACCGCTCTCGCCTCCCACGGCCAGGCCGCCCTCTGGGGCAGCCTCGCCGCTACGACGTTGCTCTCCGCCACCGCCGTTGCCACTGAGAAGGATCAAGGAACGCGGCTCAGCGGTTGCTGCCGCCGGGCGCGAACAGGCTCGTGAGCTCGGCGATCGAGGTAGAAGGCCGGGCCTTCCGCCGGTACCCGGAAGCCTTGCAGGACGTCCTGGCGGGCAGTCGTGATCACTGTCCTAGGCCCTCACCTCCTGGTACTGGCCCAGGAAGAGCGGCGTCCCGTGCTCCACCCGCCACAGGAACAGCCCGGGTTCCTCCTCCACCTGCCCCGTGTGTGTCCGGAAGGCGATCGTCCGGGTGATGCCCCGGTACGACACGGCCCGCAGCCGTCGGGTGAGGTTGCTCCGGTCCACGGGGCCCTTTCCCGCGGTGGCGAGGATACGCGCGACGAGACCGAGGGCGTCGTAGGCCTCGGCCGCGCCCCAGCCGACGTTCTGGACGCCGTACCGCTTCGTGAACGACCGCACGAAACCGGCGGCCGGCGTCAGACGCGCCGGGTCCACGAACGTCGCCGAGAAGACCCACCCCTCGGTCGCCGCGCCGGCCGCTCGCAGGAACTCGGGTGTGAGGACGGCCTGGGTCGCGGCGGGGGTACCGGTGAACCCCGCCGCCCGTAGCGCCCGTGCGCAGGAGGCGGCGCGCCGCGAGGAGTCACCGCAGTAGACGACGGCCTGTGCGCGTGCCGCCAGGGCGGCGGCGACGGCGGGGCCGAAGTCACCGGTGTCGGCGGCGACCTGGTGCCGGATGACCGTGCCGTGGGACGGAGGGTTCGCCTCCAGGTTCTGGGCGATCAGCCAGCTGTAGTCCCGGGCCGCCCGGTCCTCGACGAGAAAGGTGCGGCGGGCCGGGCGCAGGCTGGTGAGATAGCGGACCAGGGGCGCGCCGATCGCGGTGTCGGAAGGGCGTAGCTGGAACACGGACGACGTGGGGTTCTGCGTGTCCACGGCGGCGTACAGGGCGTCTGAGCCCGCCCAGGCCGTCACCATCGGCAGCAACGCCTTCTTGTACCGGTCCGCGGCCGCCAGGGCCGTGGCGTCGGACGTCGGCCCGATCACCGCGCACACGCGGCCGTCCGCGACGAGGCGCCGGGCCACCTCCTTGGCCCGGCCGGCGTCCCCCGCGTCGTCGACGACCGTGAGGTCCAGGTCGAAGGGACGGTCCGCGCGCGCGTTGTGCTGCTCCACCGCCAGCCGGACCCCGCGCTCGACCGAGGTACCGAGCGTCTTGCCGGAACCGGAGAGGTCGGCCTGAACGGCGACGGTACGGCGCCGACGCGGGGCGGTGGTGGACGGCCCGTCGCCGCGACCGGTCAGCCAGGCGGCCGCGGTGCCGCCGGCGGCCAGCACGCCGGCGGCCACACCTCCCAGAACCAGCAGGCGCCTGCGGTTCGGCGCGGGCGACTCGTCCACCAGCGTGCCGGGCGCCGTAGGCCGTTCAGGCTCGGGCAGGCGCAGCACCTGGGCCGAGCGTTCGGCGATCACTGCGGGCAGCCCGGGTGGCAGCCAGTCGTCGGTGCCGAAGTCACCCAGTCCGGCGCGCAGTTCCGGCACGGTCGGGCGGGCGGCCGGGTCCTTGGTGAGACAGCGGGCGACCAGGATCCGCAGTCCGTCCTCCGTGATGCCGTCGAGGTGGGGCTCCTCGTGCACGGTCCGGAAGAGGACGGCGGGCACCGGTCCGCCGCCGAAGGGCGGCCGACCGGTCGCCGCGTAGGCGAGGACGCAGCCCAGGGAGAAGACATCGCTGGGCGGGCCGACTTCCTCGTCGCGGGCGCGAGCCTGTTCCGGCGAGAGGTAGCCGGGCGTGCCGATCACCACGTCGGTCGCGGTCAGGGCGGTGGCGCCGCCGACGCGGGCGATGCCGAAGTCGATGAGGCGGGGTCCGTCGAGGGCGAGCAGCACATTGCCCGGCTTGATGTCGCGGTGCACCAGACCGGCCGCGTGGACGGCGGCGAGCGCCTCGGCGAGCCGGGCCCCCAGCGCCCGTACGGTGGTCGGGGGCAGCGGCCCGTGCCCCGCGACGGTCTCGGCGAGCGAGGGCCCGGGGACGAAGGCAGTCGCGATCCAGGGTTCGGCCGCCTCCGGGTCGGCGGCCGTGACGGGCGCGGTCCAGCGGCCGTCGACCCGCGTGGCAGCCTGTGCCTCACGGCGGAAACGGGCCCGGAACCCCGGATCGGCGGCGTGCTCGGCGCGGATCACCTTCAGGGCGGCCAGGGAACCGCCCTGCGAACGGGCGAGATAGACGACGCCCATGCCACCCGCGCCGATCCGCGCGAGCAGGCGGTACCCGCCGACCGAATCCGGGTCCTGGGCGGTGAGCGGACGCACCGTCACTTCCCCTTCGGCTGCGGCGCCCTGTCCGGGGCGGGCCCGAGGTAGTGGAAGGCGCCGTCGCGCACCTGGTGAACGAAGCTGGCGGGGGTGCTGAGCTGCAGCATCTTCGGGTCGAAGGCGAAGTCCCGGGTGATGCCCCGGTACCTGGCGGCCCTCAGCGGAGCGATCAGCGCCTTGCGCGCCGGGCGCTTGCCCTTGGTGGCGGTGAGCTGCCGTATCAGCAGGTTCGCCGCGTCGTAACCCTCGGCCGCCCAGAACCCGGGCGGCCGGCCGTACCGCCTGCGGAACGCCTGGGCGAAGGAGCGGACCTCAGCCGCGCCGGGCCCGATCGCTGCCGCCACGACCGTCCAGCCCACCGCGCTCTCCTCAGCGGCGAACCGGGGGTCGAGCGCGGGTTCGGCCGCGTACTTCGGCCCGTCGAAGCCGGCCAGCCCCTTGGCCGCCCGGATCGCCCCCTCCAACGGCCCGGCGTAGACGAACGCCTTGATGCCGGCCCCGCGCATATCCTTCAGGACGGGCCCGAAGTCGGTCGTGCCGGCGGGGACGACGCGGGGGTGGGTGGCGTCGCCGTATTTCCGGATGATGAAGTTGACCATCTGGACGGTCTGCCAGGACACGTCACCGGCGGTGCGGTCCAGCAGGATGCCGACGGGGGTGGCCGCACTGGTCGCCTCCAGGTGGAAGGCCAGTTTCATGGCGACCGTGCCGTGCAGGGGGCGGCCTCGTACGAAGGAGCGGATGTTCTGGTACAGGTTCTGCCCGGCGGACATGCTGATCACGGGCAGCAGGGCCGCGTCGTAGACGGGCAGCGCGGCCTGGGTCGTCTCATCGGTGCTCGAACCGAGCACGGCCAGCACGTCCGGGTCGTCGACGAGCCGCTGGGCCGCGGCGGCGCCACGGTCGGCCCGGCCCGCGTCGTCCGAGGTCTTCAGCTCCAGCGTGAACGGCTTGTCGCGGCGGGCGTTGAACTCCTCCACCGCGAGCCGTGCCCCCTGCTCCTGGGCCCGCCCGGCCGCCCGGCCGGCACCGCTGAGGTCGGCCTGCACACCGAGCGCCCAGCCGGGTGCGGCGGGCTGCTTCTTCCCGGTGCCCGCCTCGTGGCGCAGCGCGGCCCAGGCGGCCACGCCTCCGCCCGCGGCGAGCACCGCGGCACCACCGGAGGCGACGGCGAGGAACCTGCGGCGCGAGGGGGCGGGCTCGGGCGGCGCCTCGGCGAGCGTGGCCTCGATGTCGGGCAGGGCCAGCATCGCGGCCGACCGTTCGACGACCATGCGGACGACGTCGGCGGGCAGCCACTCGGCGGTGCCCGGGGACGCGTCCTCCACGAGGGCGGCGTCCAGTTCGGCCGCGGTGGGCCGCTCGACGGGATCCTTGGCCAGACAGCGCAGCAGGACGGCCTCCAGCTCCTCGTCCATGCCGTCGAGGTCGGGGCTGTCGTGGACGACGCGGTAGAGCAGGGCGTCGACGGCGCCGCCGCCGAAGGGCGGCCGGCCGGTCGCCGCGTAGGCCAGCACACAGCCCAGTGAGAAGACGTCGCTCGCGGGCCCGAGGCGGTCGCCGCGGGCCGTGGCCTGCTCCGGGGAGAGGAAGCCGGGAGTGCCGACGACGAGGTCCGCGGAGGTGATCGCGGTATCGTCCAGGGAGCGGGCGATCCCGAAGTCGATGAGGCGAGGGCCGTCGGCGGCGAGCAGGATGTTGCCCGGTTTGACGTCCCGGTGCACCAGGCCGGCGTCGTGCACGGCGGCGAGCGCGCGGGCCAGCATCTTGCCGAGCAGACGTACCGTCCGCACGGGCAGTGGGCCGCGCCGGCCCACCACGTCGGCGAGGGGCGGGCCGGGCTCGAAAGCGGTGGCCAGCCAGGGCTGTTCGGCGTCGGGGTCGGCGCTGGTGACCTTGACCACCCACGGGCTGTCCACGCGTCGCGCGGCGTTCGCCTCGCGGCGGAAACGGGCGCGGAAGGCCTCGTCGTGCGCGTACCCCGCCTGGATCACCTTGACGGCGGCGAGCGCGCCCGACTCCGTACGGCCGAGGTAGACGACGCCCATGCCGCCCTCGCCCAGCCGGGCGAGCAGGCGGTGGCCGCCGACGAAGGACGGGTCGGAAGGGTGCAGGGAGCGGTCGGTCACTTCTGGGCCCCCAGTTCGCTGCGCACCTTGGTCTCCATCCCGGCCACCGCCCGTGCCTGGACGGTCAGCAGGTCGCTCTGGTCGAAGCCCTTGCCGCCCTCGACGACGACGGCGATCGTCACCGGACCGAGCCGGACCTGGTTCCAGACGTAGTACGACGCCCCCTTGCCGAGCGCCGGATCGTCGTACGTACCCATCTCGAGGAGGTAGTCGTCGGCGGTGGTGTTGCCGTTCGTGCCGTAGCCGGAGCCGACCGAGTTCAGGCCGCTGATCCGCTCGGTGGCACGCAGTTGCTGGTCGGGGCAGCGCAGCGCCTCCTCCAGTGTCTCGGCCATCTCCTGGTCGGCCTGCGCGACGGTGCGGTGCAGGGTGACGGTGGCGGCGGTGCGGACCTCGCCCGTCGAGTCGGACGCGGGCAGCCGGCTGTAGCGGGTGAAGGTGGCGAGGACATCACCGGGCAGGGACTCCTGGCGCCAGACGCAGTCGGTACCGAGGACGGGCCAGGCGGCCGGGTCGCTCGCGTACGGGGGGCGCTTGACGTAACCCGGGCCGTAGCTGTCCGGACCCGCGGTGATGGCGCGGACCAGGTCGAGGGCGGAGGACCGGGTGGTGGGGACGCGCGCGGGGTCGACCGTGACGCGCGCGGTGGTGTCGCCCGTCCCGCGCTGTCCGGCCGGTGAGGACACCGCGGCGGAGGAAGCGCCCGGACCGGTCCGGTGCCCGCCCTCGCTCAAGCCGGAACAGCCCGCGAGCAGTACCCCGCACACGCTCAGCGCCGCATATCGCCACCCTGCGCGTCTTCGCGTCGCCGCGTACGTCACGAAGCCCCCACTCACTATGCGCCTGTGCCACTGTGTGACCGGGACGAGTGTAGGGGAGACCGGTCAACTCGCTGTGCAGGGAGGGAGATTGTCGCACTCGCATGACGCGTCGGGAGCGCGCCGGTGAGCCATCCGGCGACCGCGCGAGCGCGGCCGACGGGAACCGGCACTGTCCTGCGTGCCAAAAAGCCTGAGCACCGGCCCGCCCTGCCGCGGCGAGGTGATTCCCGCGAGCAGGCGATGGCGGGGGATCGACGAGGCCCGCCGCCCAGGGACACGGCACCGGCCGCGCCCCCTCAGCGCCCCGGCCGCAGGCGGCGCAGCAGGCGGGCCCAACGGTGCGGGCCGGTGCCCCGGGGCAGCAGGCCGCGAGCGCGCAGGTGCGCCGGGTCAGCCGTGTGTGGAAGGCGTCTGGAACGTGCCGCCGCTGCTGTTGAGCACACCGGTGGTGGAAGAGCAGGAAGAGTCAGCGGAGTTGCTCCAGCTCTTCTGCGTCGCGTCGTCGGTGCTGACGGAGAAGTAGGACGAGTACGTGGCGGAGCCGTTGTTCACCGAGACCAGGACAGCAACAGGACGCTCACGACACGGATCACCCGCAAACGAGGGCATCCACCTGAGTGTGGCCAGATGCGACCCGGCCCTACCCAGTGTTCCACCCCATCCCCTACAGGAACGACAAGCCCCCTACCCACCAAACGCCATCAGCCGTCTCGGGGTGTAGGGGCATTGATCGCATACGTCGGGCCTGCGTAGAATCCATGGCCTCGTGTGCCGGTGACGGGCGGGTGGAGGGCGACACATGACCCTGGCGGACAAGGTCGAAAAGCGCTTGGCCGGCGAGCTGTTGCCGGCGGAGCGCGTGCTCTACGGCGTCCTCGGCTTCAGGACCGGCGGAGTGCGCAAGACCATGGTTGGCGGTGCGCTCGGGATCGGCGGAGTGGCTGGCGCGGCTGCTATGGCAATGGCTACGACGCGCGGTGGGGCCGATGTTCCTGAAGCGGCACTGCAGCTCCCGGGGCGGTACATCGTTGGGCTCACCGATCAGCGCTTGCTGGTCTTCTCGATCGGGGGCGTTGTCGTCGGCAAACCAAGGAAGCTGCTGCACGCCTTCGCCCTGGACAGGATCGTCTGGGTGTCCGAGCCGGAACTGATCACCGGTGTAGCGCAGGCGCTCCGGGTCTCCCTCGGGGTGGCAGAAAAAGGGGTGTTGAGCTTCGAGTTCCCCAGGCTGCAGGTTCCCGATGCCCGCAACATGGTCAATCGGATCAGGCGCAGCCTGCCCGCGGAGCAAGAGACCCCGGAGTAGACGGAGGCAGCCAGCCGAGCCGGGCCAGCATCCCAGCCGACTGCTCGCAGAATGTCCGCGGCTGCGGCCAGGCCCGCCTCGCCATTGTGCAAGTACGACGCGGGCAAGAAGATCAACGGCCGCAAGCGCCACCTCGTCGTCGCCACCCGCGGTCTGCCCCTGCTGGTCCGCAGGCCCTGGCAGAGGACCTCCGCACGCAGATCGACGACCTGCAGAACCGGCTGCGGGAGGCCGAGAGCCACCTCGAACACCTCGCGATCACCCGCACAACCGTCACCGGCCTCGCCGATCGGATCCCCGCCGTCCCGCCGGAATGAACGTCGCCGATCACCGCGAAGCCAGACTCAAGCCGCCGCAGTACGGTCGGATTCTCACCCCGCAGAGCAGCTCCGATCCGGTCCGTCTGCCAATTGCCGGTCATAGCCCGAGCCTAACCGCAGGCGATCAAGACCTGCTCTCCGCTCCCCATCCTCCCCGGTCCACGTTCGGAGGGAGCGTCTGGGCCTGTCCGAGGCGGTCATCCAACATGTGGTAGTCGACATCGAGTTGCAGATCGGCACCGGCAGCACAGGATCATGGTGCCTCGCGACGCGATCGCCGACATCGAGGACCTGCGCACCGGGCGGAAGGACTCGCTCTGCAAGAGCCGGCGGCCCTCCCGCCCCGACGGGCCGAGAGTCCGGAACTCCGGGACCATCGGGTTCGGGCGGTTGAAGATCCGCAACGCACGGCGTTGAGCCCCTCCTCCGTCTCGGATCCCCGAGGCGTCGCTCGCAACACCCCGGCTCACCCCTGGAATCCGCCCCCGGGACCACCTGTCCGTGCGCATGGAGCGGCGGCAGCGCCCGCGCTACCCCACGCAGGAAAGCCCGTCCGAGCCAGGTGCTCTCTCCGCGGGGCGCAGCAGCGTCAGGTCGTCCCCGAAGCCGACGATCAGGCCCTCCTCCCCCAGCGCGGCGAGGCTCCCCACCCGGTGGGGGAAACGCAGCGGCTCGCCCAGCTCGGTCATCTGCCGCACGTCCCACGTCCGTACGGTGCCGTCATGACCACCGCTCACCGCCACCGGGCGTCCGCCCAGCCGGGTCGCGGCCAGGGCCGTGATCAGGCCCCGGTGTCCGCGCAGGGACACGCCGCGGGCGTGCCCCGTGCTCACGTCCCACACCCACAACTGCGGGTCGAACCCGGCCGCGGTCACGGCGAGCACGTCGCCGCCGCAGCGCACCGGCACGATCCGGGACACCGCGCGCCGGTGCCCGCACATCGGCCCGCCCAGCGGCCGCCAGCGGTTCAGCTCCCAGCGCCGTACGGTGTGGTCCGAGCGTCCGATGAGGACGACGGCCGGCCCGTCGTCCGAGGTCGTGGTGGCGGCGAGGGCCGTGATCCGGCGCGGAACCGCATCCTCGCGCGGTGGCTTCAGCGCGGGCCGCAGCTGCCGGCCCGTCGCCAAGTCCCACACCCGTACGGTCCCCTCCGCGCTCCCGACCAGAACCGCCGGCCGCCCGTCGACCACGGCCGTGGCCAGGCACTGCGGCTGCTCGGCGCCGCAGTCGATCGGCGGGTACGCCGCGGTGGCCGTCGCGAGGTCGGTGATCCGTATCAGTCGGTCCTCGTGCCCGGCGGTCACCAGCAGGGTCCGCCCGGCTTCCGTCACCGTGGCCATGGCTGCCACCCCTCCCCGATGCCTGGTCAGCGCCACGACCGCGGCCCGCGGGTCGGCCGGGTTCCAAACCCCGGTCTCGCCGCTATCCGGGTCGTCACCCACGACCAGCCATCGCCCGCCGACCCGCGCCGTCGCCCGCACCCGCCGTGCCGTGCTGGGTCCGTCCATCGCGCCGCCGCCGTGCCGCCGCTGCTCGGGCCGCCAGACGCGCACCACTCCGTCGAAGGCCAGCCCGACCACCGCCGGCCGCCCGTCCGCCACCCCGAACTCCACGCTCACCACCGGCTGTTCAAGCCCGACGAACGCCTCGGGGACGCCGTTCTCCCCGGCGCCGTCCAGCGCCCGCCACCGCACGGTGCGGCCGAGGCCGCCGAACGCGACGTACGTCCGCCCGCCGTACCGCCCCACGGAGAGAGCGTCGGTCCGCCCGGCCTTGGCCGGCGGACCCTCATGCACCGGCCCGGTGAGGCCGTCGTCGGCGATCTCACGCCCCGTCACCGGGTCCCACACCCGTACGACCCCGGTCCACCGCCCCACCGACACGACGACCGTGCGGCCGTCCCGTTCCGCCACAGCCAGGGACGCCGGTCCGTCCGGGGCGTGGCCCGCGTACGGACCACCGACCTCACGGCCGGTGGCCGGGTCCCAGACCCGCACCAGCCCGTCCCGGTCGTCGCACATCACCGCCAGCCGCCCGTCCACGACGACCCCGGCGGCCACCATGGCCAGGCCCTTGTCCGGCCCGAACGGCACCCCCACCGGCGTTCCGTCCACCACGTCCCTCAGCCGCAGCGTGCCCGCGCTCTCCCGCCGGCCCGGCAGCCCGGCGCCGTCCGACTCCTCCCGGCCGGTCAGCGCCAGCAGCCGCTTCCCGTGCGGCACAGCCGCCACCAGACGGGCCCCGTGACCGGCCGCGAAGCCCGCCCGCCGTTCCCCGGTCACCGCGTCACGGACGCGCAGGCCGCCTCTGCCGTCCAGGTCCAGCACGACGGGCCGTCCGCCCCACACGCCCAGCCGGCCGTCCACAACGCAGCGCAGCGTGCGGACCAGCCGCTCGTCCGCGCCCCGTCCGGTCGCCCAGACAGGCATCCACGGCGCGTGGGGCGCACCGCCCGCGCCGACGTCCTCCGGCCGCCAGCCGAACCGCAACGCCTCCAGCGCGAGCACCTGCGCGAGCGCCGTCTCCTGGCCGCCGGTACCCCGCGGTTGCGTCACCGACCGCCGTACGATCTCCGCCCGGCGCGCCGCGTCCCGCTCGTCCTCCGCCACCTGTGCCTCCCTCTGATCGCCCACGCCCTCACCGCCCACACCCCTGCCTTCCCGCCCCGGGCCCGCGCACGGTCGCAGCGGCCAGAACCGGCACGGCGGGCATCCAACCCGGCCCCCGGCCGGGCCGACGCCATCGCGCTTCTCATACGAGGTCGAGAGCAGGCGGGATCTCGGTGCCGTGCTGTCGCATGGTCTGTCGCAGATCGCGGCCGCGGACTGGGTAGGGACGGAAGGCCGTGATCGGCATCATGGCGGACGGTCACGGTACGTTCGACCATGCCGTCAACTTGGTCCTGCCTCCTCAACGGCCTGAGCCTGGGCCGACTTCGGCACTCGCCTGCTGCGTCGGTGGAGTTTCCGCTGCGCGGCTCCGGCCACCGTCCAGGCGCTGCCAGTAGTGCTGTTCCCGGTAGACGCCGTCGGCGTCGGCGCCGCGGCTCCAGTCGCCGAAGCTCGTGTTGCCCAGTTCCATGTTGACGATGAACGAGCCGGCTGCGGCGAGGGTGATCCTGAACGGGGTGTCGTCCCCGTCGGGCAGGTTGTTCACGGCCACCAGCGGGAACTCCGCGGAGGCCAGGGCCTGCTCGTCGGCGATGAGGAGGAGGGTGCTGTCGGGCCAGTCCTCCTCGTCGCGGCTGACCCGTGCCTGGAGCTGGTCTGCCGTGCAGCCTGCATAGATCGGGTTGTCGATGACGGTGATCGACTCGTAGTGCTCCGAGGCGCCTTCGAGGGCCTTGAGCAGGCGCGCCCGTGCTTTTGGCTGGTCGTAGGAGATGCAGACGAGGAGAGGGCCGGCGGCTTCCTCGATGATGGGGGGCGCCGGTTCGGGTTCGGCGCCGGTGCGGTCGCCGGGGATGATCTGGATGAGGAAGCGGGGCTTCCTGCCGTCCGTCGAGCGGTCGCTCGCGTGGACGCGGACCAGGTAGGGGCCGGGCCCCGCGGTGGCGAGGTTCTGCTTGCGTACCGGTTCGTATCCGCTGTCGCACAGGGCGAGGAAGCCGGTCGTGGAGACCACGGTGGTCTCTTCGACCTCGTCCCAGCCGCTCTCGGCTCCCGGGTCTGTTCCGGCGTAGAGGGTGACGACGGGGTTCTCCAGCGCGCTGCCGGCGTCGATGTGCAGCCAGTCCATGCCCGCTGCCAGGAGCCCGCGGCCGGGTGGCTGTGTGCCGGTGTCGGGGTCCATGACGGTCAGGTCGCCCCATTCCTTCATCTTCCAGGGCCGGGTGCGGCCCTGGAGGAGGGGCCGGGCGGAGCGCGGCATGGAGAACCCCCGTCGTCGGTGTGGTGCCTACTGGTCAGGTGGCGTCAGGGCCCAGTGTGGCAGGCACCGGTTTGGTGCCGGGTCCACTTGATGTGGACGTAGTAGGCGTCGCCGTTGAGGACGCGGTGGCCATACCCGTTCCCGGCCAGGCGGCCACAAGATCGCGAAGTCAGACTGCAGCAGCGCGCTGTCGATCACGGCATGGTCGAAAGGGCCGGCGAGCTCGGCAGACCAGGGCAGCATCACGTTTCTCCTGTCGCGCCCGGTGTCTCGACGGCCGGGCGTCCGGAACGGAACGGAACGGTATGCGGGCCGCTGCCGGAACCGGGCCCGCGCGTGCGAACCGCGACGTTCCGTCGGCCGACCGACGCGGCGCCGACAACGGAGCCCCGCGCCGGCCGTCGAATCGTCGGTCCCGTCAGGACGTACGAGCGGCCTCGACCGAGCTGAGCACGATGGTGGTGACGAGCTGCCGGACGCCCTCAAGCCACATGATGTCGTCGAGCAACTGCTGCAGGGCCAGTGACGAGGCGGCCCGAACCTTCAGCAGGGCACACCACTGTCCGGTCACCCGATGACACTCCTCGACCATCGCCTCATCCGTGGAGGCGGCGAACAACCGGTCGATGACCTTGCCAACTGATCATGGTCAGCCTGTACCGAGACGAAGGCGCACAGTCCGAGATCCACGGCGGACCAGTCCACCACCGCCCGATACCCGCGGATCACGCCGTCCCGCTCAAGGCAGCGCGCATTCGCTGCCCGGAGTGGGCCGGGGTCGGGTCGGAAGACCCGATCATGCCGCCCGCGCAACGGAACGCGTTCACCGCCGAGATGCAGGCCGCGGGCGTCGACTGGCGCCTCGCGGTCTACGGCGGCGCCTTGCACGCCTTCCACCACCCGCCGGTCGACCACCCCGTGGTCCCCGGGGTCGGCTACCACCCACAGCACGCGCAGCGAGCCTGGCGCGACGTCGTCGACCTGCTCGCCGAGTGCCTGCCCGTGAAGGAGGATCTGGGGGCATGACCCAGGCAAACATGCTTACGCCATGCCTGGTCGGCGTCGGGCACTGACAGTCTCCTCTCCTCAAGCCGCACGGCAGAACCACATTCGGGCGGAAGGGATGCAGGCACGTAAGGCACTGGCTGCCCGCTCCGGAGCCGTTCGACGTGGAGGTTCACGGCGTGGACGCGGCTCAGGGCGTGTTGCGAATCTGGGCCGCGGCTCGGACCAGTGCGGCGAGGGCCGATGAGTGGTGGCCGGCTGACCAGGCGAGCACGGTCGTGATGACCGGGGCATCGATGACGGGGACCGCGACATGGTCGGGCCACTGCCAGGCGCGACTGGAGGCGGGGATGACGAGCAGGGTCTTGCCCAGCGCGACGAGCTGGGCAAGTTGTGACTGGGTGTGCACCTCCGGCCCGGGACCGTCGGGGTAGGAGCCGTCGAGCCGGGGCCATCGGGCGATGGGAAGATCCGGAACGTTGCTGACGTCTTCGAGGGTGAGCTGAGGTCGCGCGGCGAGGGGGTGCCCCGAGGGGAGGAGTGCGACTTGGCCTTCGGTGTAGAGGTCTGCGGTATCGAAGCCGGCCAGGTCGTCGACCGGACGGTGCATGAGGGCTACGTCCGCGCGCCCGCTGCGCAGGAACCGCGCCTGCTCGCCGACCTCGCACAGGACGACGTCGACCGGTGCCGTATCGGTGCCGGCCGCCGACAGGGCGAGCAGGCGTTGAAGCAGTTCGTGTGATGCGCCGGCCTTCGTCACCAGTACCAGTGCCTGCCGTTCATTCCCTGCCCGCCGGGTTCGGCGCGCGGCAGCCGTGACGGCATCGAGGGCTACGCGTGATTCGCGCAGCAGCACACCGCCAGCGTCAGTGAGGGCCACCACTCGTCGGTTCCGTGACAGGAGCTGGACCCCGAGCCGGCGCTCCAGCTGGCGGATGGCGCGCGACAGTGGTGGCTGCGCGATCCCGAGCCGCTCGGCCGCGCGCCCGAAGTGCAGCTCCTCGGCGACCGCAACGAAGTACCGCAACTCACGGGTCTCCAGGTCGTCCATGCACATGCCCTATCCACCGTGTGATACCTGCCGGGTATCACAGTGTACTGGACCGATATTGGACGAAACGGACGCCGTGCGCGGAGCATGAGCAGCGTGAATAACACCAAGACAGCGTTGGTCACCGGCGCAAATAAGGGAATCGGCTTCGCCATCGCTCAGGGTCTCGGAGCTCTTGGCTTCACCGTCGCAGTGGGGGCGCGTGATGACGCTCGACGCGAAGAGGCCGTGGAGCGGTTGCGCGCCGCGGGCACAGACGCGTTCGGAGTCGCCCTCGATGTCACCTCCGACGCCAGTGTCGCTGCAGCGGCGGTGAGCATCGAGAAGGAAGCTGGGCGACTCGACGTCCTCGTGAACAATGCGGGAATCTCCGGGCAGTTCGCGGACGGGGCGCAGGACCCCACTACGCTCGACCTCGACGTCCTGCGCACGGTCCTGGAAACGAACGTGCTCGGGGTTGTCCGGGTGACGAACGCGATGCTCCCGCTGCTCAGCCGAGCGGCCTCGCCCCGGATCGTCAACATGTCCAGCAACATGGGCTCGCTGACGCTGCAGACCGGCCCGGTCATGGCCGCTTACGCACCCTCCAAGTCGATGCTCAATAGCGTCACAGCCCAGTACGCCCGCCGATTCGCGGACACGAACATCATCGTCAACCTGGCATGCCCCGGTTACGTGGCAACGGACTTCACCGGTTTTGCCGGGGACCGAACAGCTGAGCAGGGCGCTGCGATCGCCCTTCGGCTCGCCACCCTGCCCGACGACGGCCCCCGAGGCGGCTTCTTCGACGATAACGGGGTCGTCGCCTGGTAACTCCGCGCGGGCAAGGCGGCGCGACAGCGATGGGCGCGACCTGCACCCGCCCCGGTGTCCATCACTGGCCGCCGTTGGCCGAGTTCTCGGTCCGGATCATGCGGCGCAGGCCCTCTCGGGCACCAGCGAGATCGTCCTGGACCTCGTCGAG
The DNA here is from genome assembly GCF_053598955.1 of Streptomyces sp. NPDC001056. Classification (NCBI taxonomy): domain Bacteria; kingdom Bacillati; phylum Actinomycetota; class Actinomycetes; order Kitasatosporales; family Streptomycetaceae; genus Streptomyces; species Streptomyces sp. NPDC001056. The sequence goes on along the minus strand of NZ_JBSFLI010000014.1, from coordinate 163,461 downwards.
GTGTCGGGTCAGTTCCGCGGCCTGGGCCAGGGCGGCGTCGCGCTCAGTCCGCAGGCTGGTTCTCGGCCGTGAGTTCGTCGACCCGGGTGCCGAGGTCGGCGGCGCCGAATCGGTCGAGCTGCCGGCCGAGGCCGCGGCGGACGGCGCGCTTGAGTCGTTCGACTTCTTCGCGCAGGCGCCGGTCGTCCTCCTGGAGCAGCTGCACCTCCAGCTTCCGTCCGGCCGGCTCCCTGCGACTGGTTCGGGCGCCGTTGGTTGCTGTGCTTCCTTGACGGCGCCGCGCAGCCTCTATGTGCTCGCGCACGCCCTCGGCGTGGACGAGCCGGTGCGAGACGTTCGCTGCGCGGTCGACGCCGGTGAAGGTGACTGGCTCGTTGCCCGTGATCAGCTGGTCGACAACGGAGAGCACGCAAGCGCGCTTGGTGCGTGACATTGAAGATCGAGCTGATCGGCACCCAGCCCTGGCCGAGCAGGTCTGCCGCACGCACCGCGATCTTTGAGTGGATCGAGAGACCCCGTTGCCCAGTCGGGTGGGCGTCTGATCTCCGCCTTGGTGGGTGGTTGAGGGGTGGAGCCTGAGGTCGGGGGCTTGAGCCGCGAGCCCGCCTCGATCTCGGGACGGAGGGGTTGGGTGTCGATGCGGGCGGACTCGGGTCGGGAGGTGCCTGAGGGAACGCGGGTGGTGGCCTGGGCACGCGGGTGGTGGCCTGGGCAGCGTTTCCCAAGGGGTGTCTGGCGATGCGGGTGCGGGACGCGCTCGGTCCGCTGTTCGACGACGTGGGAGACGACCCAGATACCGGTGGTACTCGGCGAGCGTGCGCGGTCGGGGTTCCTGCGGTGCGTCGCCCAGCAGGGCGCAGGCCGGCCAGTTGTCCGGTGGGGGCATCAGCTCGTCGGCCGCGCGCGAGAGCTTCTTGCGGCGCCGGCCGCGTACGAAGAGGGTGACCGTGTGCGGCACCATCACGGCCTGGTGCACCGTCGACTCACCGAGCGTGTAGGCACTGCCGGGCCGCTCGACGGTGACGACGGCCGGCTCCAGGTCCGCACCGGTGAACGCCCCCGCCCCGCTGTCGGTGCGGCACCGCACGACGTGGACGTAGCCACCAGTAAGAATGCGGGTGGCGAAGGCGTAACAGTGATCGTGCGGGACGAGCTGGTTGCCGGGCCGGAGGTTCAGGTTCATCCGGATCTCGAAACCGCGGTCCGGCGCCTGGTACAGCGACAGCCGGTCGAGCAGCACGGTGACGCGGCGCGGGATGCCTTTGCGAGGCGTCGGCGGGCCTTCCGGGTGAAGGCGAGGTCCGGCCAACTGGCCATGGACTGACCGCGTTCAGACACCGACTCGGTGGTAGCGAGCAACTGCACTGTGGCTGCGGAACCCCCGCGTTGCGCACAGGACGCCCGGGTGCGGTGTACGGCGGAGATCGTTGAGCGAGGGGCCGGCGGAATCGGAATTCACGAATCCGCAACGATCTTGCTTAGGTTCCCTTTAAGCTCCCTGGAAGGCGGATATCCACCAACTTGACGTGTTTCTTTCGAAGTTGCGCAGCAGACCCTTCTGAACGATGAGAGCAGGGGATGACACAGACAAGTGAACAACGGAACGGCACCGCGCGCGGGCCGGGGCGGCGGCGGTCAGGGGCGCTCGGTCTCCATGCCCTTGGCGGCGTTGCGGCGCTCGTCTTAGGTATCGGCAGTTGCTCGCTGGTGGCGGCCCCGGCGGCGTACCCGCAGGCGGGGGACGGATCGGTGACGGTCCGGGTGATCCGGGCCGTGGACACCAGCGGCACGTGGACGCCCGCGCTGGAACCGGGCATCGCGGGCGTCACGGTGACCCTCACCGATGACGCCGGAAGCAGCATCGACGGGGTCACCGCGGCTGACGGCACGGTGACGCTGGCTCCGGCCGCGAGCAAGGCGACGGGCGGCAAGTACCGGGTGCAGGTGGTGAATCCGAAGCCGGGCGTGCTGTTCCCGGCCTTCGCCTCGCGGCAGGGGTTGGACGGCGCACCGACCCAGCTGAGCAGCAACGAGGAGTTCGTCGACCTCTCCGGCGGGAAGAACGTCTCCTACACCACCGGGCTGTGGAACCCGGGTGACTACTGCCAGAAGAACGCGCCGTTGGTGGCGACCTGCCAGCCGACCAGTAACGAGGGCGGGGACAAGCGCACGCTGGTCTCCTTCCCGTACAGCGCGCGCGGCCAGGAGGGCTCCAGCGGCGACAACACCGCGACGACCCTCGCCACCAACGCCGACACCGGCACGCTGTACGGCATCGCCTGGAACAGGGCCGACAAGCGGGTCTTCTCCTCAGCGCTGGCCAAGCGCGGCACCGACTACGGCTCGGGCGGCCCGGGGGCGGTCTACGTCACCGACCCCGCGCAGAACAAGACGACGCTCTTCACCACCGTGCCGAACGCGGGCAGCACCGTGCACGGGCCGGGGACGGACGACGCCTTCCTCGACGTGCCCGGCAAGGAGAGCCTGGGCGGTATCGCGATCACCGACGACGGCAAGGACCTCTTCGTCGTCAACCTGAACGACCGCAAGCTCTACCGCTACGACGCCTCCGCGGCGACGGCCTCGGCGCCGAAGGCGTCCTACTCCATCCCGGACCCGGGCTGCCCGGCTGCAGGGGACTGGCGCCCGTTCGGCCTGGGCATGCAGGACGCCACCGGCTACGTCGGCGGGGTGTGCTCCGGCCAGTCCACCGGCAAGCTCACGGACATGCGCGCCGTGGTCCTGCCGTTCGACCTCACCACCGGGGCGTTCAGCAAGACGGTGCTGGACCAGCCGCTGGACTACCCGCGCCAGTCGACGGTCGGCGCGGGGCCGTGCCCCGGCGCGGGCTGGTTCCCGTGGACCAGCACGTACCCGACCACGCAGAACGGCAATGCCTGCGGCACGAGCACCATCGCCAACCCCGAACCGGAGTTGGGGAAGATCCTCTTCGAGACCGACGGCTCGATGCTGCTCGCCTTCCGCGACCGCTTCGCCGACCGCGGTCCCGGCGCCCCCGCACCGGGCTCCGTCGCCAACGTCATGTCCGGCGGTGACCTCGACAAGGCCTGCCTGTCGAACGGCAGGTACGTGATGGACACCAACGACGGCTGCGGGCTCTCCCCTCGGGGCACCCGTTTCTTCGACACCACCTGGGGTGGCCACCGCAACACGGCGTTCGCCGGGATGGCGCTCTCCAAGGTCGAGAGCACCATCGCGGTCTCCTCCTTCGACTCCAACCACCAGGCACTCGGCTACGGCACGTCGTTCCTCCAACGCAAGGACGGCACGCAGGACCCGCAGTTCGGTCTGCGCCTCACCCCGGCGAAAACCAACGCACCGTTCGGCAAGGGCGCCTCGATGGGCGACCTGGAGGTGCTCTGCGACCAGGCGCCGCTGCAGATCGGCAACCGGGTCTGGTACGACCCGCAGCGCACCGGCATCCAGGATCCGGGCCAGGTGCCGGTGGCGGGGGTGACGATCCACCTGTACGACAGATCAGGCAACTTGGTCGGCACGACGAAGACGACGGCGCGGGGTGAGTACTACTTCGACGACTCCGACGTCACCGGCGGGCTCAAGCCGAAGACCGACTACGTCATCAAGCTCGACAACCCGGCCGACTACGCCAAGGGCGGTCCGCTCTACGAGTGGGTGCCGACCGACGCGAACGTCGGGACCAACCACTTCATCGACTCCAAGGGGACCGTGCCGCCCGGTACGGCGTACCCGGTGAAGGCGCTGACCACCGGCGGTCCCGGCGAGAACAACCACACCTACGACTTCGGCTTCCGGCAGCAGGAGGGCGTGCTGCGCGTGCTCAAGCACGGCCAGCACGGCAACCCGCTGGCCGGGGCCGAGTTCCAGCTGTGGAAGGAGACGAACGGCACCGACGGCCTGCAGACCGACGGGTCGAAGCGGGACACCAAGGTCGGCGCCCCCTGCACGACCGGGGCCGACGGCATCTGCCAGGGCAGCGGCACGGTGGGAACGTACTACTGGCAGGAGATCAGCCCGCCGGCCGGCTACGCCGTACCGGCCGTGCCGGTGTTCGGGCCGCTGGTGCTGACCTCCGACAACCTCGGCACCGGAGTCTCGGTAACGGCGGTCAACCAACCGCTGGCCGCCCCGACCCCCAGCCCCACGCCGGCGCCGAGTGCGTCGTCGGCGCCGCCGCTGCCGACGCCGCCGGCAGCGGGCGCACCGGGTGCACAGCCTCCGGCGGGCTCTCCGTCCGGCTCGCAACTGGCCTTCACCGGTGTGAGCCAGGAGCTTCCGCTGGTCCTGGTCGGCTGCGCGGTGCTCATCGCGGGTGGCACGGGGCTGGTCGTGATGGTCCGCAGGCGCAGGGGCCAGCACCGGTAGTCCTCCCTCTGCGACGGCCGGGCGCCCGGCGTGCCGGCCGTCGCAGAGGGCCGGATCGGGCGGGTTGTGGACCGGTGGTCCGCGAACCCGTCCGACTGCGTGACCGATCGACGAGAGAGACCGATGAGAGAAGGCGACCGCATGGCTCGGACGACGAAGACCGACGGCCGTACGCCGCGTCGGACTCGCTGGCTCAGAACACTGGTCGCGATCGCGGTGTGCGGCACCGCGGTGGGCGGCGTGGCCGCCTACCGGAGCCTGACCGGCAGCAGCGCCGAGCGGCCGGTCACGATGGACGAGGCGTCAAGGCTGGCGCTGTCGCGGCTGAACCTGTACCAGGCCAGCCCGGTGTCGGTGACCCTGACGGCCGCCGAGGGCGGCGGCGTGGTGCTGCGGGTCAGCGGCGTGGTGGACTACCGGACCCACCACGGCGTGGGGAGCTACCGGACCACCGGGTCCACCGGGTCCACCGGGTCCACCGGGTCCACCGGGTCCACCGGATCGTCCGCATCCTCCGCCGCACCGCTCGACCACGGCCTGATCGTCTGGGACAGCGACGGCCTGGGCCTGGCCCCCGCGTTGGACGGCAGCCCGTCGTGGCAGCAGGCCGAGCACATCCCGCGCTCGGGCTGGTCCCCACGCTCCTACACGGCCGATCCCCTGGACGCCGGGCTCCAGTTGCTGATCGAGCTGGGCGCCGACCGGCCCGACAACCAGATGCTGCTCGCCCAGTCCGGTGCCCGCTGGCTGGGCCGCGACCGGATCGCCGGCCGCGACTACGACCGGATCACCGGGCCGCGCGCCAAGGGCACCACGCCCGGCACCGGTCCTGACGGCGGGCGGTCGCCGCTGACCTACTGGGTGGACGACAGCGGCGGTCTGCGGCGGGTGACGATGCGGATGCCGGGCCTGGGAACGCCGACCACCCTGGAGTTCACCGGGCACGACGGCAGCGCCAAGCTCCCCGAGGCGCCGTGGGCCACCGACTGACCGCCGCCCGCCGGTCAGAGGTCGTTTTAACTCGCCGCCCACCCGCGGCGTTTCCACGGCCGCTTCATTCGGATCGGCCGCGAGGCGTTACAGTGCCTGCTCACCCGTCGCGGCGTCACCTTCCAACGGACCAGGACGTGGAAGCGGTCCGGCTCCTTCTCGGCGAACCGTCGGACCGCCGGAAGGTGGCCCCTCAACCGGACCGCACGGCGCGGGGCGGCAGGCCCTAGTCTGATCTCCGTGAGGGAGACAGGCGCCCGGAAGGACGATTGGCGATGACGCCCCTGAGCACCGGGGACCCGGAGTCCATCGGCGGGTACACCCTTCTCGGTCGCCTCGGGGCGGGCGGCATGGGAGTCGTCTATCTGGGAGTCTCCGCCTCGGGACGGCAGGTCGCGGTCAAGCTCGCGCACGGGCCCCATGCCCAGGAAGAGGAGTTCCGGACGCGCTTCCGGCAGGAGGTCGCGGCAGCGCGCCGGGTGAGCGGTGCCTTCACCGCGCCTGTCGTGGACGCCGACCCGGACGCCGACCGGCCGTGGATGGCAACGCTCTACGTGCCGGGGCTCGATCTGGCCGAAGTCGTGGAGCGGGACGGCCCGCTGAACCTGCGGGAACTGCGCGCGCTGGGGCTCGGGCTCACCGAGGCGCTGCGCGACATCCACCGGGCGGGTCTGGTGCACCGGGACCTCAAACCGCGCAACGTCCTGATGACCGAGGACGGGCCGCGCGTCATCGACTTCGGCATCTCGCGCGCCGCCGACAACCAGAACCTCACCACGACCGGGCGGATGATCGGCACTCCGCCCTTCATGTCGCCGGAACAACTGGCCGCTCCCCGAGACGTCACCCCGGCCTCGGACGTGTTCTCACTGGGGTCACTGCTGGTGTTCGCGGCCGTCGGCACGGGACCGTTCGACGCCGACAGCCCGTACATCACCGGGTACCAGGTGGTGTACGGGACCCCGGACCTCGACGGGGTCCCCGAAGCGCTCCTGGGCGTTGTCGAGCGCTGCCTTGACAAGGACCCGGCCGCACGGCCGGACCTGACGGAACTGCACCGCATGGTCGAGGCGCTGCCGGAATCCGAGGGTACCGAGTCCGCGACGACCGAGCAGTCCGCCGACGGACCCCGGCGCCGCCCCGCTTCCCGGAGCGCGACCACCGCCCCCGCGGGTGCCACGACCGACACCGGAACCCGCAGGCGCCGCCGGAGGCGGATGCTGCTCACCGGCCTCGGCGCGGCGCTGGCCGTCACGGGGCTGGTTGCCGGGCTGGGGGTCTTCGCGTCCGATCCGGACACCACCGCCGTCTCCAAGACCGCCCGGGTCGCGTCACTGCCCGACGGCTGGCGGCCGTGGCGCACGGAGCTGCGGGACGATGTGAAGGGTGTCCCGCTCGACTACGACAGGCCCGGATGCGTACCGGAGGAGAACGCCCTGTTCTGTGGCGGTACGGGTTTCACGGTCGCCAGGATCGACGCGGCCTCCGGCCGCACCGTGTGGCGGACCGGCACCCGCCCTCAGGGGGTGCAGCCGATCGGCGTTCGCGACGGTCTCGTCTATGTGTACGAGGATCCGGATGACACGACCAGGCGCGTGGTGGCCCTGGACGCCGCTACCGGGCACCGGCGGTGGCAGCGGGACATCAACAAGTCCGAGGACGCGGTCCTTTACGACGGCGGGCTGCTGACCCTGTCTCCCGACTACTCGTCGTTCGTGGCCTACGGGCCCTCCGGCCGGGAACTGTGGCGGGCGCCCTCGCTGGACGAGTACTGCACTCCGTCGGCACTGGGAGGCGCCCCCTACGCGCTGTGCTCGAAGGGCACCGAGCCCGGCCAGGCGCCGGTCGAGCTGATGAAGCTCGAACCCGGCAACCTGACCGCAACTGCCACACTGCCCAAGAAGGCGGAAGCGCTCGGCGCTGTCGGCGGACAGCCGCTGTTCCTCGCTCCCCAGACCTCGAAGGACGTGTACGAAGCCGGGTACGAACGGCCGTACAACGCGCTGCTTCGGGTGGTCCCGGAAACCAGGCAGGTCAGGCGGATACCACTGGCACATCCGCTGACCGGCGCGGCCACCCTTGTGGACGGCGTCGTCTACTTCGTCCGGTCCGACGGGTCGGTCACCGCGGTGTCGGCGGACAGCGGCAGACAACTATGGCAGAAGGTCACGGACATGGAGAGTCTGTCCGCGCCCGCCGTCTCGGCGACATACAGGCGGGTCTACTTCTCCAACCGCTTCGGCCGTCTGCTGGCACTGGACAGCCGCACCGGAGCGGTGGTCTGGCGCACCTCCGCGCTGGACGACCCCGGGGACAAGACGCAGGCCTATCCGCCGCGAGTACTGCTCGTCAAGGACGCGATCGTGGCGACGGCCGGCAACACGGCCTTCTCCCGGCGCCCGGACGGGCCCAGCTGACCGGCGGAGGCCATGTGTCCCGCGGCCCCCTCGGGAACCCCGGAGTCAATGGGCTCCGACCGGCGGTGCGGGTGCGGGAGACCGCCGGCGGCGCTTCTGATCTTGACGTTGACGGCGTCGACGAACAGGGCCGGGGAGACGCGGTCGATTGGACGGTTCTGCCGTTCGGTCATGCCGTCCACGACCTTGTCGGTGACAGTGGAGATGGTCTGCTTGGACACCTCAGCCCCATGGACCTCCGCGAGATGAGCGGAAATCTCCCCGTGGGTGAGGCCCTCACCTCTACCGGGCCGATGTCGGTCAGCACGGTCTTCGCCGGGGTGCCGTTGTGGCTGTTGCCGTTGTTCTTCCCGGCCGGATCACGCTTCTGATCACCGCCGTGGTCGGTGGTCTCGCCTTCCAGGGTGGACTCCAGCACCCGCTTGGTCAGCAGCCGCGACAGCCCGCCCTCGCCCGTCAGCTGCAGACCCTCGCTCCGGGGCCGGTCAACCAACATCGCCACGAGCTGCTCGTCCGACACTGCACTCGACGGTGCCTGAGCCACCTGCTCAGCCTGCTCGTTCTCCACGGCGGTCTCCGTCATCAGACGCGTCTCCTTGAGCATCAGATCCGCCGTTGACCAGGCACTCCCCCGCCCCGCCGGCCGAGGACGAGGCGACCGACCGGAGTGGGCACCACCTGCACGTCGGTGAAGCCGCCAGTCCGCAGCTCCGCGGCCAGGTTCTCCGCACTCACGACGGGTGGGACCCCGCGGCAGTCGGCGACGAGCGCGTCGAGGAATGAACACAGGTCGTCCGCCGGTGCGGCGAGTTCCTGCACGAGGAGCAGACCGCCCGGGGCGAGTGCGCGGCGGATGGCGGCCAGGGTGGTCTCACGGGTGTGCTGCGGAAAGAACGCCTTTGCCCAGTAGCAGACACTGTAGACGGCTTCGTCGTCGAGTTCTTGGGCGTCGGTGTGCCGGATCTCCAACCGGGAGTCGACGCCGGCGTCTTCTGCTCGTTCCCGCAGTTCCTCGACGACGTCGCCGGCCCGCTCGACGCCGACCGCGCGCAGTGCCGGGTATGTCGTCAGAGTGCTGAGCAGGGCCCCGCCGACCCCGCTGCCGACATCCAGGAGAGGGCCGCCTGCGGCTAGTAGGCGGGGCGGAACGGACGCAGCAGACGGATGCCGTCCTCGATGGATCCGTCGATCAGTTCGAGCATCTGGGGGACGAGTTCCTGCATCCGGGGCGCGGCGAGGTGGGAGTCGAGGTGGGCGCGCGTTTCCCAGCGTTCGTAGATGACGAACGAGCCGGGCCGCCCCTCGACTTCGTGGGCCTCGTAGTCGATGTTGCCCGGGTCGTTGCGGGAGGGGGTGACGGCTGCGGTGATGAACGCTTTGAGGTCGGCCTCTCTGCCGGCCTTCGCCTTCGCGTCCCAGATGACGGTCACGTAGCCGTTCGATGTCGCGGTCATGTTGATCCCTGTTTCTCTTGTGTGCTGAAGAGCTGACTGCCGGTACGAGGCCGGTGTCAGCGGTTGACGAAGTCGAGGAGGTCGGCGTTCACGGTGCCCATGCCGTGCGACAGGCCTGGGTAGACCTTCAGCACCGCGTTCCCGACCAGCGTGGCGGTCAGCTCGGCGGATTAGGCGACCGGAACGATCTGGTCGTCGTCGCCACGCATATGAGCGTGGGCACGCCATCGCTTGGCGGTCGTCGGTGAAGTCGGTCTCCGAGGATGCTTTGATCCCCTCGTAGTGCGCATTCGTACGGCCGGCCATCCCCTGGCGCCACCAGTTCCGGATGACGCTCTGGGAGACCTCCGCGCCCGGACGGTTGAACCCGTGGAACGGGCCGGAGGCGATGCCGGGGTAGTACTGGGAACGGTCGGTGGCCAGGCCCTCGCGGAGGCTGTCGAAGACCTCGACGAGCAGCAGCCCTCCGGGGCTCGACTCCGTCTGGGCCATGAGCGGCGTGACGGCCCCGATGAGGACAGCCCCGGCGACCCGTCCTGCACCGTGCCCGGCGACGTACCGGGCGGCCTCTCCGCCGCCGGCACAGTGGCCGACGTGGACGACGTCGTACAGGTCGAGGTGGGCCACCACCATCGCGGCATCCGCCGCGTAGTGGCCCATGTCGTCGAAGTCGATCGGTTCCCGCGCGGCCGAGGCGATGTTGACGATGAGCGAGGGATTGCCCGCGCGACAGTGGCAGCAGTCCCCGGGTAAGTAGCACCGGGCTCAGACGGTTCACCGCCAGCCGCTGCTCGTATCCGTCTGCTGACATGCTTCGGGTGGTGCCGTTCCACGTGATGCCCACGCCCGCGTTGTCGACCAGCGCATCGAGGCGGTCGTGCCGTGCTGCCACCTCGGCCGCGAGTCGTCGGGTCTCGGCCAGAGCGGACAGGTCGGCGATATATTGCTCGGCCCCGAGACACTGCTCGATCAGCGCCAGTCGCTGCGGGTCACGACCATGCAGGAGCAACTGGTGCCCGGACTCCGTAATCTCGCTCGGCCAGAGCGAGGCCAATCAGTGAGCGGACTGGGTGTGATCCTGCTCCACATACACCTTGAGGGCCTGGAACTCCTCAATCGCTCGCGGGCCGCACAGGTAGCCGTAACCGCTGCCCTTGACGCCGCCCTCCTCGAAGTCCTCGCTGATGGCTCCCCAGGTGTTGATCCACACGGTGCCGGTACGGATGCGCCGGGCGACCCGGCGGGCCTTCATCGAGTCCGAGCTGAACACCGACGCGGCCAGACCGTAGATGGTGGCGTTCGCCTTGGTCACGGCGTCGTCCTCGTCGTCGAAGATCTCGAACGTCTGAACCGGACCGAAGACTTCCTCCTGCACGATCCGGACGTCGGTGCGGTCCACCTCGATCAGGCTCGGCCGGTAGAACGCACCAGCGGCCAATGGACCGTCGGTGACCACACCGCCTCGCAGCAGTACCGTGCCATACGAGGTGGCCTCCTCGACGATCGCGTCCACCCGCTGGGCTGAGGCCCGGTCGATCACCGGGCCGAGCTGGGCCTTCTCGTCGTCGCCCGAGCCGAGACGCACCTGCGCGAGCGCGCTGGTGAGCCGAGTGCGCACCTGGTCGGCGATGTCCCGGTGGACCAGTACGCGGGAGCCGGTGCAGCAGAACTGCCCATTCATCAGCACCAGCGACTGCACCACGGTCGGGATCACCATGTCCAGATCGGCGTCCGGGAAGATCACCATCGGAGCCTTGCCGCCCAGTTCCAGACCGAGCCGCTTGAGCGTGATGGCGGCCGCGGTCGCGATCTGGCGCCCGACCGGCGTACTGCCGGTGTAGTTGATCACGGCGACCTTGTCCGAGGTGACCAGGAACGGGGCCCCGGTGTTGCCGGACTCGGTGAACACGTTGACCACGCCCGCCGGGATTTCCGGAACCGAGGCCAGAACCTGTGCGAAAAGCTCATTGGTCAGCGCCGTCTGGGCCGGAAGTTTGACCACGACGGTGCAGCCGGCGGCCAGCGCCGGGCCCAATGCCCGCACGGTCAGCATGACGGGGGAGTTCCAGGGAGAAATGATCCCGGCGACACCGAGTGGCTCGGGCACCGAGTGGGTGTACTGGCCGGGCGCCGTCTCGGCGGCGCGCCCGGCGCTCTGGGTGCGCGCAGTCGCCGCCGCGTACCGCAGCCACCCGACCGCACCGCCGACCTCCCACGTGGTCTCACCCAGCAGCTTGCCGTTCTCCCGGGACAACATGGCCGCGACCTCGGGTACCCGGGCCTCAAGGGCGTCGGCCAGCCGGCTGAGTGCGGTCGCCCGAAGCGAGGGAGTGCGCGCCCATTCGGTGGTCGCGAACGCGGCGTCGGCGGCGTCCACGGCGACCGAAGCCTCTGCCTCGCCGCCGTCGTAGAAGGAGCCGACGACCGTGCCGTCGGCCGGGTTGATTGATTCCAGAACCGAACCGGAGCCGGTCCACTGTCCGTTGATCCAGTGCTGCGCAATGGTGTTCATGACGTCGATCCTGCAATCGCACCTAGCTTGCGGGAAGGCACAGATCTTCGTCGTACCACCAGTACTACCCTCAGACGAGTTTGAGTGAAGATGGAATCATGAACGAACTCGGGCAAGTCCTGCGGGCATGGCGCGAACGCCTGACTCCGGAAGCCGCCGGAATCCCTCACAACGCCCCCCGCCGCGTCGCCGGCCTGCGCCGTGGAGAGCTGGCGATGCTGGCCGGAATCTCCGCCGAGTACGTGGAACGCCTGGAGCAGGGTCGCTCCATCACCCCCTCTCCTCAGGTGTGCACAGCCATCGCCCGCGTGCTGCAGCTGTCCGACGACGAACAAGCACACCTCATGCGCCTGGCCGGCCACGCCGCGGGACCGGACCGGATTCCTCAGCTGATCCCGGCGAGCCTGCACCGGCTGATGGAACAACTTGCCTTCAACCCGCTGGCTGTCTACAGCGCTGCCTGGCAGTTGTTGCACTGGAACCCACTTTTCGCGGCGACCTTCGGTGACCCGAGCTCTTCCGGCGATGACGGCCGCAACCTCATGCTGTCCCAATTCGGGCCGGGACCCGGACGACTGCGACTGACCAAGGCCGAACGGGACGCGTTCGAGAGCTCGCTCGTCTCCGACCTGCGCGCAACCACCAGCCGTTATCCGTACGACCCTTCGCTGGCGGCGCTCGTCACGAAGCTGCGTCGTCTCCCCCGCTTCCTGTCGTTGTGGGCCCGACCGACCGTGGGCGACCTCCAGGGTGCGCGCAAGATCGTCGTGCACCCTCAGGTCGGCGAGATCGCCCTCGAGTCCAGCGTCCTGACAATCCAGCCCGCGGACCTGCGCCTCGTGGTCTTTCTGCCACGCCCCGACACGGACGCCCGCAGCAAGCTGGACCTGGCAGCCACCATAGGCCTGCAGCAGTGGGTCTAGATTTTCCGATCACGCAGCCTTCACCAGAACTGGAACCCGTACGAAATTCACCGCGGGTCCTAGGAGGTTGTCCCGTAACTGCTGGTCAGAGGTGAGATAATCTTGCCGTGGCTGGTGTGATCACGGCGTCGGAGCCCTCGTGGATAGCCCCGTTCACCGGACTGAGCCCGCGGCAGTTCGCCAAGCTGATCACCGCGCTGTCGCCGCCCGGCGTGCACGACACCGCCTTCCCACTGGTGACCGACACAGTGCCCAGCGGCGCCAACTCCGGCAGCTCGTGCAGCAACAGCACCGCCACCTTCCACGTGAAGGCCCGGGTGCAGAAGATCGCCGACGAGGACGGCAACGGCTACGACGCCGACGGCACCTTCGGCGGCGGCGCCAACACCTGGGCCATCGGCCTGTACGGCAACGAGTCCGAGTCCTCGAGCAACGACGACTACCTGCGCCTGTCGACCACGCTGACCCTCACCACCAAGTTCGACATCCCGCCCGGCATCCCCACCGACCTGCACATCACCCAGGCCGCCACCGGTGCCACGGCCGCCTGCGCCACCAGCGGCGCGGGCTGGATCGGCGCCACCACCTACTCAGATGCCGGCAGCAACGTCACCCTGCACTCCACCGTCACCAGCCAGATGTCCGGCGCGAACGTCAAGGCGCACTACCACGTCTGGGACCGCACCATCGACCCCGACGCCCCCTCCAGCGACGACAGCTGCGACCCTGGCGCCTGCCGGTCCAGCGGCATGAAGTCGTTCCTGTGGCAGCTCGACTCGCCGCCTACCAGCTTGGACGGCCAGAGCGCCGCGATCTCCGGCACCGACAGCCAGGGCCGCTCCACCGCCACCATCCCCGTCCCGATCCAGTACCGGGGCGTGCACACCCTGTATGTGGCCGGCGTCGACAAGGCAGGCAACATCTCCACCAGCCCGGCCGGCTACACATTCACCGTCCCGTGGAACTCCGCCACCAAGGTCAAGCCGGGTGACATCATCGGCGACGGCGTACCCGACCTCCTCGCCACCACCAAGACCGGCGACCTCGACCTCGTCCCCGGCAACCAGGACCCCGCGCAGGCCGTGGCCCCGGTGCACAGGGACCCCGTCACCGGCACCCCGCCGGACGTCACCGGCCCCGTCACCGTCTCCACCAAGGACGACTCCCCCGACAGCACCGGCTGGAACAACTACGTCATCGCCCACCGCGGCAACCTGCGCGGCGCCAACGGCGACGACCTGTGGGCGTACAACAAGACCAGCAAGAACCTCTACGCCGTCAAGAACGACCTCGACCCCGTCGACGACGCAACCTTCCCCCGCACCCCTTGGTCCACCCTCGGCGACTTCGTCGGCAGGCGCTTCGACGGCGTGGTCAAGGACCCCTGCGCCCCGTCCGACGTCGTCGCCGACGACACCTGCTGCCGCAGCACCGACCACGACAGTACGACCTGGAACATCAGCCAGCTCATCGCACCGGGCAACGTCTTCGGCAACACCGACGACTACCCCGCCGTCATCACCGTCGAGAACAAGGAACTCTGGATCTACCAGTCCGACGGCGGCTACCACCTGAAGAACCCGATCCTGCTCGGCGACGGTGACTGGACCACCCAGTCCCCCATCGCCGCGGGCACCTTCCAGAACAAGCCTGTCCTGTGGTCCCGCGACAACGCCACCGGCCGGCTCTACAGCTACCCGATCACCGTCGACCCGGCCACGCTGGTCCCGGCCCTGCTCCATCCCACCGTGCGCACCAGCCTCGGCCTCACCCTGTCGCCGACCCTCTACCCCGTCGTCGCCTCCCCCGGTGACGTCAACAGCCCCATCCAGGCCGGCGACACCAACCCGGCGCCCCGGACGGCAACCCCGACCTCTACGCCGTCGGCCCCTTCGGCCAGCTCGTCGAGTACAACTACCGCCAGAGCCTGGTCCCCACCTCGCCGCCCACCTACGGCTTCGGCTCATCGGTCTCGCTGGGGTCGGTCACCGACACCGCCACCCACTGGTGGAAGCTCGCCGAAGGCAGCGGCACCACCGCCGTCGACAGCACCGGCACCCGGCAACGCGGTGGCCCTCAACGGCGCCACCGGCTACGGCAGCACGACGGGTCCGGCCGTGGACACCTCCAAGAGCTTCAGCGTCTCCGCCTGGGTCAAGCTCACCTCGCTGGGCACCGCCAACAGCACCGTCCTCTCCCAGAACGGCACCGACAACAACGGGTTCCAGCTGTACTACTCTTCCGGAGCCCAGTCCTGGGCGTTCGGCCGCCACAGCACCGACGCCGACGACGCCGTCTGGCGCGCGACCTACGGCGGCAAGCCCGCGGCCGGACGCTGGACCCACCTCGTCGGTATCTACGACGCCACCGCCAAGAAGATCTGCCTCTACGTCGACGGCAAACTCGTCGGCACCCAAGACTGGACCTACACCCCCTGGAACGCCACCGGACCCGTCCGGATCGGCCGCAAACTCGCCTCTGGCACCTACGGCGAATTCACCAACGGCGCCGTCAGCGACATCCGCATCTACCCCCACCGCCCTGCCCCCGGCGGACGCCGCTTCCAGCGGCGACCTGCCGAAGATAACCCAGCTCGACTGACACCAGGCCGTCACCCGGCGCCGCCGCCCCACCCGGACACCTCCGGGTGCGGGCGGTGCCCGCCACGGAGCCGGATGCCGGCTCCAACCGCTCGGTAGACCGCACTCACGAGCTCGCGCCGCAAAGCGCGTCGCGACAGCCGACCGGGGCACCTGGGCCGACCATCCGACCCCACGGGCGAGCCCGCCAAGGCACGCGACACGGCCCACACCTTCCGTTCGACCCGCACTCTCGCCCGCACCCCACCTCCTGACTGGAAACCAACATGAGACGCAGCACCCTCCTGGCCGCGGCCACGGCGACCTCCCTGTCCGCATCCCTGTTCACGGGAACCTCCCCGGCATGGGCGGACGGCACCACAGGCGGTCCGGTCCTGTCCGACGCCACCGACTGGTACGAGCCGGGCCTGCTCTTCGTCACGGCGCACTCCGACAGCCCGCTCACCAGCATCACGGCCCACTTCTATCCCCTGGGCGCACCGGACGGGGCCCCGGAGGCCGGATCGACCGCTGACTTCACCCAGTACTCGGGGCCAGACGCCCGCTCCGGCGTCTGGCGGGCGCCGGTGCACCTGGCCGAACTCGGCGACTACCGGGTGACCGTCGACCTGCAGGACGCCTCCGGCGCCACCGTCACCGCAGCCCTCTCACCGCACACCCTGCACTACCAGACCGTCCTCACGGTCACCGGCCTCACCGCCACTCCGGACGTGCCGGACTTCCTCCACCAGGATGTCTCCGTCGGCGGCACCGTCGTCGCCCGTGATCCCCGCGACCCCGGCACCCCGGCTCCCGCCGCCGGCGTCACCGTCACCGTCGACGCCGGGCACGTCCACACGAGCGCGGCCACCGGCGCCGACGGCCGCTTCACCGCCGCCTTCGTCCCCTCCGCGCCCTCCTTCCAGCTGTACACCACACCGGAGGCATCCAGCGGCTACCCGGGGGCGATCACCCCGCCGACAACCCCCAAGAGCATGCACACCGCACAGGCACCGGTCCGCTTCTCGGCCAGCACGCACACCCTGAACCTGCGCCAGGGGGCGACGGGGACCATCACCGGTCACGCGGAGATCCAGACCGCCTCGGGCTGGCAGCCGCTGCCGCACACCCCGATCGCCGTCCAGGGCAACGCGCTCGTGGCCGGGCAGACGACCACCGACGAGCGGGGCGACTACATCCTGCGCGTCCCTTCGGACAACGCCGCTCCGGACGCCGAACTCATAGCGGGTACCGGCGGCATGCCTTTCCAACAGACCGCCACCGAGCCCTTCAGCCTCCACGTCGCCTACACCACCTACACCGCCCTGAGGGCGTCCCTCAACGACGACGGGTCCTTGACGGCCGACGGCGACGTGTATTTCGAAGACACCCGCGCCCATTGGCCTGCCAAGCCCACCGTCACCCTGCAGTACTCCAAGGACGGCAAGACCGGCTGGAAGGACGCCGCAACCGTTGCGGTTCCGGTCCGCCACAACAAACCGCTGGTCCCGGAGACGTTCGCCCGCACTCTCACCAAGCCGGACACCGACGCCTACTGGCGCGCCCGCTTCGACGGCGACCCCGACCTGGGCACCAGCACCACCAAGCCGGTGCGCCTCTACCGCTACGCCACCCGCATCACCGGCTTCCACGCCTCCCCCGACCCGGTCCGAAAGGGACAGTCGATCAGCTTCGCGGGCACCCTCCAGTACAAGAAGGGCACCGTCTGGAAGCCGCTCCCCGACGGCTGGCCCACCCTCTACTTCAAGCCGCGCGGCTCCACCACCTACCACTACGTCTGCGAACTGGACAGCGACGGCAACGGCCACCTCAAGGGCAGGGTGACCGCCAAACAGGACGGCACCTGGGCCATCGCCCTCAGCCGCGAGACCGGGGACCACTACCTCGCAAGCACCAGAGTCACCGACTACGTCGACGTCCGCTGATCCGCATCACAACCGCGGCCTACCCGGTCAGTCCGCGCGACTTGTCGTCGTACGTCAGCTGGTCCAGCAGCAGGTTGGACTACTGCTGCCGGAACGGCACTTGATCACGTCACCGCCTTAATTCGGTCACGCGGCGGGGGAGAGGTCGAGGCGGGCAAGGTGGCTGACGCGGGCACGTCTCGTTCCGGTGACCGCGACGGCCGGGTGGCGGGGCTCCACCATGTGCCGGTGTCCCCGCGTGGGACGGTGGCCTGCCAGCGGGATCGCTGCCGGGCCGTCACCCGTGGTCCGGGCCCTGGAGTCCTGGTACACGAAGACGGTCGCGGCGAACGCCTTCCAGGAGGCGGTCGACGACATCCACCACGGCACCCGTTTCAACCATATGGGTGACTTGGCCCATTGGATCGGCCAGAGGCGGCGAAGACGACCGTGAGAATCACTCGGGTGAACACCACCAGAGAACCCTCAACGCCCCGCGGACGAGTCCGCCGACGGGGAGCGAAAATCTCGCTCCTGTTCACCGCCCTCCTCGCCGGCTCCCTCTTCCCGGCGCCGGCCTCCGCCGCCGGGAAGGACCCGGAACAGATCTGCGGCCGCACGGTCCAGGGCCGCATCCTGGAAAAGTACCGGGAGTACCGAGCCACGCTCGGCTGCCCCCGGAGCGACGAGCAGACCGCTCCCGACGGAGTGGGCCGGTTCAGTGTCTTCGACGGCGGCTCGATCTACTGGAGCCCGTCCACCGACGCCCACGCCATCTGGGGCCTCATCCGCGACAAGTGGGCCGCCATGGGCTGGGAGAAGGGCTCCCTCGGCTACCCCACCAGCGACGAACTGTCCCTCCCTGACGGCGCTGGGAAGCGTCAGGTGTTCCAAGGCGGCTCGCTCTACTGGCATCCCACGCGCTCCAAGGGCGTCCACCCCGTCTGGGGCCTCATCGGCCAGCGCTGGGGACAGGCGGGCTGGGAAGGCGGGGTGTACGGCTACCCCATTACCGACGAACTCCAGCAGGAGGGCGTCACCCAGATGTTCGAGCACGGCCCCATCCGGTGGTCGCCGAACGAGACCGCGAACCCGCTGATCCCCCGCGCGAACGCCCAGTTCTTCCAGGGCAGCCCGGCCCCGGGTGATCTGAAGGAGAGCGCCACGCTGCTGCCCAAGGGCCCCGACCGGGGCATCGTCGTGGTGCGCGGCTACATCGGCGACGACGGAAACCCGGTCAACCACGCCCTGGGCAACCACCGCCTGTGGAGCACCGAACCCGAAGCCGGCTCCAAGGTGGCCATCGCCTGGGACACCGCCACGGGCCAGGTCGGGATCTACGTAGACCAGTCCTGTGTCGGGGATCTGACGTGCCGTAATGCCAAGCCTCTGGTGCGTACCGAGCACGCCAAGGTGGTCCAGGACGACCGGACCCCGCAGAACGAGTACTGGGTGGAGCCCTACGGTGACGGCGGCATCCGGGTGGACGTGTCAGCGGTCAACTCGTTCGTGGACGTCCCGGGCTCGCAGTACGCGGATCTCGGCCGGATCAACGCGACGTTCCACATTATCCCGCACGTTTATGACGACAAGAACAAGAACTTCACCGGCTTCGACGTCGACACGAACAAGGACAAGTACCCGTCCTGGGAGGTCCTGCGCTACCCGCGTCTGCTGGAGAACTCCGGTTCCCCGCAGGCTCTGTGGCAGGGCAGCGTGTGGCAGGGTTCCATCGTGGACCTGAAGGCCCCGCAGCACCTGTGCTACCGGAATGACCCGGACCACGCACCTGTCAGCATGACCTGCAACTGATCAACGCAACGTGGCGAGAGTCATCAGCGAGCCCGGCGGAAAAGGTGAGCGAGCCGTCGGGCTTCAATCCGTCTTCCGAACTCTGCGGCCAACTGTAGGTCCTGAGCCAGCGCGGCATCTCTGAATCCCGGGCGTTATGTTCCTGGTAGCTGGCCACGTCACCGAGGGCCGCCCCGATCTTCCGCGCCGCCCGCCGCATGATGCACGGTATCCAGGTGGAGGTCTGCCACTGGAAGCTCGACGAGCTCTCGATCGGCCTCCCTCCCCGGTGGTCTCACGGCGATGAACGCCTCGACCCGTTCGTCGGTCAGGAATCGTGCGAGGTCCGGCGGGAAGTGGCACGCATGGGCCCACCGTACGGCTGTGCGGCGGCCGGCAACGGCACCTCGCTCTCCCGGAGCCCCAGCTCGTCCAGGGCATACCGCAGTTGTCTGACATGCCGGGGTGTGAGCCGGCCCGTGTCGTCGAGGTGGACGGCGCAGGCCGTGGTGGTGTCGACAAGTCGTTCCAGGAGATCCGCGACGGCGTCCGTGCCCGCGGTGTGCCGGGCGAGGGCGGGCAGTTCGGCGGCGGCGAGCGCGATGGTGGTACGGGCCTCGGCGAGGGTGCGGTAGGCCTCCCTGCGCAGCGCCCACCGCTCGGCGCGGTCGTCGTACTCACCGAGGACGTGCACCAGATAAGCATGCGCAGCACTCGCGGCCGCCGCGAGCCGCGCCCGTACCCTGCCGCCGCGCTCCCCCGGCATCGGCAGATGCCCGACGACGAGCACGAGCGCGCAGGCCAGCAGGGTCTCGCCGATCCGGCTGACGCAGGCCTGCGGCTCGCCGCCGGCCATGACCAGGGCGAGGACGAGGACGGTGACGACGGCGGTCTGCGCGGCGAAGTGCCGGGTGGTGACGGGAACAAGCGCCCCGCACACCGTGACCAGTGCGATCAGGCCGGCGGGCCGGGGCAGCAACGCGGCCAGTCCGGCGAACGCCAGGGCGCCCAGCACGGTCCCGGCGGCCCGGCACAGCACTCGGGAAGCCAGCGGCCCGAGGTCGGGTTTGACGAGGAAGGCGGCGGTGGCGGGCAGCCAGTACCAGTGCTGGCCGTACCAGCGGGTGTGGTGCAGCGCCCGGGCGATGGCGGCGCCGGCCCCGAAGCAGACGCAGACCCGCCACCCGTACTCGCGGCCGCCGGTGCCGATCGCGGCGCGCAGTGCCTTCCGGGCGCTCCGCCGGCGCCCCACCAGCCCCCGGTCGGCGCCCTCACCCCGGTCGAAGGCCTCGGCCGCGCGCAGCAAGGTCTCGTCGAGGGCGCGCAGGGCGGCGTCCGACCGGTGGGGGGCCGGCAGCGGGCCGGGGCCGGTATTGCCGCGGACGGCGGCGGCGAGCCGCCGGGGCCCTTCCGCGGCCCGCGCCGAGACCGGCGCCCCCGACCAGAACAGGGCGGTGGCGGCCTCGGCGAGGGGCAGCGCGGCCGCGAACCGCGCGAGCAGTCGGCGCTCGGTGACGGAGCCGGCGTACCGGCGCAGCCGGGGTCCGGCGAGGGCGTCCTGGGCATGGTCGAGGGCGGCGGTGAGCGCGGCCCGCCGTGCGGTGGCTTGTTCCCCGCCCACGGCGTCGAGGAGCGCGGCGACAGCGTCGTACACCTCGGCGACCGCCGTGCGCTCCCCGTCGAACCGGAAGTCCCCGGTGAACGAGCCGGGCGTGGGCAGGGCGAGCCGCAGCACGAGCAGCCAGCCGGCCCCGGCGAGGAAGGCGAGCGCCCGCTGCCACCCGCTCTCGGCCGCCGGCATCCCGGCGCCGAGCGCGGCGCCGACGAGCAGTTGCGTTCCCGCGGCGGACGCGACGGCCCCGACCGCGCTGATGCTCCCGGCGACCAGCCCGAGCAGGGCGAGCACCAGGGTCAGCGGTACGGCGGCCAGCCCCCGCCCCGCACACGTCCCCGCGAGCAGCCCGAGCGCCCCCGCGAGCGCGGGCGCCCCGAGCCGCTTGACGGAGGCCCGGCGGCTGCCGGGCCGGTCGTTGACGCCGGCGAGCATCGCGGCGATGGCGGCGAGGACACCGGGGGCGGTGTGTCCCGTACCGACGCCGGCGAGCAGCAGCGGCCCGGCGGCGAGCGCGCCTCGGATCACCGCGCTCCAGGGCACGGGACCGCGCTGGGCGCGCAGGGCATGGGCGAGCCAGAGGGGTGCGGCGGGCCGGGGCACGGGGCTCCTGTCGTACGCGGGCGGGTTGTGCGGCGCCTTCGGACGACAGTGGCCGGGTGGGCTTCGCTCCCACGGTAGAGGGCGTTCTCGGTGGGAACTCGGCGATCACGTTTCAGGAACGTGAAAGGTGTCCGTTGCGGCCGGTTTCCTGTGCGTGCTATGCGCTCGACGACGATCGTCTCGGCTTCGGTCACGGCGGCAAGGGCCTCGGGTGCGCTCGCGGCGTACCCGCCACCGAGTCGATGCCCGTACCGGCCGCGCTCCACCAGCCGCCTGAAGTACGTACTACTGAGTTTGAACTCGTGATGTCGCCATGCGAGGTCAGGGGTTGATGGTCAGGCCGGTCTCGGCGAGGCAGCCGTCGACGAGGTGGCTGCGGTACTGGAGGTGCCGGAGGTCGCGCCCGATGCCCCGCATGAGGTGCGACTCCTCATGGAACTACCGGCGTTCGGCCATCAGTCCGCCGTCCTGTGGATACCGCATGCCCCGGGGATCCCGCAGCCGACCACGACCCGTCAGCCCCTACGACACCACGAGTGCAACGTCGCGATGGAGGCAGAAGCCGGTCGAGGGGGCCCTGGGTTCCGAATGGGCCTCAGCGGCGGGATCTTCGGACCGCAGCGATTCACGCCGAACCGACGGCGGCGGTGTCCAGGGGGACGTCGGGGGCGATGTGGGCGCCGAGGACCTCGCGGTACAGGGCGACCTCGGCCAGCAGGGAGCGGCGGACGCTGTCGGCCCGGCGGAAGCCGTGTCCCTCGCCTTCGAAGAGCAGGAAGCGGTGCCATACGCCGCGTTCTGCGAGACTCTCGACGATGCGAGTGGCCTGGTCCGGGCGGCAGATGAAATCGTCCGCGCCCTGGAGCATCACCAGCGGCACGGTGATGCGGTGTGCGTTCGCGGCGGGTGAGACCTTGTCGAACCGGGCCTGGTCCCGCGGGAGGACGCCGATCAGGGTGTCCACGTAGCGGGACTCGAAATCGTGGGTCTGCTCGGCCCGCCACCGTGCCGGTTCACTGATCGGGTAGAGGACCGTGCCCGCGCAGAAGACGTCGGTATGGACCAGACAGGCCAGGCTGGTCCAGCCGCCGGCCGAGCCACCGCGCACAGCCGTACGGGCCGGGTCGGCCAGACCCTCGGTGGCCAGTGCGCGGGCGACGGTGACGCAGTCGTCGGCGTCCACCACGCCCCATTGCCCGCGCAGCCGGTCGCGGTAGGCCCTGCCGTAGCCGGTGGAACCGCCGTAGTCGACGTCCGCGACGGTGAAGCCGCGACTGGTGAAGAAGGAGTACTCCAGGTCGGCGGTGACACCGGTGGAACTCGTCGGGCCGCCGTGCACCTGCACCAGCAGGGGTGGCCGTTCGCCCTCGGGTGCGGTGGCCGTGGGATGGGTGGGCCGGTGCAGCACGAAGTGGACGGGGCGGCCCTGCGCGTCGTACACGGTGCGACGTTCGGGCAGAGGCTGCCAACGGG
Source organism: Streptomyces sp. NPDC001056 (assembly GCF_053598955.1). Classification (NCBI taxonomy): domain Bacteria; kingdom Bacillati; phylum Actinomycetota; class Actinomycetes; order Kitasatosporales; family Streptomycetaceae; genus Streptomyces; species Streptomyces sp. NPDC001056. Next base: position 140,817 of record NZ_JBSFLI010000014.1, on the reverse strand, counting down.
CCAGCGGATCCGGTGACTTGGGTCTGACGCGTCATGCCGGACCGGACCTGGGTGCAGGATGCGTTCGCCGTCCGACCAGAGGTCCCCCTGGAAACTGCTCCAGCCGTCGGCGAGTTCCGTCAGTTCGTCGTTTTTCGGCGACCAACAGGACATTCGCTGTGGACCGTTGCCGTGGGTGAGTACCACGCCGTCGGCGACCTCGGCATCCCGGTCCTGGTCGGCGCGGACATCGGACACGGCGTGCCGCAGCAGACGTTCCCCAGGACGGCGAAGCATTCACGGGCGGCGCCGCAAGGGCGCGCCCGCCGCGCTGTGCGACGCCGCGGCGATCAGGACGATCTACGCCCACGGCACCGGGCGGACCGGGTCCTCGAAGGTCGACCTGGTGGATCAGGGACGTCATAGGAGGGCGCCACAGATCGGGCAGGCCGACAGCGTGGCCGTCCGGTGCAGGTACTCCAAGGGACCGCCGAAGCGATGACCATGCTTCTGGTCCCGGAGATGGATCGGATGGTCGACGTGCTGGGCGAGTGGGTGCAGGAGGTGCGCCCGCCGCGCTCGGCGGACCGGCATCCGGCCTTGCGGGTGAGCGAGCGGGCCGACCGGGACACGGCGCGCGTGAACACCGCTTGGCGCAGTTCGGCGCCGAGCGGACCGGCTGGTCCCGGTCAGGCTGCCGGAGCGGTCAGGACGGCCTCGGCAGCCAGCCGGAGACTCCTGATCATCGGATTCGGGTCACCCTTGCGGCTGACCAGGACGACCTGGCTGGGGGGAGCGCCCTCGATCGGGACGGTGACGAGGTCGGGACGCAGTGAGCTACGCCGATCACCGACCGGCAGCACGGCGATCGCCCGGCCACTCGCGACGAGTTCGAGCTTGTCCTCGTAGCTGTCGATCGGCGGCACGCCGGCCCCGAGAAGCCGGTAGGAGGTCCAGTCCGCGGTCTCGAACGCGCACGGCGCCGCCTGCTCGTCGGCCAGTTCGTCCGCGGTCACCGACGCCCGGTCGGCCAAGGGATGGCCGCGCGGGACCACGAGCATCCGGGGCTCCTCGTACAGCGGGGTGGTGAACACGTCGTCGGCGGCGAGCGGCAGCGGGGCCCGCGCGATCAGGGCGTCGACGCGCTTGTCGGACAGCGCCTCGACGTCGCGGCAGCTCAGGTAGCGGGTGGCGATCTCGGCGTCCGGGTGCCGGCGGCGCAGTTCCCGTACGGCGGCGGTGATCACCAGGTCTTCGACGTAGCCGATGGCGATTCGTTCGGTCTCGGCTTGTTCACGCACGGCCAGCTCGGCCTGGCGGGCGGCCTGTAGCAGGGCTTGGGCCCGGGGGAGGAACCTCTGGCCGGCCGGAGTGAGCCGGGTGCCCTGGGGTACGCGGTCCAGCAGTCGTGCGCCGAGATACTTCTCAAGCCGTTGGATCTGGCGGCTCAGCGCCGGCTGGGCCACGTGCAGGTCGGCGGCGGCCCGGCCGAAGTGCTGGTGCGCCGCCACCACGGTGAAGTAGCGCACCAGCCGCAGTTCCAGGTCCTTTCCGAGATCGTTCACCCTTCCAGCGTACGCGTCATGCGGTTTCGGAATGACGGGGTTGCCGAACCGGTCTTGGACGGCCACGGCGTCCTGGGCCTTGACTGAAGGAACAACGTTTCCCCAGGAAAGCGACAGGCGCGATGAAGGCGATCCAGTTCCACGAAGCGGGCGGGCCGGACGTTCTGCGGTACGACGAGGTGCCGGTTCCGGAGATCGGTCCGGGCGAGGTGCTCGTCCGGGTGCACGCGGCGGGCGTCAACCCGCCGGACTGGTACCTGCGTGAGGGGATGAAGGTGATGCCGGCCGAGATGAGGCCGACGCTGGAGTTCCCCCTGATCCCGGGAACGGACATGTCGGGCGTGGTCCAGGCGGTCGCTCCGGACGTGCGGGGGTTCGCCGTCGGTGACGAGGTCTTCGGCATGCTGCGGTTCCCCGGATTCGACGGCCGGACGTACGCCGAGTACGTGGCCGCGCCGGCTTCGGACCTGGCCCCCAAGCCGGCCGGTATCGACCACGTGCAGGCGGCTGGGGCGCCGATGGCGCTGCTTACGGCCTGGCAGTACCTGGTGGAGCTCGGCCACGACGTGCCGTCTCCCTTCACCGGCCGGGTGCACCAGCCGGTGCCGATCACGCGAGGGATGACCGTGCTGGTCAACGGGGCGGCCGGTGGAGTGGGCCACTTCGCGGTGCAGTTGGCGAAATGGAAGGGGGCACACGTCATCACGGTGGCGTCGGGCCGGCACGAGCAGTTCCTGCGCAGGCTCGGCGCCGATGAGTTCATCGACTACACCAGGACGCGGGCCGCGGACGTGGTCAGCGGTGTCGACCTGGTGATCGACACCGTCGGCGGCCCGGACAGCTCACGCTTCCTGACCGTGCTCAAGCGCGGCGGCACCATGCTTCCGGTGTTCTTCGCCCCGTACGACCCGGAGGAGACGGCGCGTCTGGGCATCACCGTCTCGAACATTCAGGTGCGCTCCAACGGTCCCCAGCTCGCCGAGATCGGGCGCCTGTTCGACGAGGGCAAGCTCCAGGTCGGGGTGGACAGCACCTACCCGCTGCCCGAGGCGGGCAGCGCACACACGCGAGCCGCGCAGGGCCACCTCCAGGGCAAGATCGTGCTGACGGTGGTCCCTTGATCGCGAGCCTTCTCCAACCTGCCCTTGCGCCCACCAGGCGGCCCTTCCGGTCGGTCGACGGGGGGGGTGGTGTTTTCGGTGCTCGCGGGCGGGGTCCGTGTCAGCGCAGGGCGGCGGTGATCGCGTCGGCGAGGGTGGTGGTGGGCCGTCCGATCAGGCGGCGCAGGTCGCCGGTGTCGGTGAACAGTTCGCCGCGGCCCAGTCCGAGGTCGGAGTCGGCGAGGATCTGGGCCAGTTCGGCGGGCACGCCGGCGCCGGTCAGCGCCTGGGCGAAGGCGCCTGCGGGGAGGTCGGTGTAGGCGATGGGCGTGCCGGTCGCGGCGGAGGCGGTGGCGGCGAGTTCGGCCAGGGTGAACGCCTGGTCGCCACCCAGCTCGTAGACGGCGCCGGTGTGGCCTTCGGTGGTCAGGACGACCGCGGCGGCCTCGGCGTAGTCGGTGCGGGTCGCGGCACTGACCGTGCCCTCGCCGGCCGCTCCGAGGAAGGTGCCGTGCTGGAGGGCCAGGGGCAGCTGGCCGGTGTAGTTCTCCAGGTACCAGCTGTTGCGCAGCACCACGGCGGGGGCGTCGCGTTCGCGCAGGTACTCCTCAGTGGCGCGGTGGGTTTCGGCGAGGATCGTTCGGGCCGTGTCGGCCCGCGTCATGCTCGTGTACGCGATCAGGGACACCTCGGCGGCCAGTGCTGCGTCGATGGCGCGGCGGTGATGGGCCAGGCGCTCGTCCACGGGGATCGAGGCCGAGATCAGCAGTAGCTTCTCCGCCCCCGCGAAGGCCGCCGCGAGGCTGGCGGGGTCGGCGAAGTCCGCCCGGCGCGTCACGACACCACGGTCGGCCAGGTCCTTGATCCTCGCGGTGTCCCGACCCGTGGCGACGATGTCCGCGGCCGGCACTCCACGCCGCAGCAGCGCCTCGACGGCGAGTCGGCCCAGCTGGCCGGTGGCTCCGGTGACGACGATGGACATGTGAGGTCCCCATTCCGCCGCGGCTTTCGCGGCACGCCATCACCCTGACCTGCCAACTCTCCATTGGTAAGTAGCCACTTCTGGGTAAGGTAGCCACCCGGATGAAAGAAATGAGGTGGGAGCCGTGGCGACTGCCGAGACTGTGGCCGACGCGACATCGTCGTGGGACCGTACGAGCAAGGCTGCCCGTCACGGGACCTGCTCGACCGGATCGGCGACAAATGGTCGATCCCCGTTCTCGGCGAACTCGGGGAACACGGGACATCCCGGTTCACCGAGCTGCGCAAGCGCCGGTCAGCGGTCGCGTTCGGCGCCGATGCCGACGAAGCACATGAGGGCCGCGGTGGTGCCCCGGTTGTGCCACGTGTGGCGGGTGCCGAGCTGGACGACGCAGGTGCCCGGGGTGATCAGGACCTCCTTGCCGTCGTCGAGTTCGAGGTGGAGCTCGCCCTCCAGGCAGATGCCGTAGTCGAGCGTGTCGGTGGTGTGCATGCCGGTGTCGCCGGGCTCGAAGACCTCCAGCAGGCCAGGCAGCCGCTCCTCGACCTCGGCGGCGAGCTCGTCCGGGTCGCCGGCCGGTGCGGGGACGGAGGCGTCGGGCTCGTAGCGGGCGAAGAGCAGGCGGGTGCCGCCGGTGCCGGGGAAGAAGGGCAGGGTCCTGGGCTCGGGCAGGCCGTTGCCGACCCGGGCGCCGCCGTCCTCGGTGCCCCAGGCGAGATGGAACCGCGAGCCGGGCCAGGCGCCGACGGTGGTGGCCGGGACGGGTCCGTCGGCGGCGACCACCGAGGTGCCGTCGACGGTGCGCGCGGCCACGACGAGGCGGGGCTGAAGGGTCATCGCGGGTCCTCTCCGGGTTCCACCGTCACCGAGGCGAAGAGCTCGGTGAGGAACCGTTCCAGTACGGCTGTGGGGGCGGGGCCGACGACGCCCGCGAGGGGGATGTCGGCGTCCGCGTAGGTGATGGCGGCCTTGACGGGTTCGTGCGGGGCGCGCTGCACCCAGCGCCGGACCACGGGGTTCTCTCGGAAGGGCTTCTCGCCCTCGATCCGGCAGTAGGCGGAGCCGAGGGTGTGGCCGGGGACGACGAACCAGCCGTACCGCGCGTCCGGTCCGGCGGCCGGGGCGGCGGGTCCGTCGAGTGTTTCGCCGGCCAGGAGCCGGAGTTGGGCGGAGGCCAGGTGGACGCCGGTGGCCAGCTCGAAGGTGTCGGCCACGTCCGCTCCCCCGACGCGCGCGCCCACTTCCAGGAAGACCGGGCCGTCCGCCGTCTCGATGGCTTCCAGGTGGAAGGGGCCGTCGGTGATGCCGACCGCGCGCAGGCAGGCGAGGGTGAAGTCGACGGTCGCGGGCGGGGTGTCGGTCTGCACGGAGCCGAGGGGCGCGCCCTCGGCGTAGCCGAGGCAGGTACCGAGGTACCTGCTGGCCTGGACGGCGAGCGGGCGGCCCGCCGCGACGGCTCCGTCGATGTGCAGGATCGGCCCCTCGACGAACTCCTCGATCTCGAAGCCGTCGACGTCCACGCGCACCGAGCCGTCGCGCACCGCGGTGAGGGCGGCGTCCGGCGTCGGGTAGGTCGTGATGCCCTCGCTGGAGGCGCCCGCGAGCGGCTTGAGGACGCTGCGGCCGGTCCAGTCGACGCCGGAGGCGAGGGCCCGGGCCAGCGGGGCGTAGCGCGGCACGCGCAGGCCCGCCGCGGCGACGGCGGCCTTCATGACGACCTTGTCCCGGGTGGGCAGCACGTCGGCGACGCGCGGGCCGGGGACGTCCAGTGCCTCGCGGACCTGGGCGGCGGGCAGCAGGTCGTACTCGGACAGCGCGACGACCAGGTCGGGCCGGGGCAGGCCGGAGACGGCGGCAAGGACCTCGGCCGCCGTGTCGCCGGTGCCGGGGCGTTCGATGCGGCGGGCCGGGACGCCGGCGGGGAGAGTGGCGAGCCGCTCGGGGGTGCTGACGTAGGTGACCTGGTGGGCGGTGTGGTCGAGGTTCTCGGCGTAGCGCACGAAGGAGTCGGGTACGCGGTGCATGACGAGGATGTGCATGCTCACGCGCCCTTCACGGTCAGCCGGAGCGCCCGCTCGGCGTGGTCGAGGGCGGCGCCGCACTCCTCGGCGGTGTCCGCGACCGCCGTGGCGAGGGCGATACGGCCGTCGATGAGGCCCTTGCGGGGCGGCGAGACGACGTCTCCCGGACCGACCAGCGGCTCCAGCAGGTCGAGGGCGGCGGGCAGTCCGTCGCGGTCGAAGTCCAGCGCGCCGATCGTGGTGTCGTCGGCCGGCGGGTAGAAGAACCGGATCCCGGCGTACGACGCCCTGCTCGCCGCGGTGTCCGGCTCCGCGCCGCAGGCCACGTCGGCCGCGGCCAGGCCGGGGTCGATACCGGAGGCGCGCAGGCCGAGGTAGGGGATGAGGTCGCCGCCGAGCCGCCCGTTGACCTCGATCAGCTTCGGGCCCTCGGGGGTCAGCCGGAGCTCGGTGTGGGTCCAGCCGTCGGTGACGCCGAGGACGCGGTGGATGCCGGTGAGGACGCGCAGCAGCTCCGGGTCGGTGAGCAGCGGGTCGGCGGCGCTGACGCGGTGGCCGGTCTCCTCGAAGTACGGCGGGAACCCGACCTCCTTGCGGCCCACGAAGACGGGTGTGACGCGGCCTTCGTGGACCACGGAGTCGACGCTGACCTCGGGGGCGTCGAGGTACTCCTCGACGAGGACCAGCTCGGCGAAGTCGGGGTTGTGCGGGACGTGGACGTCGCGGGTGGCGTCGAACTGGTCGGCCAGTTCGGCCGCGTCGTGGACCAGGACGACGCCCTGGCTGCCGCCGGCGGCACGCGGCTTGAGCACCACGGGCCAGCCGAGCTTGTCGGCCGCGGCGAGCGCCTCGTCGAGGCTGCCGGCCAGGGCGAACTCCGGCTGGGGCAGGCCCGCTTCGGCGAGCGCGGTGCGGGTGGCGTACTTGTCCCGGCAGCGCCGGACCGCGTCGGGCGGGGTGCCGGGCAGGCCGAGTTCCTCGGCGACCAGGGCCGCCTGCACGATGTGCTCCTCGTGCCAGCTCATGACGCCGGCCACCGGCTGCCCGGCGGCGATCTCGCGGGCCGCCTCCAGCACCGACCGGGCACCGGTGTCGGGGACGACCGTGTGGCCGGAGAGGTGGGGCAGCTCCCAGGTGGGCTCGGCCGCGTCGATGAGGTGGACGCGGTAGCGGCCGGCGATCGAGCGCAGGAGGTATTCGCGGTACCGCCGGAGCCCGCTGGTGATGACCAGCAGCAGCGGCTTGTCGTCGGGTCGCGTCAGCGTCATGCGGAGACGTCCTCGCAGAGAAGAAGGTCGGTTCGGGTCAGGCTCGCGCACAGGCGGAGCAGTGCCTCGCGCATCAGCGGCTCGTCGTGGACGAGGGCGATACGGAGGTGTCCGGCGCCGGGGTTGACGCCGTCGGGCCCGTCGGCCGCCAGGTAGCGGCCGGGCATGACGGACAGCGCCTGGTCGCGCCAGAGGTGCCGGGCGGCGGCCTCGTCGTCGTCGACCGGCAGCCAGAGGAAGAACCCGGCGTCGGCCCGGCGGTATCCGGGGACGGCGGCCAGGATTGCGTCGGCGAGGGCCCAGTTGGCGGCCAGTTCCCGGCGGGCCCGCTCCACATGGGTGTCGTCGTCCCACAGCCGCGCGGCGGCGGCGCAGACCGGCAGCGGGGTCGAGACGCCGCACACCCGGTTGTACCGGGCGTAGTCGGCCACGGTCTCGGCGTCGCCGGCGGCGAAGCCGCTGCGCAGTCCCGGCGCGCCGGACCGCTTTGACAGGGTGTGCAGGACGAGGAACCGGCCCGGTGCTGCCACCCCTCGCTCCACCAGCGAGAGGTAGCCGGCCGGTGGACGGGACAGCGCCAGGTCGGTGTAGCACTCGTCGACGAGGAGCAGGGCGTCCGCGGCGCCGGCGGCGCGGGTGGCCGCGCGCAGGAACTCCGTGGAGAGGAGTTCGCCGCGCGGATTGCCCGGGTCGCAGACGATGACGGCGGCAACCCGGGCGCCCGCCGCCGCGACGGCGTCCTCCAGCGCGGGGCTCCCGCCGCAGGGGTCGTAGAACACCGGTCGTGCTCCTGAGGCCACGGCGGCGGCGTGGTACGTCGGGTAGAACGGGTTCGGCATGACGACCGCGGCCTCGCCGCCCGCCCGCCGTACCCGCTCCACCGCGCGCGCGACCGCCACGGCCAGGGCCTGCTTGGTGCCCGGCGTGGGCTCGACCGCGACGGTGGAGCGGTCGAGGAGCCGCCCCACACCGAACCGGCGGCGCAGCCAGCCGGTGTACGCGGTGCGCAGTTCGGAGGTGCCGCCGAGGCGCGGGTAGCGGGTCCAGCCGTCGGGGTCGGCGAGGAGCGCGGTGTCGACGCCGCCCGTGCCCAGCCGGGACTCGCCGAGGTGGAGCTGGACGGGGGCGAGTCCGGCCGGGGCGGGGATGCCCTGCTGGAGTGCGCGCAGCCGGGCGAACGCGCTGGCGACGTGGTCCATGGGTCAGTCCCGCACCAGGTCGTTCAGTGCCGTCCTGCCGCGGGTGCGCTCGTCGGCGTACTTCATGATGACCGCGGCGTACGTGGACAGTTCGGGGCGGCGCGGGTCGGTGCGGGTGCCGGGGACGACGACGGCGTTCTCGGGGACCTCGCCGCGGGTCACCTCGCCGGTCGCTCGGTCCACGATCGGTGTGGAGGCGCCCAGGTAGACGCCCATGCCGATGACGGCTCCGCGCCGCACCCGCACGCCCTCGGCGATCTCGCTGCGGGCGCCGACGAAGACGTCGTCCTCGATGACGACGGGGCTGTCGCCGATCGGTTCGAGGACGCCGCCGAGGCCCGCGCCGCCGGAGATGTGGCAGCGGTCCCCCACCTGGGCGCAGGAGCCGACCGTCGCCCAGGTGTCGATCATCGTCCCGGCGCCGACGTAGGCGCCGATGTTGACGAAGGACGGCATGAGGACGGCGCCCGGGGCGATGTGGGCGCCGCGCCGCACGACCGCGCCCGGCACCACGCGGATCCCGGCCTTCTCGAAGTCCGCCTCCTGCCAGTGCTCGAACTTCAGCGGGATCTTGTCGTAGCTCTTGGGCCGGCCCGGGCCCGCGTCGGCGACGGCGTTCGTCCCGAGCGGGAAGGAGAGCAGGATCAGCTTCTTGACGAAGGGGTCGGCGGCCCAGGTGCCGTCCACGGGGTTCGCGGCGCGCAGTTCGCCGCGGTCCAGGGCGTCGAGGCCGGCCTCGATGTGCGGGGCGAGCCGGGCGAGTTCGGTCTCGGTCAGCTCGGCCCGGCGCTCGAAGGCGTCCTCGATCAGCGGTCGGGAGTACATGGGGCACACTCCTGTCGTGCGTGCGGTGCGAGGGGAAGGACGGCCCCGGGCCGGGCGGGAACGGTGGTGACGTAGTCGTCGTAGGTCTCGGCGCGGCGGATCTCGACGACGTCGCCGTCGCGGGTGAGCAGGAGCTCGGCGGGCCTCAGACGGCCGTTGTAGGTGAAGCCCATCGCGTGGCCGTGCGCGCCGGTGTCGTGGACGAGGAGGACGTCCCCCTCGCGCGGGTCGGGCAGCGGCCTGTCGATCGCGAACTTGTCCATGTTCTCGCACAGAGAGCCGACGACGTCGTACGGCGCCTCCGTGCGGTCCTGCGCGAAGGGCAGGGTGATGTGGTGGTAGGCGCCGTAGAAGCCGGGGCGCAGCAGCGCGGACATCGAGGCGTCCACGCCGACGATCTCCCGGCCCTTGCTGCACCGGTTGATGACGGTGGTCACCAGGACGCCGTGCGGGCCGGTGACATAGCGGCCGCACTCCATGAGGATGCGGGGCGCGGAGCGGGGGAAGCAGCGGCGGCGGGCGGCGAGGATCGCGTCGGCGTAGCGGCGGAAGTCGAACGGGCGGTCCTCGGGGCGGTACGGGATGCCCAGGCCGCCGCCCACGTTGACGTAGTCGAGCTCGATGCCGGCCTCGGCGGCGACGCGCGCGCCGAGTTCGATGACGTCCGTCGCGGCGCGTGCGGCGCGGTCCACGTCGAGTTCGTTGGCGCAGATCATGCCGTGGATGCCGAACCGGCGGGCGCCGCGCGCCTTCGCCTCGCGGTAGGCGTCGGCCAGTTGGCCGGCGGGCACCCCGAACTTCGTGGCCCGCGCGTCGCCCATGAGGCGGGAGCCGGCCGACAGTCCGTGCGGGGAGACGCGGAAGGCGACCGTGTCGGGCAGCGGGTCGGCCTTGTCCAGGGCCGTCCGGTCGTCGAAGGTGATCAACGCGCCGTTCTTCAGGGCGAGTTCGAATTCCGTGCGGGCCGTGTTGTTGGAGGTGAAGACGGTGTCGCCGGGCCCGGCGCCGAGGCTGGCCGCCAGCTCCAGCTCCACCGGGGAGGCGCAGTCCAGGCCGCTGCCCTCGGCGAGCAGCAGGGACAGGATGTGCGGGTTGGGCAGCGCCTTGACGGCGAAGTACTGGCGGTACGGCTCGCCCTGGAAGGCGTCCGTCATGGCGCGGTAGGTGTCGACGATGCCGGCGGCGTCGTAGATGTGGAAGGGCGTTCCGTAGGCGGCCGTCAGGTCCTTGAGCAGGGGCCTGAGGCGGGCGGAGAAGGCGTCTGCGATGGGCACGGCTCCCCCTTTACGGAACGCGCGCGATGCAGATCGTGCGGTTGCGCATGCCGCTGACCGGGCGCAGGTAGGGGAAGTAGTAGCTCTCCACCGTCCGATAGCCGCGGGCCGCCAGGCGTTCGGCGAGGTAGTCCTTGGACAGGTACCAGAAGTCCGCGACCCGCTGGTGCGGGGCGTAGGGCGCCTCCTGGTCCTGCGGGGCGTCGTTGGAGAAGACCAGGTAGGCGCCGGACTTCAGGCCGAGGGAGGCCAGTTTGTCCAGGGCGGGCCCGGTCTCCCGCTCGGCGTCGAAGAGGTGGCCGAGGAAGCCGTCCGCGTAGATGATGTCGGCATCGGCGACGTCGGCGGGCCGCAGGGTGTAGTAGTCGGCGGTGAAGGCGTCGACACCCTTCTGCCGGGCCAGTTCCACGGCCTCCTCGTTGAAGTCGATGCCGCGGACCGTGCGGCCGAGGCCGACGACGACGCCCTCGACGGCGGCGTTGCCGCAGCCCAGGGAGAAGACGGACGCCCCGTCCCCGGTCAGCGAGAGCAGTTTGAGCGCCATGTGCGAGCGGTATTCGGGCACGTACGTCGACGGCGTGACCGAGTCGTTGAACGCGCCGCCCCTCTCCCAGATGGCGTAGATGCTCTCCGCTTCGCTGCCGGTGGAGCGCTGCGCCGTGTAGTAGTCACGCACCTGGGCAAGGTCCTGGTTCGCCTCAGTGATCATCATGTCCTGCTTTCAGGAGTCGGAGGTGGCGGTGGTGTGGAGGTGCTCTTGCGTGTACTCGACGGACCGGAAGGGCTCCGGACGAAGCCGCTCGACCAGCGCCGCGAGCGGGGCGGCCGTGGCCGGGCCGTAGTTCCGGCAGAGGCGGACGGCCCGGCCGGCGTCGGTGGCGAGGAGGGTGTCGGCCAGGACGCGGGCCAGCGAGCGCAGACCCGCGAGGACGACCTCCGGCTCCCCCGTCAGCCGCGGGGTGCCGGTGAGGTCGAGGGCGCCGAGCTGGACGAAGTAGGACAGCTGGAGGAACATGCCGTCGCTGTCGGGGAAGTGACCGAGGCCGCGGTCGGTGTAGCGCAGGCACTCCGCGAGGTAGTACGCGACGCAGTCCGCGGGGTCGATACCGAGGCGGGGAGCCCAGACGTCGGCGAGGATCAGGATGCCGAAGACATCGGCGGCGACCTCCTGGAGGACCACCGAGGCCCAGCGGTCGGCCGCGTTGAGCTCCTTGTAGTCGGTGGCGGGCCGGTGTACGAAGTGGCCGAGTTCGTGGCTGAGGACCCCCAGGGTGGGGATGGCGGCGAAGCGCGGGTCGGCCGGGTCGAACTCCACGCCGATCTCCAGGAACCGCCGCGCGAGGGGCGCGGAGACGGTGTCGAGCAGGGCGCGGTGCGTGTTGGCGAAGTAGTACGTCTTCTTGAACGGCGAGTACTTCACCCCCTCGTCCTCGGGGAGGAAGTAGGCGATGTGCTTGGGGTGGAGGTTGCCCTCGCCCGCCATGAAGAACAGCTCGGCGGCGCCGAAGGCCGGCAGGTCGCCCAGGCGCAGGTCGGCGTGGAGCCCGCGCAGGTGGGCGGCCACCTCGTCGCGGTCGGCGAGGGCCTCGGTGACCAGGCGCTGGCGCTCGTCGTCGGCGCGGCAGCCGAAGGCGGTGGGCAGGCCGCGGACCTCCTTGCCGTACCAGGTGGAGATCTGGCCGGCGACGACCGTGAAGTCCTCCTCCAGCGCGGCGAGTTCGCGCAGGATGTCGTCGTCGTAGCCGTCCTGGACGGCGCTGGCGCGCAGTTCGGCGGCCCTGCGGTCGGCCTCGCCCGGCAGGTGCTTGGCGACGTCGCGCACCGCCTCGGCGATCGCCATCGGGTCGTTGAAGCGGCGGCGGGCGGGTACGCCGATCTCCTTCACCCGCCGCCACTCGGCCTCCACGGCGGCCTTGAGGTCCGCGAGGGCCCGGCGGAACCCGTCGCCGAGGGCGGGGGTGGCTCCGGCGAGGTCCAGGCAGCCCAGCGCGTAGGCGCCCGCGGGCGGCCAGAAGGCGCTGCGGTGGGTGCGGTACGAGCCGGCCCTGGCGAGGTTGGACGGGTGGTCGAAACGGTCCGCCGTGAGGTTTTCAGGCATGGGAGTTCCCGTTCTGGAATCGAATGCTGGTGAAGAAGCTCCGCGGGGAATCGGCGTACGGCCGGTGTACGGTCCCGGGAACGGCGGCTACGCGCGGGTCCGGTCCTTGTGGTCGGCCAGGACGAGGGCGGCGCCCTTCTCACCGATCATCATGCTCGCGGCGTTCGTGTTGCCCGAGACCATGGCCGGCATGACGGAGGCGTCGATGACGCGCAGACCCTGCACGCCGTGCACGCGCAGCCGCTCGTCGACCACCGCCATCGGGTCGTCGCCCATGCGGCAGGTGCCCACCGGGTGGTACGAGGTGTCCCCGTGCTGCCGTGCGTAGGCGAGCAGTTCGTCGTCGGAGCGGACCTCGCTGCCGGGCGTCAGCTCGAACGCGCGGTACGCGTCCAGGCTCGGTTCCTCGACGATGCGTCGGCCGATGCGCATGCCCGCGAGCAGCGTGGCGCGGTCGGCCTCCGACTCCAGGAAGCGGGTGCGGATCGACGGCGGGGTCAGCGGCTGCCGGGAGCGGATGTGGATGGAGCCCTTGGACTCCGGGCGCAGCGGATAGACGCCCAGGGTCATGCCGGGGGCCGTGTCGAGGCGCCGGCTGCGGCCGCCACCGTAGCTCGCGGGGGCGAAGTGGAACTGGATGTCGGGGCGGGTCAGGGAGGCGTCGGAGCGGACGAAGCCGTGGCCGAGGGCGATCGGCAGGCTCAGCAGGCCGCGCCGTTCGCGGGCGTAGCGGCCGATCTCGCGGACCAGGCCGAGGCCGCGGGAGCGCTCGTTGAAGGTGATCGGGCGCCGGACCCGCCAGCGCAGCCGGGCGGCGAAGTGGTCGCGGAAGTTCTCACCGACGCCGGGCAGATGATGCACCACCGGCACGCCGACCTCGCCGAGGAGGTCCGCCGAGCCGATGCCGGAGAGCTCCAGCAGCTGCGGGGACTGCACGGCTCCGGCGCTGACGATCACCTCGTGGGCGCAGTCGGCGCTTTGGTCGGTGTCGCCGCGCCGGTAATCGACGCCGACGCAGCGCTTGCCGTCGAAGCGCAGGCCGGTGACGTGCGCCTCGGTGACCAGGGTGAGGTTCGGGCGGCGCCGGGCCGCCTTGAGGTAGGTGCCGGCGGCGGAGGAGCGGCGGCCGCCCTCGTGGTTGACCTGGTAGTAGCCGAAGCCCTCCTGGTCGCCGGAGTTGTAGTCCGGGTTCTCGGGGTAGCCGGCCTTGACGGCGGCGGCGAGGAAGGCGTCCGTGAGCTCGTCGCGGTCGCGCGGAAGTCCGACGGCGATCTGCCCGGCGCGGCCGCGGTTCGCGCCCTCGATGCCGGCGACGCGCTCCATGCTGCGGAAGTACGGCAGCACACCCTCCCAGGACCAGCCCGGGTTGCCCAGGCGCTCCCAGTCGTCGTAGTCCTCGCGCTGGCCGCGGACGAAGATCATGCCGTTGATCTGGTTGGAGCCGCCGAGGAGGCGGCCGCGGGGGATGTTCACGCTGCGGCCGTCGAGGGTGGGGTCGGCGTCGGTCTCGAAGCACCAGTCGTACTTCGGGTTCCCCATCAGCACCGTCTCCGCGGCGGGAACGGTGAGCAGCGGGCTGCGCCGTTCGCTGCCCGACTCCAGCAGCAGCACACGGATCGACGGGTCCTCGGTCAGCCGGCCGGCCAGCACACAGCCGGCCGCACCCGCGCCGACGATGATGTAGTCGTATCGCACCGGTGCCCGCCCCCTCACGCGGCCTCGGCCGCCGCGGCGGCCGGGCGGCGGCCCGTGATCGTCGTCCGGTGCAGCAGCCGGCGGTGGTTGACGTGGTCGTAAGGCGTTGCCCGGTGCATCGCGCTGCGGTTGTCCCACAGGACGATGTCGCCGATCTGCCACTGGTGGCGGTACGTGAATCGCGGCTGGATCGCGAACTCCTGGAGGAAGGTGATCAGCGGCGCGCTCTCGTCCTCGGACAGGCCCTCGATGCGCCAGGGCACGTTGCCGCCCGCGTAGAGCGCCTTGCGGCCGTTCTCCTCGTGGACGCGCACCAGCGGATGCGCCACGTCGGCCCACTCGGCGCGCTCCTTCTCCGTGGGCGCCGGCCGGTCGGGGTAGTTGTACGGCCGTGACTGGACGCGGCTGATGACGACCTTGAGGTCCTCGATGCGCTCCTTGACCGCCTGCGGCAGCGCGTCGTACGCGGCGAACATGTTGCCGTACCAGGTGTCGCCGCCCGTCGGCGGTATCTCGCGGGCGTACAGCATCGAGCCCACCGGCGGGTCGGTCAGATAGGCGCCGTCGCTGTGCCAGACGCGGCCGCTGTAGGCCGAGCCGATCGGCTTCCCGTCCTTGGCGAGGTTGGACAGGATGAGGATCTCGGGGTGCTCGGCATCGTTGAACTGCGAGCGGGTGTAGGCGAAGACCTCGCCGAAGCGCCGGGTGAACTCGATGTGCTGGACCGGGGTCATGTCCTGGCCGCGGATCAGCAGGACGGTCGTGTCGATCCAGGCCTGGTAGATCCGGTCGAAGTCACGGTCGGACAGCGGCCGGGTGACGTCGACACCGCGGACCTCCGTGCCGATGTCGCCGGTGATGGGGACCAGTTCAAGCATGAAGGGGTACTCCCTGGGGTTTTCAGTCGGTACGTCGGCGGCGCCTGGGTCAGGGGAGAGCGACCTGGTACTCGTCCATCCAGTGCCGCATCTCGACGAGCTGGATCAGCAGGGCGGCCTGGTTGGAGCCGCCGGGCAGCTCGCCGTGGACGGCGCCCGCGGAGATCTGCCGGATCAGCCCGTTCGTCCGGTCGGTGTCGAACAGCGGCTTCAGCGGCGAGGCCTCGTCGTTGACGATCCAGGTCGCCTCGCGGACCAGGGTCCGGTCGTAGTCGGGGTTCTGCACGTGCGGATAGGCACTCTTCCTGCGGTTGAGGGTGCTCGGCGGCAGGATGTCCGCCATGGCCGCCTTCAGCAGTCCCTTCACTCCGCCCCGCGACTTCAGCTCCCAGGGCACGTTCCACACGTACTGGAGGAGGCGGTGGTCGCAGAAGGGGACCCGGACGTCGAGTCCGTGCGCCATGCTCATGCGTTCCTTGCGGTCCAGGATCACCGAGAGCGGGCCGGACAGACCCAGGAAGAAGATCTCGCGGATCCGGGCGTCCTCGGCGCTCTCGCCCGCGAGCCGGGGCACCCGCGCCAGCACCTCGGCGTAACGGGCGCGTTCGTCCTCCTCCGGGTTCACCGCGGCGAGCAGGTCGGGGACGAGGTAGCGGGACAGCTTCGGGCCGTCGAAGAGCCAGGGGAAGCGGTCGGCGGCCAGGACCTCCGGCTTGAAGAAGTACGGGTAGCCGCCGAACACCTCGTCGGCGGCCTCGCCGGTCAGCGCGACGGGGCAGTTGTTCCGGATCTGCTGGAAGATCAGGTACATCGAGGCGTCGAACTGGCCCCAGCCGGGAAGGTCGCGGGCGCGCCGGGTGGCGGGGATGACGTCCAGCAGGTCCTGCACGGACGCGGTGAGCGTGGTGTGCCGGGTGCCGATGAACTCGGCGGCCTCGGCGGCATAGGGGGCGTCGATGTCCGGGCGCAGCTCGGTGGCCACGAAGTGCGCCGGGTCGCTCTCGAACCGCACGCAGAAGGTGGCCAGTTCGTGGGCCGGGTCCTCCTTGCGCAGGGCGCTCGCGGCGAGGGCGGCGACAGAGGTGGAGTCGACGCCGCCGGAGAGCATCGCGCCGAGCGGGACACCGGTGGTGAGCTGCCGGCGCACGGTGTCGTCGAGGAGTTCGCGCACCCGGCGGGCGCTCTCCTCGAAGGAGTCGTGGTGCGGCTCGCTGACGAGCTGCCAGTAGCGCCGCCGGGTCAGCCCCGACTCGGTGTACGTCAGCACATGGGCCGGCTCCACCTCGTAGAGGTCCTTCAGCGGGGTCTCGCCCGGCTGGGCCAGGCGCGGCTGGAGGACGACGGGCAGCGCCGAGAGCTCCAGGCGCGGCCGGAAGAGGGGGTTGGCGATGATGCCCTTGGGCTCGGAGGCGAAGAGGATGCCGCCGTCGTACGGGTGGTAGTACAGGGGCTTGACGCCGATCCGGTCGCGGCCGAGGTGCAGGCGCCGGGTGCGGCCGTCCCAGATCGCGAAGGCGAAGGCGCCGTTGACCCGGTCGACGAAGTCGGTGCCCCACAGGAAGTAGGCCTGCAGGAGGGCCTCGGCGGTGGAGCCGTCGCGCAGGGCGCCGCCGGCCGCCTCGATGTCGCGGCGCAGCTCGTCACCGTTGTAGACCTCGCCGGTGTGCGCCGCGTACACGGTGTCGCCGCTGATGCCCGCGCTCGCGGGCCGTGCGTCGTCAGGGCGTCCCGTGGCCAGGCCGCGGTGGCCGATGGCGGCGTGCTCGCCGATCCAGACGTCCTGGGTGTCGGGGCCTCTGTGCCGCATCGTCTCCGTCATCGAATGCAGCAAGCCGTGCTGATCGCCCAGATCGCGCCGGAAGTCGATCCAGCCCACGACGCCACTCATTGAGTTCCCCTCCAGGGTACGAAGAATTCTTCAAACAGTGCGGAAAACGCTGGGTGTTGAGACGGTGGGCGGTACGACGATCAACGGGAACGGCGGTGTGCGAAGAAATTCGGGATTCTCTTCCCGCCCGAATTCGGCGCCGGGAACGACTGTGCCAGAAGAAGCGCCGCCGTAGATCTTCCCGCCGTGGGCATCAAGTTGCCTGGCAACTTGATGCCCACGGAGACAAATCAGACATGCCCGCGTACGGCGACGGCCGTCCCCACCAGCCCGTGGCCCTGCCCTTCCAGGACCCGCCGGCGTCCGGTGAACCGGTCCACGCGGGCGCCGGCCACCACGGGGCCGGGCACGCGCAGCGCGGCGGCGAACGTGCCGCTGTCCGCGTCGGGCGCGACGGCGCAGTCCGGGAAGCCGAGCCGTCGCCCCGCCAGGGGGAACCATGCCTTGCAGACGCCCTCCTTGGCGCTGAACAGGACGCGTTCCCAGGCCACTTGGGGGCGGCTGCGGGCCGGCCGGGCCAGGTGGCGCCGATCACCCGGGCAGCGCCACCCCGCCGATCACCCGGGCGGGGCAGCGGGCGTGTGCGGTTCGCCGTCGATGCCGAGGGAGGCGAGGACGTCGTCCCGGACCACGGCGGCGGCGCGGTAGCCCGGCAGTGGGTCATGCCGCCGACGATGCCGTCGGGCCAGGACGGGGCGTGCCGCGCCCAGGCCTCGACTCCCCCGCGGGGCACGACCGGCACCGGGGCCACCCAGAGACGGGCCGGCGCGGTGCGCGCGCACATCCGGACCGTGGCGAACTCGCGCCGGCGTTCGTCGGACGTGGACAGGGCGACGAGCGCGCGCTCCTCGGGGAAGAGGTCGACGACCGGGGGTCCTCGAAGACCTCGGCGAGCCCGGCCTGCGGGGGCAGCAGCCCGGCGAGCAGCGCGGGCCGTGCCGGGATCACCGGAGCGGGCCGGCCACCGCGCGCGCCCGGGGTCGCCCGACGAGGTCCGGATCCAGCAGCGTCGGGCTGTCGTCGCCGCGCCCCATGAGCCGGCCGAGCAGCGGGCCGGTCATGACGGTTGTGACGACGGCCATGACGACGAACAGCGAGTAGAGCCGCTCGTCGAGGAGCCCCGCCTCCAGGCCGACGCCGAGCGCGACGAGTTCGGTGAGCCCGCGGGTGTTCATCAGGCTGGCCAGGACCGCGGAGCCGCGGGCCGGGAGCCCTTGGGAGCGGGCGCCGAGCCAGGTGCCGGCGAACTTGCCCGTGACGGCCACGACCGTGATCCAGCCGAGCTGGACGAGGCCGTCAGTGCCGATGCCGGACAGGTCCACCTTCAGGCCCGCGACGATGAAGTAGACCGGCAGCAGCAGCGCGGTCGAGTGCTCCGTGCGCCGCAGCAGGCCCTCGTGGGCGGCCTGGTGCAGCCGGGGCATGACGAGTCCGAAGAGGAACGCGCCGATCACGAAGTGCAGTCCGAGCAGCTGGGTCACGGCCGCCGAGCCCAGGGCCGCGGCGGCGACGACGGTGACGTCACCGGCCGACAGCGGCTCGTCGGCCCCCCGCCGGGTCAGGAACCGGGCCAGCAGGGGTCGTACGCCGAAAGCGAGCACGAGGGCGTACGGGACGACCAGCAGCACCTTCCAGGGGTACGCTCCGCTCGCGCCGGCCAGCGCCTGGAGGCCGGCCAGCGTCGTCCACGCGGCAAGGTCGCAGAACGCCGCCGCGGACAGGGCGACGGCGCCCAGCCAGGTGCCGTTCATGCCGCGGTCGGCGAGGATGCGGGCGAGGACCGGGAAGGCCGTCACCGACACCGCGACCCCGGTGAACAGGACGAAGGCGAAGCGGTCGGCGGGGGCGTAGGAGCGCAGGAGGTACATCCCGAGCAGGATGCCGAGCGCGAAGGGCACCAGGGTCGAGCCGATGACGGTGACCCCGGTGAGCCGGCCTGAGCCGCGCAGTCGGGCGAAGTCGAACTCCAGGCCGATGACGAACATGAACAGCACCAGGCCGAGGTTGGCCACGGCGCCGAGGTACGGCCGTATCTCCGTCGGGAACAGCGTGTCCGCCACCGCTCCGTGCAGGAGGGTCGGGCCCAGCAGCACTCCGACCGCGATCTCCCCGATGACCGACGGCTGGCCGAGCCGGCGGGCGACCCACCCAGCGGCCCGGCCCACCGTGATGATCAGGGCGATGTCGGCGAGGAGCACCGCTGTCTGGAACTCCGTCATGTCCGGCCCCCGGCCCCGGCTGCCCCCGCGACGGCCCGCAGCCGGGACAGCAACTCCAGCTCGGCCTGCCGGAGCCCGAGGCAGGCCTCGGCGGTCCATCGGGCGTCGACGGTGCCCGTCACCTGGGCGAGGAGCAGCTGGTTCAGCACCTCGGCGCCGCCCCGCACGATCCGGTCGAGGAGCTCGTCCACGGCCGTGTCTCCGGCCGCGTGCCGCATGTACTCCCTGAGGCCGATGCGTGAGCCCTGGTAGAGGGAGAACGCGCCGTGCAGGGAGGCGATGACGCGCTCCGGCGCGATCCAGCGGCAGGAGATGAGGTCCGCCACCCTGGCCAGCAGCGCGTGGCTGTCCTGGTACCGGTCGAGGAGGGCGGCGAAGGCCTCGCGGGTGCCCTCCTCGGCCTGCGCCGGGTCGAGGTCCTTGGTCGTGTAGTACCGGACGCGGCGCAGTTCGTTGTTGTCGAAGGCGGCCGCGATCACGTCCTCGGGGTAGGTGTACGAGCACAGCAGGCTCGCCGGGTTGTCGTCCACGACGTGCCACTGGCCCGTGTCCGTGTCGTACCCGGTGAGCACGATCGAGTGGACCAGGTGCTTGGTGCGGTACTCGGGGCAGTGCGGCCAGTAGAAGACGTCGCCGACGAGGATGGCGTAGCCCTCCTGGGCGACGACGTCGAGGAGCAGGCCGCGGGCGTCGGCGTAGGAGTCGAACTCCGCCTCCTCCTTGACGATGCCGATGCGCGCGAGGTCGTCGGGGTCGAGAATTCCGCTCTCGAAGTCGTACTTGGGGCGCTGTTCTCTGACGACCTGCCGCAGGATCTCGTCCGTGCTGACCAGGCAGCGAAAGAGCAACTGATGGACAGGGTGCCCGCGTTCGGCGAGCATCACCAGGGATTCACGCTCGTAGCAGTTCAGGAACAGCCGGCTGTACAGCGTTCTGTCGTAGGGGTAGGGAATGTCTTTCATCAACCGTCCCCTTCGGGTTGGGCGCTAGAGAAGGCGCGTCATGAACGCGCTGTTGGGGTCTTCCTGGTAATCCGCAAAGGGAGCGCAGTAGGTGAAGTCGAACTTCTCGTAGAGCGCGCGGGCGGGGGCGAAGAACTCGGTCGCGCCGGTCTCCAGGCTGAGCCGGCGGTACCCCATGCCGCGGGCCTCGGAGATGATGTGGGCCAGCAGCTTCGAGGCCACGCCGGTGCGCTTGCGGGTGGGTTCGGTGCGCATCGACTTGATCTCGGCGTGGCCCTCGTCGATGCGCTTGACGGCACCGCAGCCGACCAGGGTGTCGCCGTCGTAGGCGGTCCAGAAGGTGACTTCGGGCACCCGCAGTCCGTCGAGGTCGAGGGCGTGCTTGCTCTCCAGCGGCGTGATGGCCCGCATCTCCTGGACATGCGCTTCGAGGAACTCGGCGATGTCGCGTCCGGAGAGGTCGTCCACTGAGATCTTCATGCGTCTCACCTTTGCTGTGTTCGTCTGCTGGTTCGTCCGGCGGGTTCAGGCCCCTGCGAGCAGTCCGCAGGCGAAGAAGCCGGGGGCCGAGGCCAGGGCCAGGTACGTCTCGTCCGGGCGGATCCCGACCTGGTCGTGGTAGTCGGCCAGGTTGATCATCCAGTCGGAGTTGCCGCAGTGGCCATAGTTCTCCATCGGCCCGGTGAAGTGCAGCTGATCCCGGCCGATCCCGGCAATGGTGGCGTTGAACAGCGCCACCGGCCGGTAGAGGTTGGTCGGGAAGACCTTCGTGACGTCGGAGGCGGTGACGTCACGCGCCCCCAGGGCGGCGGCGAGGGAGGTCTGCGCCACCTGCTGCCGCGACAGGAACGAGTCCCGGCCGAGCAGGCCCGCGTGGTCGACGCCGACGGCGGCCGACAGCAGGCGCACCAGGCCCTCTCCGCGGGTGATCAGACAGCTGGCCACGGCGTCGCTGAACAGGGCGAACGACCTGACCCGGTCGGCGTCGTCGGGCGTGAAGTCGAGCGAGACGAGGACGATGGTGCGCACGCCGTCCTCGGCCAGCAGGTCCCGGGCATGCCGCAGCGCGGCGAGCGAGCTGCAGCACTGCTGGAAGGAGAGCATCACCGGTACGCAGTGGACCAGGCCGAGGGAGCCGAGCACATGGGCGGCGAAGTCGGGCCGCAGCGAAGCGAGCCGGGCGTCGCTGGTGGCGAAGACGATACGGTCGACGTCCGCGGGTCGGACGGCGCCGTCCCGCAGGGTGGTGCGCACCGTCTCGATCACGTAGTCCTCGACGGGGCCGGAGAACCTGCGGAAGGTCCGGCAGCCCATGGCGGCGAACTCGGCGTCCGGCGACTGCTCCCGCCACAGCCGGTCGAACTCCGGTATGTCCTGCGGCTTGCGTTCCACCGCACCGAAGGTGCACGCGAAGGAGCCGATGCCGATGTGTTGGTGGTCAGTCACTGTCTCCCGTTTCCGTCGGCCCGACCCGGCGGCCGAGGGGCCGCCGGGTCGGGGAGCGCGGTGCCACGAGCCTCACTTCGCCGCGGCGAGTGCGCTCTCGTCTATCTCGCGGATGACGGAGACGATGCCCTCGACGTCACCCAGCCTGGACACCCACTCGGGCCGGAGCTGGACGCTGTCGTTCGCCTTCTCCTTGATGTAGTTCACGAGGACGAGAATGATGTTCAGGGAGCTGATGCCCAGCTCCTCCCGGGTGGTGGCCCGGTCGACGTCCTCGCGGGTGATGCCCTGCGTCATGGGCTGGGTCTGCAGGAAGTCCGCGAACTTGGTGCGGTAGTCGTCAGCGCTCATCGGTCTCGACCTTCTTGAAGGGGACGCCGTTCAGGTTCTTGTCGTGGATCCGGTTGTGGCCGTACTTGTCCTCGCCGGAGACCAGAACGCTGCCGTGGTAGTCAAGGCTGATCGTGTCGCCGAACTCGCTCAGGCTGTCGACGTTCTCGTAGACCTTCACCGACGGCGCCACATAGCGCGAGGCGTAGCCGAGGCGGGTGGTATCGCTGACGTTGGGCAGGGAGCCGTGAATGCACTTGGCCAGGAAGATGACGAACTGGCCGGGCTTCATCTCCATCTCGAAGACTTCTTCCTGGTCCGGGTTCCAGTCCTTGTCGAGCTGGAGCTCGGAGTAGTCGTAGCCGAAGAAGTCGTGGGACTTGCTCTCCACGTCGTAGGTGAGCGGCTTGGACTCGTCGTAGTACCACTTCTTGTGGCTGCCGGGGATGTAGCGCAGGCAGCCGTTCTCCTTGCCGGCCGGGGAGAACGCGGTCCACACGGTGAGTTCCTGGGTGTACATCTCGCCCTTCTCCGTGTACTTCAGGGAGGGGGTCGCGTTCGTGGTGGTCTCGCCCACCACGAACGTCTCGACCTGGTGCCAGCCGGTGCCGGCATCGCCCGGCGCCTTCTTGAAGATGTTGGACTTCCAGCACAGGATGTCGTCACCGATGAGGCTGCGCAGCTTGTGCACGATCTCGGGCCGGCTGATGTGCTCGGACAGCGTGTTGCAGTCCAGGTGGCGGTCGTAGTTGATGACCGTCGAGTCGTGCGGCTTGTTCTGCGAGGTGACCATCTCGATCATGGCCTGGTTCCAGAGCAGTGGAGCCTCGTCCTCAGGGTAGAGGTCGAACGGACCGACGAAGCCGTTCTCCTGGAAGAACTCGATCTGTTCGTCGGTGAGGCCGAGGAACTGGGTCTCGGTCGCGCTTTCAGACACGTCGCTGCCCTTCTGTAACCGGGGTTAGGAGTGAAGCGGGGGTGGAAAGCCGGGGAGCGGAGGGGGTCACACGGCGGCCGGAGCCGCGGACTTCAGCTTGTTCTTGCCGAGCAGCCGGGCCGCGTTCCCGTGGAAGAAGAGCTCCCGGTCGGCGTCGGTCATCGACTCGGGGAAAGCCCCTTCCTTCTCCAGCTTCTCGACGAGGCTCAACTGGCGTCCCTGAAGCCGGAACACCGGCCAGTCGGTGCCGAAGAGGATCTTGTGGTTGATGCCGCGGCGGAACAGCGTGTTGAGCGCCGTGGCCCCGAATGCCTCGTAACCGCTGACGTCCACATAGACGTTGGGGCGGTTGTTGCACAGCATCGCGACCTCGTCCGGGTAGTGGACGCTGCCGTGGGCCAGGACGAAGTCGATGCCGGGGAAGTCCTTGGCGGCCTTGTCGACGTAGATCGGCCGGGCGATCTCGAAGTCGAGGACCGGCGAGGTGGCCCCGATGTGCGACAGCACGGGAAGGGAGTACTGCGCGCAGATCTCGTAGTACGGGTACAGCAGGTCGTCCGAGAGCTTGTAGCCGCACGGCGGGTACAGCTTCATGCCGTCGAACCCGTAGTCGACGACGGCCTTCTCGAACAGCGCGAGTCCGTCGTCGCCCCAGCGCGGGTCGACGCCCACCAGCACCCGGAACCGGCCGGGGTGGCGGTCCACGACGGCCTTGTGGTGGTCGACGAGCTCCTCGATGGTGTGGGTGCTGTCCTTGAGCGCGAAGGTGAAGTCGGGCAGCAGCAGGACGGACTCGGCGATGCCGGCCTCGTCCATCTGCTTGACCAGTTCGTCGCAGAGCGGGTCGGTCAGCGTGCCCGCGTGCATGCGCGCGACCTTCTCCCGGGAGACGGGCAGGCCCTTGCTCGCCAGCGCCACCGTCATGTTGTCGACCACGCCGTCGTTGAACGACCTGGGAAAACACATCTCGGAGGCGATGTGAGCATGGAAGTCGATGATCGTCTGTGTGTCGTTCATGCCGGACGCCTCTCAGCCCTGCCGGACGATGTCGATGATGTCCGACACGAACTCGGCGGCGACGAACCTGTCGACCTGGCCGAAGGCGTCGATGCCGGTCTTCTCCTCCAGGACGAAGACAATGCTCATCAACGCGAGGGAGTCGAGTCCAAGATCGCCTCTCAGGCTCATTTCGGAGCGGATTCCGCCCTTGGCCGCCTTCTTCGGGATGACGCTCGCGATGATCTGGCAGATCTCTTCGTCGCTCGCTTGACTCGTGTTCAACGTCCCACTCCGGTCCGTTCGGCGAAGACACTTCGTATGACCGCGCTCCGGTCGATCTTGAAATTTCTGGTCAGCAGGCCGTCCTCGACCGTCAGTTCGGCCGCAGGCCGGAAGAGGGTCTCCGAAATCCTGAACGCGGATTCCCGCTTCTTGTTCGTCTCGTCCAGGTACGCCTCGACCTGCGCCATCTGCTCGGCGGACCGCTTGTCGTCGAGCCAGACCACGCAGGTCAGCAGCCCGCTGCCGTCCGGCGAGGCGACCATCGCGCGGACGCCGGGGCATGCCTTCTCCAGGCCCAGTTCGAGCTCCTCGGGGTTGATCTTGACCCCGCTGCGTGTGATGATCACGTTCTTCTTACGGCCCTTGAGCCGCAGGAAGCCCGCCCGGTCGAACTCGCCGAGGTCGCCGGTGGCGATCCGGTCGTCGCCGAGGAAGACCGCGTCCTGCGTCTCCACTCCCTCGAAGACATAGCCGAGGCACTGGGGGTACCGGGTGCGGACGGTGACCTCGCCGTCGTCGGCGACGTCCACGCCGATCCGGTCCACCGGGCGCCCGGCGCTGCCGGTGCGGTGCCGCCCCGGCAGGTTGAAGGCGATCCAGCCGATCTCGGTGCTCCCGTAGACCTCGAAGAGCGGTGCGCCGAGCCGCTGGAACAGCCGCACCGTGCGCGGCGGCACCGGAGCGGATCCGGTGAGCATCAGCCGCACCCGCGAGCCGTACATGTCCAGCCACTTCCGCCCCAGCCGCGCCCGCAGCCCACGGCTCAGCCCGCCGGGGGCGAGCGTGTGCAGGGCCGTGGCGAGGAGATACGGCAGCCTCTCGCGCAGGCCGGCCGAGCCGACCCGGTTGGCGGCGAGCTCGAAGAAGGAGGGCGGGCCGAGAACGATCGTCGGCTCGAACTCCCTGAGCTTCTGGAACATGCGCTCCGGCGCGACGACCGTCACGTCGGTGCCGTACCGGACGGCCGTGTAGAGCAGGTACCGCTGCTGGAAGTTGGAGAACGGCATGACGATCAGCAGGTCGTCGTCCGCGGTGAGCTCCCATGCCTCCGCGGAGGTGCGCATGGTGTTCTCCACCCCCTTCGCGGACATCAGCAGGCCCTTCTTGCTGCCCGAGGTCCCCGACGAGAAGGCGACGGTGAAGACGTCCCCGGACAGCGGCTGGCGACCGCCGTCCGGGACGCTCCTTCTGACGAGCTTCAGCGGGCGCTCCCCGAGGACCGCGACGCCGTCCGGCAAGCCGGAGTCCGACGCGAGCGGCTGGGTCGAGAGCACCGCCGAGAGCCCGTACTTCCGCGCGAGTTCGTCCACCGTCGCGGCGCCGGTCCGCTGTTCGAGCGGCAGCGCCACCGGGATGCTGCCCAGGCCCAGGAGGGCCAGGTCGGCGAGGACCCACTCGTAGGAGTTCGGTCCGGTGATCCCCACCAGGTCACCGGGCTCGATTCCGGATTCCCGCAACTCGGCCATGAGTTCCAGGACGTCTTCATGAATCTGCGGGAAATACTTGGTGACCAGTTTTCCGGCGACGGACATGAATCGCATCCGGCGTTCGGGATGCTCCGTCAGGCTCTGGTACAAATCATTGATCGACGACACGAGGCTTATCCCCAGCCGGTGTCGCCGGCCGGGGCGGTCGTCGCACTCACGGCGGTTTGCTGCTGCCGGGTCGCGGAAACCTCCACGCTGCCCAGGACGGCCATGATGATCGCGATTCCCGCAACAGTCGCCTTGCCGAAGCGATTCACTTTCCAGTCCCTCACTCAGTCCGTTCCACACCTTGTCTCGGTTCTCGCGAATTCCGCCGCGCCCCGCTGCGGGCCCCGAACCGATCTGTCATCAAAGTGCCAGGACACCGGGCCGGATGGTGGAGAAAAGGCGGAGCATCAAGCTGCATGGCAACTTGATGTCCAACAGGAGAAAAAGGGCATACATCGCAAGCGGCGGATCATTCGGGCTGCGGAGCAGGGGGGGAAGGAACTTGCGGCGACGCGACGACACTGGCGCGTCGCCCGGGGTCACTTGGACCGCTCCTGGAGGGCCAGCAGATAGCCGGCCTGGAAGCGGCTCTCGGCGTCGAGAGCCGACATGATCTCGGCGACATGACGTCGGCAGGTGCGGACGGACATGCCCAGCCGGCGGGCCACGGCCGCGTCCGTCATACCGGCCGTGAGCAGCCGGACGATGGCGTCCTTGAGGTCCTCCATGATTTCCGGCCTGGTGTCCGCCTCGACCGCGAAGGGCTCGGCCGTCAGCCACAGCCGCTCATAGGCCTCGACCATGAACGCCACGACGTACGGGTTGCGGACCACCACGGCGCCGTTGGGGTTGCCCGGGGTCGCGAACACCGCGCACTCCCGGTCGAAGATCAGGAGCCGCATGAACTGGTCGTCCAGCGTGCGCACTTGGGCACCGAGACGGGTCACCTGCTCCACGTAGGAGTGGGTGCCCCGGCTGGAGCGGGCGGTGTGCTGGTAAAGGATCCGCATCTCGACGCCCCGGCTGAGGGTGTCGTAGTCCCGCGGTGCGGCCTCCACCAGCACGTCCTCGCGACGGCCGCCGCCCGGCTGTGCCGTGAGGATCTCCCGGCGGGCCTTGGCCGACAGATCGGCGATCGCCGCGCGCACGTCGGGGAGGCTGTCGATGAGCTCGATCTGCTTGCGGTTCTCGTGCGCCAGCAGGCTGGCGTCGAAGACCGGCGAGAACGACACCAGCCGCCGTCTGATCTCCTCGACCCGGGCGCGCCGTGCGTGCAGCTCGGACTCCAGAGGAAGCAGCACGCGGGTGGTCGCCTCGTCGGGCGACACCGCGACGAAACCGCGCCCCGGACGGTTCACCAGCAGTCCCAGCGCTGTCAGTTCGGCCAGCGCCTCGCGGAAGTCCCCCTCTCGTACATCCAGTTGAGCCGACGCCTCCTCCACGTCGAGCGCCACCCCGTCGCACCGGGTCGCATCGAGCATGAATCCGTACACGCGCCGCAGAAGTCCACCGTCCAGGAACTCCTCCGGAACGTCCCTGTGTGTCTTCACTTTTCACCTTCTCGTCCCCATGGCAACTTGCTGCGTTGCAGCAACCGGCCCCGGGACGATATAGGTCAGAAGGAGATCTTGTTAAGGTGCGGTCCGAGTAGTGGACACGCCCGGCGTTCATCCCTTCCCCGGCTCGACACCACCATTCTTTGCGTTTTCAGGGCGATTCGCCAGAGTTAAACCCTGTCCAATTCTGTTCGTGTCCCATAACCGAAATCCCATTCCGCCAGCCGTGGACAACTCGGCCGGCCCGCCCGGCGTGCTTGAATCGGCTGCTCACGGGCCTAGGTGTCGCATGGGGTCGTATGGGGGGTGCACAGCCGTGCCTGATGTCCGTAGGAGCCACGCCGAGGAGTTGTACGCCCGGATCGCCGGGGACCCGCTCTGGCGGCCCGAGCAGGTGTGCCGCGAACTGGACTGGTCCGACGAGGAGCTCGCCACCGCGGTCGGGGAGCTGGCGAAGCTGAGCCTGCTCGTCGAGTCCAGGACGGCGCCCAGTGGCTGGACGGTGCTGACCCCCGAGTCGGCGGTCCACACCCTGGTCGACCAGGCGATGCGCTCCTCGCTGTCCGTCCTCGACGAGGTGGTGGACATGCGCCGCTCCGTCAAGAGCCTGGTCACCACTTTCCAGCCGATCCACTGCCGCAGCGTCACCGAGCCTCAGCTGGACATCCTGCTCGGCGAGGCGGAGGTCACCGCGGCACTGGAGAACGCCACCCGCCACGCCCGCTACCGCGTGCTGTCCATGCACCCCGGCAGGCCGCTGCCGGCTCCGGCGCTGCACAGCGGGCTGGAGCGGGACACGGCCGCGCTGGAGCGCGGCATCGAGATCCGCACCATCCACCTCGCCTCCGCGGCGGCCGCGCCTCATGTCGCGGACTACCTGCGCCGTCTGGGCGAGCTCGGCGGGCAGGTACGCACCGCCCATGTGCTGCCCATGCGGCTGATCGTCATCGACCACACGCTCGCCTTCGTCGCCCTCCCCCGGTCGCTGAGGGCGCCCGACGGCACGGTGGCGTCCGTACGGGTCCGCGGCGAAGTGCTGGTCGGGATCCTTGAGGACGTCTTCGACCACTGCTGGGGCGGCGGCACACCCCCGGTGCCGCGAACGGCGGGCGCCGGTCCCCGGGAGCCGGAGTCCGACAGGCCCGGGCTCACCGAGCGCCACCGGCAGATCCTCCAGTTGCTCTCCGGCGGGCTGACCGACGAGGCGATCAGCCGCAAACTCGGGGTCTCGGAACGCACGGTGGGCCGCCAGGTCGCCGAACTGATCAGCAGGCTCGGCGCGGAGAGCCGCTTCCAAGCCGGGGTCAACGCCGCCCTGCTGGGCTGGCTGGGGCCCTGAGCCGGACGGCCTGCCGGAGTTCAGCGGATGACGTGGCGGAGCACGTTGTCCAGGTGGCGGCACAGGTATTTCACGAACGGAGCACCTTCGGTGCCCACGTCGTTGGAGTTGGACGCGTCGCGCTGCGCCTGGTGCGTGTAAAGCGCCACGCACCCCAGGTGGAGCCGACGGAAGGCATGCGTGGCCTCGATGCACTCGTTGTACGCCGCCACCGCCTCCTGGGGGCGCCCGCGCAGCAGCATCCCGCGCAGGTCCGCCCGGGGCCCGACGTGTTCGATGAACGCCCGGTGAGCGGGCGGGACGTAGTCCCGCAGGCAGAGCATGTGAGCAGCGAGTGGGTCCGCCTCGTCGCCGATACCGAAGACCGTGTCCAGGAACGGAATGATCGCGCTCTGCGCGCCGCTCTCCCCGCTGAAGGACTGCGGCCGCCCGCCGAAGGCGGTCACACCCTCGTAGTGGATGCCCTCGGGGAGGGCCGGGTTGTTCTTCCAGCCGAAGAGGAACCGCCGCACCCGGTGGTGATAGACGTACGAGTCGCAACGCTCGGGTATGCGGGCCAGCACCTCCCGCATCGCCGCGAGGCCCGCCGCGACTTCCCGCAACTCCTCGGCCAGCGCGTCGGCGTCGCCGCCGAGGACGGCGTCCTGGGCGCGAACGGCGGCCTGGAGGGCGGGGGCGGCGGCCGCCTCGATCGCGATGTGCACCATGACGAACCAGTCGTCGTCCATGCCGCCCAGGAAGTCCTGGAGCCGGGCGATGTTACCCAGCTCGACGGGCCGGCTGTCGTCCAGACGCCGCCAGTTGTGCAGTTGCTGCGACGCGTACGACAGGATCGGCGGGCGGCCGAGGCGGGCTGCCACCGCCGCCCAGGGCACGGCGATGTTCGCGGGCACCGAGTCGACAGGTGGCTCCGTGTCGTTGATCCACGCGTGCCCGAAGTACGACAGCAGCAGCATGGCCCGTTCCAGCTCGGCGCCGTCCCGCAGCGCGGCCGTGTCGAACTGGGGGACGTCCCGCAGGAGCGTGCGGGCGCGGCCGCTCACAAGGTACTTGGGCAACTGGGCGGCGATCTCGTCCCATTCGGCGTAGCTGCCGGACAGCTGGCGCAGCGGGTCGATGCCGGGCAGGAACCCGTTGACCGGGTCGACCTCGAAGTCCTGGAGGGAGATACGGGTGAGAGTCGGGCCTGTGAGGCTCTGGGTCATCGGGCCTTCCTGTGCTGGTTCGGTGAATCGGTTGAAGTGCGCATCGATGTCCGGCACCACCACCCACAGTTCTCCGGCCGTGTGGGCCCGCCCGGCCCAGCGCAGTTCGCCCGCAGGACAGCGGAATTCTGTGGGCGAGCAGTGACAGCCTTTCCAGCTGCTGTCCGAGCGGGGTATCGGGCGAAGTCGAGGATCTCTTCAGCCATGTCCTTGAGCTGGGCGATCTCGACACCGGTCAGCTCCAGGAGGGGATCTCCGTCGGCCTGCCGAGTCGGCAGCGCAGTAGCTGTGGGTATTTCGAACGCAGGTGACACCGGAGACGTTCCTCTTCACATTTCGGCGAGTGTGGGGGCGACGCACTGTCGGCAGGACACATCCCGTGGTCCCACCTGCGCGGCGACACGCTCGATTCTTTACGACCGTCAGGGCCATCACCATGCCCGCCCGGCGTCGGAAAGTGGTCATGTCTGAAATCGGACAAGGAAAGCAGCCGGGACATCATCTCCCCCTGCGCCGTCATGACCGGGGGCCGATGACGCGGGAGAGGCGACGGTTCCTCTACCCGATGACGCGCGCTGCCGGGAGCGGTGCTGCCCCCACTTGGGCGCGCAGCGCGCCCAGGCGGGCGTACGGCCCTTCAGCGATGTGGATACAGATGATTCGGCCCGGTATTTCCACCCGGCATCATGCTGCATGGCAGCATGATGCTCCTTCACCCAGACCCGTCACGGCAGGGAGTCTGGCAACGTGGGGAGCGGTCGATTCCTCTGTCCCGAACAGCGGTTGTGCGTGGTGCGGTGGCCTGTGATCGGCTCCCGAGCGGGCCAGACCTGGCGGGGACCGGAACGGCGGGGGCGAGGCCGGGCCCAGGGTGCGGCAGGGGACCCGGCGTGCCTGTCACAACCGGGGGCGACGAACCGGCCTTGCTGTGTTTCGCGGGAATCGGTGCCGCGCGCGAGTCCTAAACCGGGACGGTTCGTCTCCAAAAGGCCTGTGACACGCACCGGAAGAGGAAGAACTGTTGAAGACGTATCTGACGGTGCTGCGCATCGCCGACTACCGCATCCTGTGGATCGGCGCCCTGGTCAGCCTGGTCGGTGACGGCGCCAGCTGGATCGCCATGTCGTGGCTGGCGGTCACGACAGGCGGCACGGGCAGTCTGACGATCCTGGGTCTCTGCTACTCCGGCCCGATCGTCGTCGGCGGGCTGCTGGCAGGGAAAATCGTTGACCGCTTCTCCCGTCGGATGCTGCTGGTGGCCGACAGTACGGTCCGGGGCGTGGTGATGCTGAGCGTCCCCCTGCTCGCCCTCAGCGGCCTTCTCTCGATGTGGCACCTCTACGCGGTGGCTGCCATCTACGGTCTGCTCAAGATCCTCCCCATCGGGATCATCCCGACCGTTATCCCGGAGCTCGTACCGAAGCGTCATCTCAGTACGGCGATCGCCCTCGAATCCATAGCCACCAACGCGGCGGGGCTGCTCGGCCCGGCGATCGGCGGAGCGCTGATCCCGCTGATCGGGGTGAACTGGGTGCTCGCGGTGGACGCAGCCAGTTACTTCGTCTTCGCGCTGGCCGTACTGGGCATGAAGGCCCGGCTGGACAAGCCCGGCCACTCCGTGGACGGCGGCGGTTCCGGTGCAGGCCGGGGCGCTTGGGCACCGGTGGTGACCTTCCTCCGCACCGACCGGGTCATGCTGGTCATCACCATCGCGTTCACGACCTTCAACATCGCCATGGGCATGCTGATCGTGGCGCAGCCGTGGCTGGCGCACGAACGGCTGCCCGGTGGCGCCACCATGCTGGGCATCCTGGTCGGCGTACTGGCCTGTGCGGAGATGGCCGGATCAGTCCTCGCCGGTCTCATCCCGCCCGCCGTGCGCCCCATGCTGAGGATCGGCGTGCTGCAACTGGTCTCCGGTGCCGGACTGCTGTTCCTGCTCGGCGCGCATCCGGCACTCGTCCTCGTGGGCCAGGTGGTCTGCGGCATTCCGGCGGCTGTGCTGGTCGTCTCCTCCCAGGCGGTGCGCTACGAGCGCACTCCGGAGGCCCTGCGCGGCCGGACCATGACCCTGATGCGGACGCTTATGCTCAGCGCCCTGCCGGTCGGCTCGGTGATTGCCGGGCCCCTCCTCGGCTCGGGTCAGTACACGGCGATGGTCCTCGTCATGGTGGTACTGGCCGGCGGACCCGGGCTGCTCAGCCTGCTGTTCGTCCGCGACGCCGTGGTCAACGCCCGTACCCCCGAGCCCGTGGGGACGGCATCGCCGCGCTGAGAACGTCGCCCGGCCGGCCGTCGGACCGTCCCCATGGCGCCCGATCCGGAGCGCACCACCCCCTGGCAGATTCCGTTCGACCTGGAAGGGACCGGCCAGTGGCCGACCTCACCGATCTCCGCGTCCGAGCCGCGCTGGAACTCGACTACGCGAAGGCACGCGAATACGTAGGGCTTCACGAGTACGACGGCCGCCTCCAGGACCTCTCACCCGCCGGGTGGCGACGGCCCTCCGGGACCTGGGCCGTGGCCCGCTGCCGGACGATCCCTTCGATGCCGCGGTGATGGAGATTCACGAGGACGGACTGCGGGCCTGGTTCGAGGAGGCGGAGATGCACAGGCGCGATCCGCTTCTGCACGTCAGAGCCATGGATGTCGCATGTCACGACCGGGAGTACGCGTCGTCGGCGGAGCGCCGCCGGGCCAAGGAACTCCACCTTGAGGCGTGGCCAGACGCCGTCGACAACGCCGTCATGTCGCTGGACCGCGTTCCCGCGCCGGTGGCGACCACGTCGCCGGCAGCCGTACGCGGCTTGCGGGAAGGGGTCGACGACCCCAGGGCCCGTATCGCCGTCGACCGGTTCGTCGCGCACGTCGAAGCGGCCGCCCGTGACGGCGCCCCGTCGGCAGCCCTTGGCCCAGACCTTTTCCTTTGGCTGCTCGGCGCGGCGAGGGGATCGATGACGACGACGGCCAGGAGGAGTAGCCGGAAGCCCTCCGTGCCCGCTCACCGCCGCGCTCGACCGGACAGGATGTCGGCCGGCTGGGGCCGGCGCCGTGTCGTACGGCCGGCGGCCCGCAACCGGCACAGGTGTCAGGTGCCGGACCTGGACGCGCCACGAGGCCAGACGACGTCGACGGCCAACCCCGCCAGGCGGGCCGCGGCCACGGTGTCTGCCGTACCGCCGCCACGACCTGTCGGGGCGCTGCCGTCCCAAACGGCGACGAGACGGTCCGCCCCCTGGAGAAGTAGGCGATTGGCCGCTTCGTAGGCGGCGTGCCCCGCGTGCTCGTACGGCAGGACCACCACTTCGGCGGCGGCGTCGCGCAGAGCGTCGAACTCGGCAAGGTCTGCGGGGCGGACCACCGCTTCCCGGTAGTCCCGGGACGGGATGATCGCCGACAGACGGCCCCCGAGCGAGAGGATCTCCTCGGCGAAAAGCGTGTCGGCACCACGGGCCAGGCATGAGCGCCCCACCAGCGTGTCGTCACGCACGTCGCCCAGCAGCGCACGAAGGTCGGCGCGGATACGGCCGACTGCCTCGCCGGCCAGATCCATGTGACCGGTGACGGCGATGGTGACCATGTGACAACCCACTTCCGGCCCAGGCGATTCGCCCTTCACCTTAACCCGCTCCGGTGGCGGGGAGAGCGGGCGGTGGAGGGAGCCTCCGCCGTCACAGCGCGACAGCGGCGAAGCCCAGAAGGTAGGCCACGGCGAAGAGGAGAGGGATCCAGCGTTCGACACTGTTGAGCGGGAGATAGACGCGCCAGTCCCGCCCCTCGCCGAGCGCGCGCCATTCGGCGGCCACGAAGGCGCGAGCCGGCAATCGCTCCTCGAACGCTCCGATCACCGCGAACTTGCCCCTGTTCAACTGCTGGTAGGAACGGACGGTGATCCACCAGGTGGCGCACATGCCCAGCAGGACCAGCAGGGCCGCGAGCGCGAGCGCGACCGGAGTCCCGCGATGGTGCTCCTGGGACAGCCAGGTACTGAGGAAGACGAGGAGAGTGCTGTGGAGGGTCAGGAAGAAGGTGTTGGCGAGGTTGCGCCGGGCGCTGACCCGGTCGGCCATCTCCACGCACAGCTTGTACTGCTCGAAGACCGCAGCGTGATACGTCGCGGCCGAGTCGCGGAAGTTCTCCGCGTCAATGTCCTCGTTCCACAACGAGTCACTGATTTCAGCCATGTCGGCATCTCCCCCGTAGTTCGTCGCCGTGCGCTCGTACAGGCCAGGCCGCGACCGGCGGGCGACGGCCACGAGGCGCCCGCGCCGCCGCGTTCACGTCGGTGCGCACCTCGTTCCTCACCCCGCGTTCTGGGCATGCTGGTGGGTCTGCCACGCGGTGACGCGCCTGATGATGAGGACCAGGAGCAGGCCGGCCGCCACGTAGAGCGCTGTGAGCAGGGTGGACGCGTTGGCGTTGGACAGCACGTCCTGCTCGTTGTCGAATTTCGAGGACGTGCGCCATTGGATCGGCTTGACGACGAAGTTGGCGACCACGAACAGCGCCCACCACGCGGTGACCAGGGTGACGGGTACGGACCGCCGGGGGGCACTGGCCCGCCAGACGTCCGACACGACCTGGTACGGGATCCACAGGTTGGCCACCGGGGCGATCCAGCTGCCCACCACCCAGCCCCGGGCCCGGCGGTGCGCGGCGGCACCGCTCATCAGCTCGGAATTGATCCGGGCCCGCCACAGCCAGACGAGGCACGCGATGCCGGCCGCGACCCATATGAGCGCCGACACCCAGACCGCCCCCAGGTCCGCGAGGGCATCGGAGTCGGCGGCCAGCACCTCCGCAGCCGTCGCCTTCCCGGCCAAGTAGTCGTGGACGACGAAGTAGAGACGCCAGCTGGCCACGGTGAGCAGCACCTCATGCACGAGTGCCAACGAGACCAGCACCGTCGCGGCGGTGGCCGCGCCGGTCACCGCTCTGGGCCGCTCCGCACTGGCCTGGCTCGCGTTCGTCGGCACGCCTTGCTGTGAACCGTCCATGATCCTCCCCCGAAGATCGTCGACCCGCCTCGCGTGCGGGGAGCCAGGACGCACTTGGTCCCTGCCCGATTTTCGTCCCCGGTTTCCCGCTTCGTCATGCGAATCGTCGAACTGACCAGAACTAACCGAGACCGAGGAGTTGCAGCGCCCGGCCCACGAGCCACGCAAACAGCCCCAGGGCCGCAACCAACGCGAATCCGGTCCACAACGACGTCTGCGTGGCGAAGGTGGCGCGCCAGGTCATCGTCCGTTTACGGACCCCCATGGACGCCAGAGCGTCCCTGACGGCGCGGGCCAGGTGGTGTGCAGGCGTATGCATGATCATCGTCCCCCAGCCGGCCTTCACCGCGTGGAGCCCGCGGCGCATCAGCGCACCCCGCGGGGGCGCGGCGAGAGGCGAAGGCCCCACCGGGTGCACCTGGGGTGTCCACTCGGGGTCGAAGGTGATCACGGCGCCGGTCCAGGGATCGTCTCCAGCCACCTCGGCGAGCATGGACGGGGACGGCAGGTGCTCGTCCAGCCGGTGCGCCACCTCCGGCAGCCCGCCCGGCGCCAGCAGGACGAGTTTGCGCGCGGGCTGGGTGGCGCGGACCTGCTGGACCTCCCACCACAATCCCTCGCCCAAGCCCAGGCGCAGCACGATGAGTTGGGATAGCTCCATCAGCCGCAGCACCGTCGGCTGCCAGTTGTCGAGGGGCAGGTAGAACCGCGCCGCACCCAGCCGCGGCAGTGGTTCTCCGGGCCTTCCCACCGTGATCACGGGCCCCACGGCGCCCAATGCCGCCGTGAACTGTTCCTCCCGTGAGTGGAGGCTGACGAACGACGCCGAGTCGTCGACCTGGGCCGCGATGCCGTCGTCGGCGAAACTGCGCAGATAGAGCACAGGCCGACGGCCATCGGCCAGCAGGGCCCGGGCCGCGCTGCGCGCCGAGCGGGGGCGTGAATAGCGCAGGATCAGAACCCCGGCACCGAACGCGGCAAGGCCGCCGACCAGAGACAGCAAGAAGCGCATCGGTGGCATCTCGTAGCCCTCCCGCTGCGCCTTGCCCACGGCGGTGGCACCCGCCGCGAGCAGTAGATATCCACCGCTGCTCGCCAGTAGGAACACCGGCCGCCGCCACCATGGATGACGCGGGGCGAACCGGCTGACCACTCTGATGATCTCCGCGGTATCCGACCGGCGCCGACGCCGCAGCCACAGTGCTGACCCGAGCAGCACCACAGCGGGCGCCGCCCAGTACAGCGCGATCGCGCGCGACGAGCCGAGCTTCCGGTCGAGCCGCGCCTGGTCCCGTCGGACACCCGCCGCCAGCCCGGCGACCCGCTCGCAGGCGAGGGAGACTCGGCCCTTCTCAACATCCCCAGTGGCGGAGGAGACCGCGGAGCGGCTCGCTCCCGACGGGGCGTTCTCCTTGAACCACGTGTCGCCCGCGCGGATCTCGGCGCGCGCGGACACGTCCCCGGCGGCATAGCGGTCCAGCGCGGCCGTGAACGCGGCGGCCCGTGCCGGGGCGTCGCGGAAACGGTCGCAGGCCCGCAGATCCATGCCCGCGGTGATCGCCAGGTGCAGCGCGACATAGACCGTGACGATCGCAACCGCCGTGATCAGCCGCGCCACCGCCCGTAAGCGCGAGGACACCTCGGCCCACCCCCGTCTCACCGGCACCGCCACCCGGCGCGAACCGCGTCCCGTACTACCACCCCGCCCCACGGACTGTCAGCCCCGGCTTCTGTAGCGCTGGGTGATTCTCAGAAATGGCCGAATGACAAGCCGCCACCACCCCGGGCGATGTCAGGTTCGTCCAGTCTCTCGGTCAGCGGCCGCGCCTGGCGGGCTCTGCCTGCGCGGGCGGAAGGTATCACCTGATCACCGACGCCCAACGCCGGGTCGTGGAGCACGCGCATGCGCCCCTCTGCACTGGTTCCGGCGCCTGCGGAGCCGCTGGGCGAGGCGATACGCGACGACATCCACGAAGCATTCCTCGTCCTCGGATGCGCACTCATCTTCTGGCGACGCCTGAAGTCATTGCGACAGGAGTTCTAATCGGCCGGTGCGGAGGGCTTCCCGGCCGCCTCGCCGCCGGGGTGGTGACGTACACCCCGCGGCCGCCCTCGGGCGCTGAACTCCACTTGGAGTGTGTCCCCGTCCGTGGTGCCGTCGGCCCTTCTCTCGCGCAGGATCTTCTCCGCGTACCGCAAGGGCAGTTCGATCGTGAAGGGCGCCCGCCCGCCCGCACGCACGATCGGTTCCGTCGTATGTCCCGGACCAGCCCCCGCGTCTCCGCTCTCTGCCGGGGTGTCCCTCTTGTCTCCGACGGCAAGGAACCGCCCCGTTCCCGACATCAGGACACTGAGGGGTGTCTCGTCTGTTGCCCCTTCGGACCGCATCGCGCGCAGCGCCGACTCAAGCTCGGCGACCGTCATGCAACGGCCCGCGTCGGCCTGATCCGCCGCATCCTCCGCAGCCCACAGTTCACGGAGCACGATGTCCATGAACGGCAACAACTGCTCACGGTTCAGCCGGCGCTGGCGGCCCTCCTCCGTCCACCCGCGGACAGAGGTCGGGTCGAGCCTGACCAGGTGAGGCGTCCAGTCCGCGTCGAAGCGCAGGTAACCACGAGGTATCGGCAGCCACTTGACGCGGTCCGGGTTGCTGAGCAGTGGACAGGCGGGAAGGCGTGGCGGGCACCAATCGGCGTCGCTTCCGCGTCGTAAGCGATCCGCCTCCTCCCGGAAGATCACTTCAGCCTTCTCCCGGAACACGTCGAACTCACTCTCATCTGTGTAGATCAAGATGAGCAGTGTCTGCGGCGCACGACGCCGTAGACACTGCCTGAGCTCCCACAGTGTTCCTTCGGACGTACCCGCGGCGAGGAGCACCAGACGAGCGTCATCGATGAGGGAAGCCACCGTCGGCTGCCAGTCGTTCAAGGGCAGATACAGCCGCGCGGCTCCCAGCAACGGGAGTGTTTCGTCCGGTTGGCCGACGGCGATGACCCGCGCCAGACGGCCGAAGGAGCGGGAGATCCGCTCCTCGACGGTGCGCGTGCTGGTGTTGACAAGTGAACCGCCCACTCGCTGGAACCGGCTGAAGGCGTGCGGCATGGTCGCCCCCGTCACGTCCGACGTGAAGGGCCGGAGGTACAGCACGTAAGGGCCGCGCTTCGCATCGGCCATCGTCCGCAACACCGGAACACCGTGACGGCGCCCGCGCCGTCTGAGCCTGCGGCCACCGAGCAGCGACACGGCGCCGGCCACAGCGATCGCTCCTACGGTCGACACGCGGTACCACAGAGGGTCGGTGGTACCCAGTGGCGAGAAGATCGTCCGCATCCGGCTGAAACCGGCGATGAAGAACAGAGCACCGAAGATCGACAGAAAGGTGCCGACCAGGCGCATGGACCAGCCCAGGAGCCGGTGCTGACGTCGTCGCGGCGCGCCGAAGCGCGTGGATTCATCCCCCGTCACGTGACCTGGCTACCAACAACCAAACCGTGATCACAAGCGGAATGCCCCAAGTACCGCAGCACCCTTACAGCTTCACACGTCCAGGCAGACCTCACCGAGCCGGATTTCCTCCCACTCGTCCACCACGGTGACCTTCTCCGTCGTGTCGTCCTCCAACTGCTCCGCGGGCAGAGCTCCACACGCCTACCGGTAGTTCGTCAAATCCGGCGTGAAGTGGGTCGACGGCAGGTCGGGTTGGTCGCGGGCCGGTGGGAGAAGTCAACTGCAGTGCACAGCCTAGCGCCAGGGGTCGAGGGCGTGCTTGCCGCGGGTCTGGCCGGCTTCGAGTTGCTGCAGTATTGCCGGCCCCTCGGCCAGGGCATGGACGTGGGGAGTGCCGGGTGGGTATACGCCGTGCGCGATGAGGGCCTCGATCTCGACGAGCAACGACTGGTAGACGGACGGGGCCGCGACCGCCAGCGCACCGATGTGCAGACCCTTGACCTGGACCTGGTGGGTGAAGACCAGATCGTGTGTGGTCAGGGTGGCGTCGCCGGAAGCGGCACCGAATACGACGATGCGTCCGGTGAAGGGTTTGGTGACCGACAGGCTGGCCTCGAATGTGGCCTCTCCCACCGATTCGAGGACCAGGTCGACGCCGCCGGTCAGGCGGTTGATCTCCTTCGCCAGATCGGGGTGCCGACTGTCCAGGACCTCGTCGACGCCGAGCACCTTGACGGTGTCGTGCTTCGCTGGTGACGCCGTGGCGATCACGCGTGCACCGTAGTGGCGGGCGAGGCGCACGGCGGCCTGTCCCACCCCGCCGGCCGCGGCATGAACGAGCACCACCTCCCCCGTCTTGATCTCGCCCAGCGGCTTCAGTGCCGCCAGGGCGGTGGCCCAGTTCAGCACCAGGCCGAGAGCTTCGGCGTCGCTCCAGCCGGACGGCACCGGAAGGACACCCGCGGCCGGCATCGTCATGTACTGCGCGAACGCACCCGGGCCAACTCCGACGACGTGGGTGCCGAGCTGAAGCGGCCTTTCGACGTCCGGGCCGATACCCACGATCTCGCCAGCGGCCTCGAAGCCCGCCACATAGGGGGCCTGCGGGCCTCCGCCGTAAGTTCCACGGGTCTGCATGACGTCGGCGAAGTTGACCCCGGCGGCGCCCACGCGGATGAGGTACTCGCCGGGCCCCAGGGTGGGGCGGCGATGATCGGTCGTCAGGGTCAGATCCTTCGGCCCCCGACGGGACTGCTGGACCAGTGCTCGTACCGTCTGCTCAGCGGTGTTCTGCCGCTCGTTGATCTCCATGAACCGAACGTAGAAATCTGACACTTACGTCAAGGTCAAGTGGCGGTCAGAGATCAGTACGGCGGGCCTCTCGAAGGTAGGCGTCGAGTGCCGCCTGCTGATCGCTGAGAGCGGCGATGCGAGCAGCAAGCCGATCGCGGTAGCTCTGCACCTCGTGCAAAAACTCCGCGCACACCGCGTCGCTGCCGGCATCGGATCCATCAGTGAGCCGGGGCAGAACTTCCCTGATCAACCGCACGGGCAGCCCGGACTCCAGCAGCGAGCGGATGACGAGCACCCGGTCGATCGTGGACTGGCAGTAGTCGCGGAACCCGTTGCTGAAACGACCAGGGACGATCAAGCCCTCATCCTCGTAGTGCCGCAACGATCTCGCACTCACCCCGCTGACTCTGGAAGCTTCGCTGATCTTCATACCCGAAGGCAACGCCCAGGAGCACCGCGATCTTCCAGCACTCGCTACGACGGGCGTCATGCCGCTCAGGCGTCAACAACCTCATGTCCCGCAACAGCTGGGGGCCGCATATGACCGCTCGCCGTCCGTGCCTGCCCGTGCTGCGGACCGTTGGAGGACTGCGCGGCCCGGTCGTCGACGCCCTCGCCGCGACGGCCGGGACCTGCGAGAGGTCCAGGGCTTCGAGGAGGGGAGCTGCCGCGGCGTTCCGTGGCGGGGCGCCCAGAGCCTGCCCCGGTAGCGGCCGGGGCGGGCTGTGCGTTCAGGCCCCGGTAGCGGCCGGGGCAGGCTGTGCGTTCAGCGGGCGTCGGGCCGGTGTTCGGTGATCCACCGGGCGGCGAGGAGCCCCGAGGCGGCGGTGAGGACGGCGGCGGCGATGACGGTCGCGTTCAGGCCGAGGGCGTCGGCGAGGATGCCGGCGACGAGCGCTCCGGCGGCGTAGCCCATGTCGCGCCAGAACCGGTACGTCCCCAGGGCGTTGGCCCGCCACGCCGGGTGGGCATGGTCGGAGACGGACGCGATGAGGGCCGGGTAGACCATCGCGGTGCCCAGCCCGAGGAAGACCGCGGACAGGACGCCCGCGAGCAGTGGGCGCTCCAGCAGGGCGAGAGCGAGGACGAAGCCGACGGCCTGGACGAGCATGCCGTAGACGATCAGGGGCTTGCGGCCGATGCGGTCGGCGAGGTGACCGGTGGCGATTTGCCCGATTCCCCACAGGATCGGGTAGAGCCCCTTGATCAGACCGACCGCGGCGAGTCCCAGGCCGTGGTCGGTGAAGAGCAGGGGGAAGACGCCCCAGGTCAGGCCGTCGTTGAGGTTGTTGATCAGTCCGGCCTGGCTGGCACCGCGCAGGGAACGGTCGCGCCAGGAGGTACGGGTGAACGTGGCCTTCAGGCCGGTGTCCTCGCCGGTGGGCAGGGGCTTGGTGTGGTTGGCCAGTTCCAGCGCGATGTGGGCGGCGGTGTCGCGGACGACCAGGGCCAGCGTGAGGCCGGCGACGACGAAGACGACGCCGATGAGTTCGGGGACCGGCCGCAGGCCGTAGGAAGTGGCGAGGTAGCCGGTGAGCAGGGCGGTGACGCCGACGGCGGTGTAGCCGGCCGCCTCGTTCAGACCGGTGGCAAGTCCTCGGCGGGAGGGACCGACGAGGTCGATCTTCATGTTGACGGTCATCGACCAGGTCAGGCCCTGGTTCAGGCCGAGCAGAACGTTGGCCGTCACGATCCAGCCCCACGACGGGGCCCAGGCGAGGGCGAAGGGGACGGGGATGCCGAGCAGCCAGCCGGCCACCAGCAGGTGTTTGCGGCGGAACCGGGCGGTGAGCGCCCCGGCGGCGAGGTTGGTGAACGCCTTGGTGAGACCGAAGGCGATGATG
Source organism: Streptomyces sp. NPDC001056 (assembly GCF_053598955.1). Taxonomy (NCBI): domain Bacteria; kingdom Bacillati; phylum Actinomycetota; class Actinomycetes; order Kitasatosporales; family Streptomycetaceae; genus Streptomyces; species Streptomyces sp. NPDC001056. The sequence continues at coordinate 99,711 of NZ_JBSFLI010000014.1, read as the reverse complement.
AAGGAGAAGACGGCCAGGTCGCTGGTCAGGCCGAACGTCTCGGAGCCGATGAGCGGGACTGTGGTGCGTTCCAGGCCGACCAGACCGCCGACGCAGACGTTGACGATGACCAGCAGGGTGAACTGCACCCAGTTCTCCCGCAGGCCGAGCCGCACGGGCCGCCCCGGGGAGTCGGTCGGCGTGGTGACCGTAGAGGTGGTGTTCACGAGTGGATGCCCTCCGCGCCCTGGGCGAGCTGCCGGCCGTGGGTGGTGGCGTAGTCGGCCGGTCCGCCGTCAAGGACGGCGATGTCGCGGTGGCCCGCGCGCTCCAGAAGGCCGACGGCGGTCATGGCGCGCTCGCCGTGCCCGCAGGCCACGATCGGTCCGGCCGGGGCGCTGGCGGCGGGCTCGCTCAGGGCGCCGAGCGCGATGTGCGCCGCGCCGGGGACGTGCCCGGCGGCGAACTCGGATTCCTGCCGGACATCGACGTAGGGGCGGCCCGCGGCACGACCGGCGGCGAGGAACGCAGTGGTGGCCTGGGGGCTGCCGTCGGCGAGCCACGTGTCCGTGCCCCCGACGAGACGGCCGGCGAGACGCTCATAGCCGATCTTGTACGCCTGCCAGGCGATCTCGCTGAGGTCCTGGTCCTCGTCGGTGACGAAGGCCAGGGGCGCGGTATCGGGCAGGAGCCGGCCGAGCCAGGTGGCGAACTGGTCGCACAGCGGGATCGACAGGGAGCCGGGGAGGTGGCCGGCGGCGTAGGCGGGGGCCGGGCGTACGTCGACGACGTGGCCGCCGTCGGCCATCAGGGCCCGCACCTGCTGTGCGGACAGGTCCGGCAGCGCCGGCTGCGCGGTCAGGACCGCCGGTCCGCGCCGGTTGATCTCGCCGAGCCGGTCGAAGTACGCAGGGTAGGTGCCCAGGCCCGCGACCAGCTGTGCCACGAAGCCGTCCTCGTCGGGCGCAGCGAGCAGCGGATTGGCCTGCTTCTGCGCGCCGATGGTGGTGGTGCGCTCGGCGCCGGGCGGCGCGGAGCAGAACGAGCCGGCGCCGTGCGTGGGCCACACCGCCGTCTCGTCCGGCAGCGCGGTCAGCCGCTTCAGCGACCGGTACTGGGCGCGGGCCAGTTCCTCGGTGCGGGCGGCGCCGAGGAGGTCGGTGCGGGCGGCGGAGTTCACGATCAGCGACCCGCCGGTGAACACGCCGAGTTCCCGGACACCGTCCAGCAGCAGGAAGGACAAGTGCTCGTCGGTGTGGCCGGGGGTGGCCAGGGCTCGCAGGGTCAGCCCGCCGAGGTCGACCTCGTCGCCGTCCACCAGCGCCTGGTGGGCGAAGGCCCGGCGGCCGGCGGCGGAGGCGAGCACGGTCGCCCCGGTGTCGTGTCCGAGCTGGACCGCGCCGGAGAGGAAGTCGGCGTGCAGATGCGTGTCCGCGGCGAACGCGATGTGCAGCCTGCGCCGCTCGGCCGCCGCCCGCAGCGCGCGCAGGTCACGGTCGGCGTCCATGGCCAGGGCGCGGCCGTCGCCGAGGTCGAGCAGGTAGGAGCTGTTGCCCAGCCCTTCGTCGACCAGCGGTACGAGGTGATCGTCCGCGAAGCTCACGGCGTCCTCCAAGATCTCGGGAACGGGGGCGTGCGGTGCCACCCACCAGACTCGACTACAATAATCCATGGATTTATGGAGGATGCCGTGTCCGAGACCATGAAGAGCACGACGAAGACCCGCCTGTATGACGCGTTCGCGGTCAGCGGCAAGGCGCTGGCCAGCGGAAAGCGCCTGGAGCTGCTGGATCTGCTCGCCCAGGGCGAGCGCACCGTCGACGCGCTCGCCAAAGCGGCCGGGCTGAACCTGACCACCGCCTCGGCGCACCTGCAGACCCTCAAGCAGGCCGGGTTCGTCGCCACCCGCCGCGAAGGCGTGCGCATCCACTACCGGCTCGCCGGCGACGACGTCGCCCAGCTCTTCGCCCTGCTGCGCAAGGTCGCCGACCGCCACCAGGCCGCGGTCCCCGCCGCCCGGGACGCCTACCTCGGCCCAGAGGCCGAGGCGGAGATGACTCGCGAGGAGCTGCGCGAGCGAGTGGCGGCTGGGGACGTCGTCGTGCTGGACGTGCGCCCCATGGAGGAATACAGCGCCGGGCACATCCCGGGCGCGATCTCCATCCCGGTCGGTGAACTCGCCGAGCGGATCGACGAACTGCCCGAGGACACCGAGATCGTCGTCTACTGCCGTGGCGAGTACTGCGTCCTGGCCTACGACGCCGTACGCCTGCTGACCGACCGCGGGCGTCGGGCGATCCGCCTGAACGACGGCATGCTGGAGTGGCGCCTGTCCGAGCTGCCCGTCGACGCCGCGGACCTGGCGTGAGCGCCCCGGCCGCAGGACCCCCGCCGCACCCGGGACTCGCCGGCGGGCCGGTTTACCTCGACTACAACGCCACCACCCCCGTCGACCCCCGAGTCGCCGAGGCGATGCGCCCGCACCTGAGTGAATTCTTCGGCAACCCCTCCAGCAGCCACCCCTTCTCCGCCCGGCCGCGCCGGGCGCTCGCCGAGGCCCGCGGCCAGGTCGCCGACCTGCTCGGCGCCCGGCCCGGCGAAATCGTGTTCACCGCGTCCGGATCCGAGGCCGACCTCCTTGCTCTCCGCGGTGCTGTGCTGGCCTCTGGCCGTCCCCACCCGCATGTGATCACGCAGGAGACCGAGCACCCGGCGGTCCTTGAGACCTGCCGTGCCCTGGAGCGCCTGCACGGAGCCCGCGTGAGTGTGCTGCCCGTCGACCGGGAGGGCATCGTCGATCCGGACACTTTGGCCGCCGCCCTCACCGAGGACACGGTGCTGGTGTCGGTGATGGCCGCCAACAACGAGACCGGCGCCCTCCAGCCGATCACCGAACTGGCCGCCCTCGCCCACGCGCACGGCGCCAAGGTCCACTGCGACGCCGCCCAGGCCGTCGGCAAGATCCCCCTCGATGTCGAGGAGCTGGGTGTGGACCTGCTCACCGTCGTCGGGCACAAGATGTACGCCCCCAAGGGGGCCGCCGCGCTCTATGTCCGCGACGGCGTGCGGCTGGAGCCGGTCGTCTACGGTGGCGGCCAGGAACACGGCTTGCGTGCCGGAACGGAGAACGTCGCCCTGGCCGTTGCCCTCGGCACGGCAGCCGGACTCGCGGCCACCGAGCTCGCCGACCATGCTCAGACCCGAATCGCGGCCCTGCGTGACGACCTCCACCAGCGGCTCACCGACGGACTGCCGGGCCGGGTCGGCCTCAACGGCCCGGCGGACAAACGCCTGCCGAACACGCTGAACATCAGCATCGACGGCACCCTCGGCCACGACGTCCTCGCCGCCGCCGGCCGGATCGCGGCCTCCACCGGATCGGCCTGCCACAGCGGCGCCCACACTCCCTCCCCCGTGCTGACCGCCATGGGCATCGACCCGGCCCGTGCCCTCGGCGCGCTGCGGCTCTCCCTGGGCCGATGGACCACGTCGGCGGACATCGAGACAGCGGCGGCGGCCCTCATCCGGGCCGCAGCGCAGTGACCGAGCCCAGAAGGCCCGGTGAGGAGGAAGCGACCCTCCGTATCCACGACGTGAACTGACCGGCTACCTCCCGAACCATGCGGCCCCGCCCCGCCGCAGCGCCGCATGCCCCCCTCGGTCTACGGACGGCACGCGGCCGTGGCAGGCTTCCCTCTCCCCGACGGAACGACCGCCCCGCCGAGGCTCTGCCCCACCTGGCCGCCCCTCGCGAAAGGACTCTTTGACGGCCCCCCCCCATGGGCCGCAAGAGCCGCCTGATCAGGCCGTCGAGCTGCGCGAACACGCCTTCCTGTCGCCACTTGGCGAAGTACCCGTAGACCGTGTTCCAGTGTGGGAAGTGGTGCGGGAGGTAGCGCCACCGCACGCCCGTGCGGTCCACGTAGAGGATCGCGTTCATGATCTCGCGCAGGTCATGCTCCGGTGCCCGGCCGAAGTCCAGGGCTCGGCCACGGCGTTCGAAGCGCCAGGACCGGCTCGATCAACTCGTGATCGGTGACGCTCTGTGGCTGGTTGGCAGATCCGTTCACCACCCGGGCAGGACGGTGTGCGACCCGCTCTGTCTGGGGCACTGCTCCCCGTTGGACTATGGTGCCCTGGTGGACCAGTTGATCGCCGGTGACCCGCCCTTCATAGGCCCGTACCGCCTGATCGCCCGGCTGGGGGCAGGGGGGATGGGGCTGGTGCATCTGGGGCGTTCCGAGGAGGGACGCACCGTGGCCGTGAAGGTCATCCGGGCCGAGTACGCCGGGCACCCGGAGTTCCGCGAGCGCTTCGCCCGGGAGGTGGCTGCCGCCCGGCAGGTGGGCGGGGATTGGACGGCAGCCGTGCTCGACGCCGCCCCCGAGGCCGACGTTCCCTGGGTGGCGACCCAGTACATCCCGGGACCTGACCTTGATACCGTCGTCGGCCAGGACTTCGGGCCGCTGCCCGAGTACTCGGTCCGCGTCCTCGCCAACCGGCTCGCCCTCGCCCTGCAGGCCGTCCACGGGGCGGGCCTGATCCATCGTGACCTCAAGCCGTCCAACGTGCTCGTCACCTTCGACGGCCCACGCGTCATCGACTTCGGCATCGCACGGGCCATGGACAGCCTGGCCGGGGACAGCCCGCCGCTCACCCGCACCGGCATGCTGATCGGTTCTCCCGGCTTCATGTCGCCGGAGCAGGCCCGGGGCCGTGAACTCACCTTAGCCAGTGACGTGTTCTGCCTGGGCACCGTCCTCGTCTACGCCGCCACCGGACGCCTCCTCTTCGGCGCCACCGACCCCAACCTGAACGCCCACCTCTTCCGCATCGTGGAGGACGAGGCAGATCTGACCGGTGTGCCGGAGGCACTCGTCGACCTCGTCCGCCAGTGCGTGCACAAGACCCCGACCGAGCGGCCCACCCTCCAGCAGGTGATCGAGCGTACGGCGACGAACCGGGTCGTGGGATGGCTGCCCAAGGCGCTTGTGGAGCAACTGGGCCGCCACGCGGCCGAGTTGCTGGACTACGCCCCCGCACCGCGCCACCGGGCTGGCATCGGTGGCGTTCAGCCCCGACGGCAGAACCCTCGCAGCCGACGTCGCGGACGGTACGATCCTGCTGTGGGACATCGCCACCCGCACCAGCACCGCGACCCTGACCGGCCAGACCAATAGCGTGCAGTCTGTGGCGTTCAGCCGAGACGGCAAAACCCTCGCCGCGGGCAGCGCCGACGGCACCACCCAAGTATGGAAACTCCCCTGACCACTTCCCAGAAGACGCGAAGGCGGACCCTCGCTCGGACTGGGGCAATGCGGTAGGGGCGAGGCGGATGATGTTCGGCTGCTGCGTCATTCCCCTCAGTCGACGGCGACTTCGGGACGGGTCAGGCGCAGTCGATAAGCGATGTGATGACCCGTCGGTTGACGGGCCGCGCGACCCCATCCTGGCGCCGCGCATGACTGGCGGGGAACTGCCCCTGGGGGCGGTGCTGGTACGGCTGGAGGAGCGCGAACGGAGATCACCGCGCAGGCCGAGCACACCCGCGAGCAGAGAGGTGCGTGGCCGCCTTCGGCCTCGGCCAGAACCGATCATTTGTCCGTGCTCGTGGTTGCCTGGGCCGAGGTGGTGAACCTCCGCCAGACCGGGGCATGGTGGTCGACGCCGAGGAAGTTCTGGAAGTCCCAGTAGACGCCCCCTTCAAGGCGGCCGAACCCATCGCCCGGACGAACGGGACTGTTGAGAGGGTCGTGCTCGTCCTCCCAGTCGATCTCCTCGTACCCGGGGTCGTCGATGCTGTAGTGGGTCAGATAGCCCCGGGCATGCTCGATGTCCAGGTCCAGAGCCGGGAACTGGGCCAGCAGGAGGTCGGGGCGCCCCTGGCACGGAAGATCACCGAAGAACGAGCCAATGATGTCGGTCTCCTGCTGGAACTGGTCGATCGCTCTGCCGTGATGGAACAGCTCGCAGCCCCAGAAGTCGTCGTCGTAGATGAAGACCAGCAGCCCCGGGCAGTCGTAGACGCGTGAAACGTGAAGCTGGGCGCGTCGGCGCAGGTCCCACTCCCAACCCCGGGTCCATTTCAGCACGGTCCAATCTCCACACCGCTCGTGCAGGGCGTACGAGTCGAGGTTGAGGTCGTGGACGTCCTCCAGTTCGAGCGTGTGCTCCTCCTGGTGCCAGAACTCCTCCAACGCGGCGTACACCTGTTGGTGGCCGACGCCGTAGAACAGGTTGACGCGCTCGAATGTGCCCATGTATGCCCCCCAAGGCATGTAGTCGGCGCCGCCGGCAGGCGCTCTCGTCGCAGTGTCGCAACCACCCGGATGGATCTGGCGACCGGGCCACTGGCGACATCGACCGATGCTGCGGATACCGATGCCAGCCGCGCACCACACCCGCAAACGATCATGATCCGACGTACCGACCAGTCGCCGTGACAGGCCTCGCACGCGCTCTTGCGCCGTCCTTCCGGCCAGTCCGTCACGGGTGCGGATACGGCCGGGCGCGCCACCGAAACGGACATCACCGCACATTCCACCCTCTGAAAGCCGTTACGTCTGCTGCAGGTTGAGCCCTGCGTACCGCCTGGCCGTGGACGTGAGCGGGTAGACCCGCCCCCATGGCTACTGGCCCCGCAGCAGCTGGGCGAGCAGTTCGTCGAGATCGACCTGCCCGGTTGCGGCCGCGGTCTCGATCCAGTTGGCCGTCGCGCGGATCTCCTCCAAGTGGTTTTCCCACACCTTCATCCGGGTGTCCGTGAACTCGAGTCCGCGCAGCTTCGGGACCAGTCGCGCGGCCCCGGCGATGATGATCTCCCCGAAGGAGATGGCTGCAGAAGTCTCCGCGCACCCAATCACATGCGGCCGACGACACGCGGCGTCACCGCTCCACAGAAGTGAGACCAGAACCAACTCACCATCGAAGCCAACAGCTGGAAGATCGACGCCCGCACCACCCATCCCCCGGGCCCACTGGCACGACCAGCTCCTTCAGCGACTGTGCCACCCACGCTGGGGACTGCCGGATCGCGTGGCCCACCCGTTCTGATAATCGGTTCCGATGGCTGGTTATAGACCGTTGAGATGTGGCTCTCCTCCCTCAGGCTTGTATCTGGGGTAAGCCCGCAGATTCGGCCGGAGAGGGGGATCCGATGGACGACAGCGACGAGGAGAGGATTCGCAGGGCCGTCAGACGCGGCGTGCAAGACGCGCAGGGCAGCGGCTGCGGCTGCGGCTGCCTCATCTTCCTCATCCTTTTGATCTTCTCGCTCTGGTCCGCGGCCCATCAGGGGCCCTGAGCGTTTCCACGGATCAGGGGTCGAACGACTGCGCGAGATGGGCGTCGTTGCCAAAGCGACCGCCTTCCCCCGGCCCGGTCGTGGGATGGCTGCCGCGCAACAAAGTCGTCGAACACCGCATCGCGTGCATGAGCTTCCGACCCCTGCGGATACGCGAGCGAGCCCTGGACCGATGCGGTCCGGTCTCGCGGGCTGTTCGGGGTGTGCACCGGACCTCCTCCGTCCGGGTCGGCCGTGACCTGTACAAGCCGCTCCACGAGCAGCAGCCGGTCGTCGTGGTCGTCGCCGGTCAGCCGGGATCGGGCAAGACGCGGATCGCCGACCTCGTGCAAGCGGCGCTGAACCGGCGCGGCGGCTCAGCACTACGCCGCTGCCCTGCGTGATGGCAGGCCGCTGTCGAAGCACACGTTCGCGGGATGGGATTCGACGCCGTGGTGGAGTCCGCGCTCGCCGACCCGGACGATTTCCGGGCCGTCTCCCGTGCCGACCGGGCCTCTGGCCACCGAATCGAAGTGGTGGCGCTCGCCACGGCAGAGGCCTTGGGTCAGATAGGCATTGAGGCCCGCTTCCTCACGGAGGCCGCTGCCGGCGGCGGCCGCTACGTCGCCTGGGACCACCACGACCGGTGCGCGAAGGCGATGCTCACGACGCTGGCGGCCATCGAGGCCGAGCGCCTCGCCGACCGGATCGCCGTCATGCGCCGCAACGGCACCGTGCTGTACGCCAACGGACTCAACCATGAGGGGAACCGGCGCTGCCGCCCCGGGACCGACCATGTGGTGCGCGCCGAGCGGACAAGGCCGTGGACCGCGCCAGAGACGGCCGTCTTCCGCCGTGAGCCGGCCGGCGAGGACCGGCGCCTGGCGGTGCAGAGCGACAGCGAGCGTGCAGCCGTCTGGCCCGGGCCGGTCCGCCGTACCGCGCAGCCCACCGCGCTCGGCGAGGCGGCCCAGATGCTCGCGCTGCCCGGCATGCTCGGATCGGTGGTCGGCCAGGTCACCGGCGCGCGGGGAGGGTCACAGGGTGGGCCAGGGCCGTGCGGTGTCGCGCATCAAGTACCGTACGGCGCCCACGTCCTGAGCGAACGCCTCCGCCACGTCGTGGCCGCCCGCCGCGCTGCCTGCGGTCCGGAGCGGCACAACGGCGCGCTTGAGCAGCTCCGGCACCACGGTGTCACGCTCCTGGCCCGCTGCGATCACGACGGTGTCGGCGGCGATGATCTCGGCCCCTCTCCGGGCTGCCGATGACCACCCCGCCGGGAACGATCTCCGGCCGCCTCGCGGTTGTGGGGGTGTTCGCCGAGCCGCTGCCGCTGGTGGTCGGCGCCGCGGCGGCGGGGCCGTTCACGCCGACGTTCGCAAACCGGCAGGGGGAACAGGTACGGATCGGCTCCGCCCCGCTGGACGTGAGGGTGGTCCTGGACTCGGAGGTGACCGCACGGGCTGACCTGACGATCGTCCTCCCACGGGTGAACTGAACCCCGTACGGAGCGCAGTGACGCACCTGTCCCCGACATCGAGGTACGCCCAGTCGGCAATCTACGCGGTGCTCTCGACGGCTTCGGATCCGCCGGGCGAGCCGTGCCCTTTCAGTGCCTACTCACGTAGTCAGCCCCTGGCCGCCGGCTCTGTCCCGCCACAGGGCGAGGCCGTTACGGGTGAGGACGGTGGCGGGGTGGTCCGGGCCGAGGACTCGCAGCATGTCGGGCAGGACTTCGGCGTAGGCGTCCGCGGCGCCGACCGGGTCCCCCGCCATCCCCCGGAACATGGCAAGGTTGCTGCGGAACGCCAGCGTATCGGGGTGATCCGCTCCCAGCACCCGTACCAGCCTGGGCAGGAGCTGGGTGAGCGAGTTCGCGGCACCGGCCGGATCCCCCGCCATCCCCCGCCACTGCGCGAGGTCACCGAGGGTCACAACAGTAAGGCGGTGTTCGTGGCCCAGCGCACGGAGCATCTCGAAGAGGAGTTCGGCGAAGGCGTCTGCGGCGCCGGCCGGATCCCCCGCCCGCCCCCGGAACGTGGCAAGGAGACGACGGGCATCCAGCGTCTCGGGATGGTCCGTTCCCAGCACACGACTGCGCTCCTCCACGAGTCGAGCGAGCGTGCCCGCGTCGTGGGCCGGATCCCCGGTCTCCCCCCGCCAGGGCGTCGTCCTGCGATCAGGGAGCCGCACCGTCACTTTGAAGTAACGCTGGGTGCCTGCGCTGACGTTCATGGAGTAGAGACCGCCCAGGAGTTGGACCCCCACCATGGCGAGCACCACTGCCTTCTCACCAAAGAGCATGCGCGACGAATGGACCACCCCGTACGAGAAGGGCAGGCAGACGGCGCCCGCAGCTAGGACCGCCAGAACCCGCAGGCGGTAGTCCTTCTCGGGGATCACCGCCTCTCCTGGCAGTTGGCTCTCCACCTCCGCCAACAGCGGTTCAATCTGGTGCCGCACCGTGGCGCGCCACCGGCTGCTGGGCGTGAGACCCCGCTGCGTGGTGGGATCGAAGCGCACAAACTGTGCCGTCCACCCGGGGCCGAAGCGGATGACCCCTCGCAGCGGATGCGGGCGGCCCTGACGGCGGGGACGTTCCAAGAACGGATAGTCAGGCAGTGCGGGTGCCGTGAGGGCTCTCTTGGCAGCGTTGCCATACCGGTCGGTGAAGGCGGTCTGTGCTTCTTCCCGGAAGCGGTCGTAGTCCTCCTGCCCGCCGCAGACCAGGAGGAGGACGCGCGAGGGCGGCAGCAGCCGCACGGCCTCGGTGTACTCCCACAGGGTGCCTGCCGCGGTCTCACCGTCCCCGCCGATACCCGCGACAATGATCACCAGGCGGGCGTTGCGGATGGCCTCGCTCACCGCGGGATGCCACTCCTGTCTGGGAACATCTTCGGGAAGCCGGAAGCGATAGACGCCGGGGTTGAGCTGCGTCGAGTCGGGATCCGCCACACCGACAACGTGTCCCAGGCGGCGGAAGTGCTGGATGACGCGTTCCTCCCAGACGTTACTGGCCTCGTCGTAACCGGCCGTGAGACCGGCCAGGTATCCCAGTACCGGGCCGAGTCCACGGCCCCACACCCTGTCCACAGCGAACAACCTGTGGTCCTCGGTGAACGAACGCAGATACAGGACGTACGTGTGGTCGTAGGGAAGACCACGGAGGCGTCCCTTGTGCGCGGCCGCGAGGAGCGCGAGAGCAGAGAACTTCCGGGCCATGACGACGGAAGAGAACGCCCCCGTGAGCCACAAGACGAGGTAGCCGAAGGACAGAATCGACACCGATCCGAGCTGCATGTCCCGGGCGAAGCGGTCGAGCCCGACTACGACCGCCATACCGCTTCCCACCAATGCGATGCCCATGAACGGGAATGCCAGACTCTGCCGCAACAGCCGAGGGGGCAGCCCCTCAAAACTCAGCCGCTTACCGGACCCGGTCGGTGCCATGCGACAAGTAAGCCATAGGAGAGGGAAGTTGCCCATGACCAGAGTCGGGGCACCGGCTCGGTGGCTTCTGGCCGACCAGCAGTTCCAGCGGCGAGAGCTCCGAGCCGCCACCGAGAACACCGCTTCCCAGGAGGTCGCGCTCAAGGCCGGCTTCCACCACGAAGGCATCTTGCGAAACGCGGGCTTCGTTCACACAGGCCGGGTCAACCTAGCCCTGTTCTCCCTCTGCGGGACGACTCCATGACCACGGGCAGCACTACTGCGGGCACTCGATGACACCGACGTGACGTCAAGACTCGGGCTCTGGCTCAACTTCTGTGGAGCTCCGCCGTCCGCGCTCGTGCGCGCTTCGGGCCAGGGGACTGACCTGCTGGTTACAAGCTTTCGGTGACCTGGTGAACCGATCACGAGCCGGGACGACTTGCGAAGGCCATCCTTCTGGCTCGCCAGTGCGGTGATCAGGATCTGGAGCGGGCGGCTGTCGCCAAGCTGCGGAACCGCGGCGAGGAACCGGTGGCTCGTCGCCCCGACTACCTGTTCCGGCAAGCCGTCGCCGACTGGTCCAGGCAGTATGCCAAGGCCAGGGGCATCGATCTCAGTGATCTGGCCGAGCTCAAGCGGAAGCGCCCCCAATACCCCGAGATCCCGTAGTTCAACACGGCTCCTCGGGGCCGGGAGATGATCTCGACATGATCACGGCGTCGGAGCCCCGCTGGATAAGCCCGTTCACCGGGCTGGGCCCGCAGCAGTTCGGCACGCTCGTCACCGCTCTGCGCAGGCAAGGCGCGGTCCCGGTACGCAGGGGACGGCCGTGGGGTCTGCCGCTGGAGGACGGCCGTCTCGGGCCTTCCCTCGCTCTGCGCCGGCGCGGCGCGCCGGCGGTTCCGCAAGGGTGCCGTGCTGATGGTGGACGGCACCTTGGTTCCCACCCGCGACGACAACATCGCCGAGCGTTCGAAGAACCACCGATACTCCACCAACCATCAGGTCGTCATCGACGCCGACACCCGGCCCGCCGTCGCCGTCGGCCGGCCCCTGCCGGGTAACCGCAACGACTGCAAGGCATGGGAACCGTCCGGCGCGAAGGCCGCCGTCGGCAGGACAACCGTGATCGCTGACGGCGGCTACCTCGGCACCGGCCTGACTCGGCCGTGCGGATTGAAGCGAGCGCGTCAGACGGGCGGGCAACCGAACCAGTCGACCGTGCCGGTGTCGGCTTCGGAGGTGTAGCCGAGGCACCTGATGGTCCTGCTGTGCACGGTCGTGGACCGGTCGACTCCAGCGTCCACGCTGTCGCCCTTGTAGTGGCGCTCGACGAGGGTGTCGATCTCCACGGTGTACCACCGATGGTCTTGGGACGGGATGCTGCAGCCCCGCGCGGTCACGGTGCGGCTGGGCCCGCTGTCCCACACGTCCTGCTCGGCACGGGCGCAATGCGCGCCTGCGGCGGCGACGGCGGGGGTAGCAGCGGTCGCGAGCGGGGCCAGCGCGCCTATGGCGATCGCCGCGGCAACGCCGAAAAGGTGTTTCACAGTCGGGTTCATCCTTGGGTCCTCCTGCCGGGCAGGGTCATCGACCGGAGCCGTAGTGTCATCTCCTTGTGATCGTCACACCGGAGCGGTGGTGCTCGCTTGGCGGCCAGGGGCTGGTTCCTCCTACCCGGTGACCCTGGTGCTGCCAATGCAGCAGACCGACGAGGCGCACAGCTCGGCACAGGGACGAACCGAGTACCGGGGCCGCAGGCAGCTCGGTCCCGGTACGGATCCGCCTGGCGGCGGCCCCAGCCGCGGTGCCGACGGCCGCCGCGGGCCCGGGAATCAGGGTCGTGGCAGCCAGGGGTTTCGATGTCGACGAGGACCGTGCCGTAGTGGCGGCCCTTGCGAGTGGCGTACTCGTCGACGCCGACCACCCGCGGAGCGGGCGCCTCAGGCTCGGGGAGAGCTTCGACCAGGCGCGGGATAGTGCTGCGGCTGACGGACACCCCGAGGACAGAGACCAGGCGAGCGCTGGCCCGGCCTGCCAGGGCGACACCGACCGCGACCAGAGTCGACCGCAGCCGCTCGGGCCGCTGACCGTGCCGGCGGGTCAGGCCGGATATCTGCTCGACGAAGGTGCGGCCTGCGCAGTCCGAGTTCCCGCAGGCGAACCGGCGGACCCGCAGACGGAGAACGACGCTTCGTCCGACGCTCGGCACAAGCGGGAAACCGCAGGTAGGAGCCATGGACCCGGTTCGACCAGACCCCACATGCCGGGCACAGGGCACCTGGGCAGCTCTCGAAGCCCTCGAAGCTCTCGAAGCTCTCCAGAAAACGAGCAGTTCATGACTTCAGGCAGCATGGGCCCCTGCCGAGAGTTCGGCAAGGACCCACGGTGGAGAGCTGCGGAGGGCCGGGACCTGTCCTCGACGGCGGCATGCCGGCCGACATCAGCTATCGTCTGCTGCCGGCCTGACGGCCCGCCTCACTTCAGATGTCGGGCGAAGAACTGGGCCGCTGCCTCTCCCGCGAACTGCGGGACGCCGGTGTGACCGCCCATGTTGGCGTGCAGGGACTTCTCCTTGGAGCTGAAGGCGTCGAACAGGTCCAGGGCCGCCTGCCGGTCGTTCCCTTCGTCGTCCCACTGCAGCAGGACGTGCAGTGGAATGGTCACCTGTCGGGCCTCCTCGAACATGGCGCGAGGCACGAGACTCCCGGCGAACAAACCGGCGGCCACGATGCGCGGCTCGACCACCGCGAGCCGAATGCCGATGGAGATCACTCCCCCCGAGTATCCGACCGGACCACCGATCTCGGGCAGCGAAAGGAGGACGTCCAGAGCGGCCTGCCATTCCGGGACTGCCTTGTCGACCAGCGGGAGGATGAGGGCCTCGACGATCTCATCGCTGACCGGCTCGCCGGCCTCCTTCGCCCGGCGCAGGTCGGCGCGGGCCTGCTCGGCGGCGGGCCAACGGGGGCGGTCGCCGCTTCCGGGGAGCTCGATGGTGGCCGTGGCGAAGCCCTCCGCCGCGGACTGCCGGGCCCTGGCCACCAGTCGGGGGTACATCTTGCGCAGCCCGAGGGGAGGGTGGCCGAGCAGGATCAGCGGTACCGCTGCGGACGCGGACGCGGGTGTCCACAGGATGCCGGGGATCTCACCGAGGGTGAATTCGCGTTCGAGGACGCCGTCGTCGAGGCGCTGCTCGGAAGTGAAATGCATGGTCGTGCCTTTCGGGAGTGCACTGGAACGGCGCTCCCGGACGACCTGCCTATCGCCCGACCGTGACCCCGGAGGGGAGCACCCATGTCGATACTGTGTTCACGGGTACCACCTCCTCGATCTCTCGCACGGCCTCCGGAAATGTAGCAGGGGTCGCCCATCGTCCGCCAAACGGGTTTTGGCGGAGCCTCCGTGGCCGGATACCGCGGAGACACCACGCGGAGCTACTTGGGTGTCATCGCGACTTCCCGAGGCAGCCCGGCCGTCTCCGCCAGGCGCGGCAGGTGCGGGCCGCAGGGAAACTCCCGACCGCGGCGGGACTGGGCAGGCGGCGCAGCCGTCGGTGGAGCGGGCTCGGTCGTGCAGGGCGAGCGTGGCCGTGGTGGCTTCCGCGCCCGACCGGACCCCGCCGTCGTGGTCGCGGGACGGGCGGTGGCGAGTCGCTGGAGGGATGCGCCGGTGAACAGTGCCACTGCCAGGGCTGCGGCCAGGCAAGGTGGGCGGCGTGCCGGGCGGTGCGTGCGGAGCAACCGGAGCGGGGGTCTGGCGAGTTCGGCTGCGGGCAGGGGTTCGGTGGCGGTCGCGCCGTAGCAGTGGCGGCGGGCGGCCTGGAAGTCGGCGGTGACAACGTGGTCGGCCCTTTGCAGGGCTTGGTGCAGGGCGTCGGGCAGGTGGGGGCGGTGGCGGACCAGGGTCAGGTCGATGCCGGTGAGGGAGCGCAGTCGCAGGATGCGCGTCGCGCGGCCGGGGTCAAGGCGGTGGGAACCCAGGACGGTCAGCCGATTTTCACGGGCAGGGCGGTCCTCCAGGCGGTGGCGGCTTCCCGGGCGGGCCGCCGGTCCGGAGCGAAACGTTCTTGGAGCAGGGCCGGTTCGCCCAGGGCGGCGAGAAGGTCACCTTTGGTCCCCGCGCCCATAGGCGAGCGGGGCGCCGCTCCCCCACGCCCGCGTGACCGCCCTCTGTCGAACCCGACCGTGTGACCAGGACGAACACCGGATGCCTCCGCGTGAACAGTGGGCGAAGCCCTGTCGCAGAGGGTTCTTGATCACCGTGTCGGAGCCATAGCCTCCGCATCATGTCCCACACCTCCCGCCGCAGGATCCTCGGCGCTCTCGCCGGTGGCACCGCGCTGTCCCTCCTGCCCCCCTCGCTCCTCAAAGCCATGGCCGCGCCGATGCCGCGCGGCGGCATGAAAGCGATCGAGCACGTCATCGTGCTGATGCAAGAAAATCGCTCCTTCGACAACTACTTCGGCACCCTCAAGGGCGTGCGCGGCTTCGGCGACCGCACCCCCCTGCGCCTGCCCGACGGCGCCGACGTCTTCAGACAGCCGCGAGCCGGCGGCGGCGACGTCCTTCCCTTCTCGGCCCGCCAGGCGGCGGTCGACGCCGGCCGCCCGGAGAGCGACATCCAGTACCTGGGCTCGCTCCCGCACGGCTTCGCGGACGGCACCCAGGCATGGGCGAACGGCTGGTGGAACGACTGGATCGCCGCGAAGGGCCAGAGCACCATGGCCTGCTACGACCGGCGGGACATACCCCTGCAGTACGAACTGGCCGACCGGTTCACCATCTGCGACTCCTACTTCTGCTCCATATACGGCTCCACCAACCCCAACCGCAACTACCTGTGGACCGGCACCACGGGCTTCGAGCCGGACGGCGTGAACAGAGCCGTCACCAACGCCGCCTACTCCTACACCCACGCCGGATACGACTGGACCACGTACCCCGAGCGCCTGGAGGCGGCCGGGATCTCGTGGCAGATCTACCAGGAGTGGGACAACTTCACCGACAACGCGGTCGAGTACTTCCGGCCGTGGAAGCAGATCGGCCGGAAGATCCTTTCCAGGGTCAGCGGGCAGTACTCCACCACCGAGCAGTTCTACGACAGCCTCTGGGGCAAGACCTCGGCGCAGCGGCAGGAGGCCCTCGCCCAGTTCCAGCAGGGTGTGGACTCCCTGACCGAGGCCGAGCGCCGGCTCTTCCTGCGCGGTGCCTACCGCTCCGAGCCGGACACCCTGATCCCCCGGCTGACGGCGGACATCAAGAACGGCACGCTGCCCGCGGTGAGTTGGGTGGTACCCACGGCGGCGCTCTCCGAACATCCCGGCTCCTCCACCCCGGTCGGCAGCGCCAACCTCGTCTACGACCTGCTCGACGCCCTCGCGAGCGACCCCGACACCTGGTCGAAGACGGTGCTGTTCATCAACTTCGACGAGAACGACGGCTACTTCGACCACGTGCCCGCCCCGGTCGCGCCCAAGCCCGACTCCGGCAACAGCGACGACTGGTTCAACGGCCGCCCGGTCGGCCCCGGCCCGCGCGTGCCGATGACGGTCGTCTCGCCGTGGACGGTGGGCGGCTTCGTCTCCTCCGAGGCGTTCGACCACACCTCCGTGATCCGCTTCCTGGAGCAGTGGACCGGGGTCCGGGAGCCCAACATCAGCGCCTGGCGCCGCAGTGTCTTCGGCGACCTCACCTCCGTCTTCGACTTCCACCGCACCCATCCGCAGCCCGAGGTGGAGCAGCCCGGCCCGGTACCGGCGCCGGTCGGCCGCTGGAACCCCGTTCCCCCGAAGGAGCAGGCGCTCCCGGAGCAGGAGGCGGGCATCCGCCCCACCCGTCCCCTGCCCTACCGTCTGTCGCTGCGTGCCGACGTCACCGACGGCGGGGTCCGGCTGCGGCTCGGCAACACCGGCGCCGCGGCCGCCACGTTCACGGCGTACCCCGGCGACGGTGGCGAGCCGCGGACCTGGACGGTCGCCGCGGGCGGGAGCACCGTGGCCACGGTCGCCCACGGGTCCGACGGTTACGACCTCCAGGTGCGCGGCCCCGGTTGGTCGACGTGGGAACTGCGCGGCACCGGCGCCGGTGCCGAGGCGTACCTGGTCGAGCAGGCCGGACCGGGCCAGGTCATGGTCCACTGCGCCAATCCCTCCTCGACGACCCGGACGCTCCTCGTCGGCGAGTCGGTCTACCCGCGCGACGCCGGCGACCACGTACGGAAGGTCACCCTGGCGCCCGGACAGAAGCAGATCGTGCCGGTCCACCTCTCCCGCCACGGCTGGTACGACATCGTCGTGGTCGACCAGCGCGACCCGGGCTTTCTGCGCCGTATGACCGGCCGCCTGGCCGACGGAAAGCCGGGGGTCACCGACCCGGCCACCGGGATGCTCCCCGCGCTGGCCGCTTCGATCACCCTGCCCGAGCCGCTGCCGGCCCTGGACACCCCGCTCGCCCAGGGCAGCCCGGCCGAGGTCGTCGTCACCCTGGCGAACCGGAGCGCGGCCCCTCTGGACCACCTCACAGCCACCCTGCTCGCCCCCTCCGGCTGGACGGTCGAGCGGTCCGGGTCCGCGCCGCGGTCATTGGCCGCCGGGAAGTCCGCCGACGTCCGCTTCACGGTCACACCGGCCGCCGACGCCACCGTCGGGAGCCTGATCGTGGCCGCGCACGCCGACGGCGACGGTCTGCTGAAGATCGCCGACGCGCGCGTGCGGACCAAGGTCGCCGCCGCGATGAGCGTGTCCCTGACCGGTCCTTCGGCCTCGCCGAAGACCGATGGCACGGTGCTGTCCCCCGGCGAACCGCGCACCGTGACCGCGACCGTCACCAACGCCGGCAGCGCCCCGCTCACCGGCCTGGCGGGCACGCTCACCCTGCCGGACGGCTGGACCGCCACCTCGTCGGCCCCCGCGCCGACCACGGTTCCGGCACGCTCCTCCGTCGCACTCACATGGGACGTCGTCGCGCCCGCGTCGGCCGCCCGTACGTCCGCCACGGTCAAGGCCACCGTCGCCGCGAGCCTGGGCGGGCGGACCAGGGAGCAGACGGCGTCGCTGTCCGCCGAGGTCGGCCCCGTGATGACCGGTTACCTGCTCGCCGAGGACTTCGAGTCCGTCGCCGCGACCCTGGCACCGGCCGTCGACCTCAGCCGTCCCGGCCTGGTGGGCTGGACGCGGACCACACCCGAGGGCTGGACGGTCACCAACGCGCCGACCATGCCACAGGGCACCAGGGAACTGCAGGGCTGGACCTTCCTCTCCAAGCAGTTCTGGTTCCCGGCAGGGCAGGACCGGCCGGGCTTCAGCCGGAGCCTCGGGATCGTCGCGGTCGCCGACGCGGACGACTGGGACGACACCGGCAGCCCGGCGAGCCGCGGCCGGTTCGACTCGACACTGACCACTCCCGCGGTCGCCATCCCGCCGGGCACCTCGACCCTCCACCTGGGCTTCGACTCCCACTACCGTCAGGAGAGCCCGCAGGAAGCCGAGGTCACCGTCGAGTTCGACTCCGGAGAGGCAACCCGCGTGCTGCACTACTCCAGCGCGGCCTCGGGCAACACCAACAACGGCCAGGACCAGCAGAACCAGTTGGTCGACCTCTCCTTCGCGGTTCCGTCCGGAGCGACGTCGGTCAAGGTGAACTTCCGGCTGTACAACGCGGGGAACAACTGGTTCTGGGCGATCGACAACGTCCGCCTCGGCACCGGTTCGATCAACGACGCGTGAGCCACGCGCCCGCGCGGGGAGCCGACAAACCCCGCGCGGGCTCGCCGGGGGCGGGATGAGACGGTTCTTGACGAGGTATCAGCCGATCTGCGGCCTTGGTGGAGCAGTCGCCGTCCAAGGAGCCGTCCGACCTGCCGACCGCCGCAGAACTCGCCCAAGCCGGCGCGGAACTGCTCGCCTCACAGAGAACAGCCGTTCTGCCCGGCGCGTCTTGGCAGCCGCCGCAGCGGCCGACCGGCCGGCCGGCCGAATAGTGAAGGTGCACTGTCGCTGGAGGACCGGACGAAACTCAAGTCCGGCTCAAGTCACTGGAATTCGGCTGGCCGCCGACGCATGCTCTTCGACAAGACCACGTGCACCAGGGAGAACCGATGAAGACCTTGCTCGGCCGAGTCGTGACACGCGTTCGGGACGTCGTTTCCGGACGCCAGGATCTCAAGGAGTACGGCGACCCGGAGGCCCGTCGCCACGGGCCCCACAACCGCGACGCCGACCTCGCCCGCCACTACATCCCGGCACCGTCGCCGGCCCCCACGAACTTCCCCACCAGCATGTAGTACGGCCTGCCTGAGGGTGGTCTCGGGATGGTGATCGTCGCGACGCCACACGATCATCTGGCAGAACTCGGAGACGCCCGCGAAGAGGCGCCCGAGGTCTGCTTCCTGCTGGTAGTGGGTGCCGAGCGAGAGCCGTTTCTGCTGGCCGACGACGGCGACCACGGGCTGGTGGGCCGGCTCGGCGTCGTACAGCCCGTTGAGCAGAGGGATGGCGCCGGGGGCCGCATCACGCCGAAGCATGCCATCGACTCGATCTGTCCGGACTGTCGGACCGAGCCGTGTTCACCCGACCGATCCGTCCTCCTACAGTCTGTCGCCAACGGCGGTGACTCTCGCGGCGGGTCCGACGGCCGGTAGGTCAGGGAGGCCGGTGCATGCCGGGCCTCGGCTTTCCCCGGGACCTGGGTTTGATCCGCGTCGACGGGGGCCACCCGCACCGGTGTAAGGAGGATCGGTGGCGGGTCGCCTGCTCGATGACCATGGAGTGAGCCAGAACCGGAATCCACTGCCCCTGCCGCTGACCACGTTCGACGTGCGGAGGGGCGCTCGATCTGCTGCGGCCGGAGAATGGGGGGGAGGCGTGAAGAGAGATGGCCATGCGAACGAACATCATCCGGCACGAGAGCATGATGGTGAGTTACGACTCGGTCGGCGGCTGGACCCTGGTCGAGGTCGACGGTGAGATGGATGCCCACACCGCCCCCATGGTCCGGGAAGCGGTGATCAAGCTCGTCGATGAGGGACACCGCCACTTCGTCCTGGACCTGGGCTTCGTCACCTTCATGGACTCGATGGGGCTGGGCGTGATCGTGGCGATCACGAAACGCGTCCGTGACCACGAGGGTTCGCTGCGTATCGCGTCCGTCTCCGGCCGGATGCAGAGGATCTTCGACCTGACCGGCATGGGCCAGAGCTACGAGATATATCCCTCAGCAGCGGAAGCGGCGCAGTCCGCTCCCTCGCCCGGCAGCCTGGCGCACTGGCCGCGTCGCTCCGAGGGCGCCGACCCGGCTTGAATGCCGACCGGGCCGCCGAGAGAGTGGGCTGGCCGACGCCGGACCTGATCGCGGGCTCGACCGGAGAGTCGTTCACGCGATTATGGTCGACGTGCGGCTCAGACTCCCGGCCCGCCGTGGTGCGGCCGCGTCAGGAGGCCGCCGGCCTCGGCTCCGCGGCGCAGCACGTCGCGCAGCATGGCGGGGGTCAGTGTGCGGGTGGACATGTTGCGCCAGCTGGGGTGGTAGCCGCCGACCAGGTGCAGCGGCCGTCCGCCGCCGGCAGAGGCGAGCAGAACCTCGGCTCCGTGTCCGAAGACCGGGCGCGGGCGAGGCACTCGCCATCCCGCTTCCGCGAGAACCGGCGGCAGCGCCTGCCAGGCGAACGCGCCGAGCACCACCATCGCCCGCAGGGTAGGCCGCAGCAGTTCCAGCTCGCGGGCGAGCCACGGCCGACAGGTGTCCCGCTCACCGGTGGTGGGCCGGTTGTCCGGCGGGGCGCAGTGCACCGGCACCGTGATCCGCACTCCGTACAGCTCCAGCCTGTCACTGCGTTGGGTTGCGGTCGGCTGGGATGCCAGCCCGAGGTCGTACAAGGCGGCGTACAGCGCGTCGCCGGAAGGGTCACCGGTGAAGATGCGCCCTGTGCGGTTCCCGCCGTGCGCGGCCGGCGCCAGACCGACGATCATCAGCGGGGCGTCCGGTGGGCCGAACCCGGGCACCGGACGCGCCCAGTACTCCCAGCCCTGAAACGCCCTGCGCTTGACCCGCGCGGCCTCCTCCCGCCAGGCCACCATGCGCGGGCAGGCCCCGCAGGTCGCGATCACCTCGTCGAGTCGGTCCAGCGAGCCTGCTCGTGGAGCGGCGCGCGCGGGGAAATCAGGCTTCCGTGTCGTCTGGCGGCTGCCGCCCATGCTCGGCCTCCTCCTTGTCATGATCGCACCCGAACAGGGCCAGGCGCTCACGGCGGATGTCCGATCGGCTCGCGGGGGTTCGCCGATAGACTGAGCACAGCAAGACACATCCCTATGCAGTGAGCCGTCCACCGGCTCCGGGCCGGGGCGGCCGATCTGGTTCGGAAGGTGCCGTCATGGTCAAGCAGATCACCTACCGGCGAGTCTACGAAGAGCCCTCTCCTGCCGAAGGCAAGCGTGTCCTGGTGGACCGTGTCTGGCCGCGGGGCATGCGCAAGGAGGAAGCGCACTTGGACGAGTGGCTGCGCGATGTCGCTCCGTCCAGCGATCTGCGCAAGTGGTACGCCCACGAGCCGAGCCGTTTCACCGAGTTCCGCCGCCGCTATCTGTCCGAACTGCGCGATGCGGGCCACCGGCAGGCCGCGGAGCACCTGCGGGACATCGCCGCGCACGACAGGCTCACGCTGCTGACTGCCACCCGGGATGTGGACCACAGCCAGGCCGCCGTCCTGGCCGAATGGCTGGCCAAGAAGCACTGACCGGCGCATCGACGTCCAGGACGGCACCGCACGGCTGCGGACGTTGATCGTGGGTTGCGGGCACGGGAGTGTGAACGTCAGGGGCTGTCCGGTCGGGTGATCTCAAGACACTCAGGGTGAGCGGCGGTGTGTCCGAGCCGGGGCCTGTCCGCCCGCGGGGGAACATGGCCCGGTGGCCACCGAGAGTTCCGTGCGAACGAGAGAGCCGGCGCCCGCGCGTTCGACAGTGGCGTTGAAGGCAGCCATGGCGGTGACGGGCCTGATCATGGTGTTGTTCCTGCTGGTCCACATGTACGGCAATCTCAAGCTCTTCTACGGCCAGGCGGCATTCGACGGCTATGCCCTCCATCTGCGCACGGTCGGTGAGCCGTTCCTCCCCTACGCCGGCGCGCTGTGGATCATCCGGGTGGTGCTGGTGGCCGGCGTGCTGATCCACATCGGTGCGGCGGTGACCCTGTGGGCGCGCTCCCGCCGGGCCACTGGGGGACGAGGCGGCTGGCGGTACGAGAGCACCCGGACGCGGCTCGGGGTCCAGCGCAGTTATTCCTCCTTCACGATGCGCTGGGGAGGGGTGACCATCGTCCTGTTCGTGGTCTACCACCTGTTGCACCTGACCACCGATACCATCCACCCCGGTGGGGTCTCCCCCAGCCCGTATGTGCGGACGGTCAACGGCTTCGGGGTCTGGTGGGTCGTGCTCAGCTACACGGCGGCTCTGATCGCGATCGGCTTCCATCTTCGGCACGGCTTCTGGGCCGCCTTCGCGACACTGGGCGCGAACACCTCGCTGCGACGGCGCCGTCATCTGAACGCCGTGGCCGTGGCCGTGGCTCTGGCGATCACGATCGGGTTCCTGGTCCCGCCCTACGTGGTGCTCTTCGGAGGGATCGAAGCGTGAGCGACACAGCGCCCACCCCGGAATCCGGTCTGTTCAGCGCAGGTGCGCCGATCGCCGACACGAAAGCGCCCGCCGGCCCGATCGGCGAACGTTGGGACGCCCGGAAGTTCACCGCACGGCTGGTGAATCCCGCGAACCGGCGCCGCCTTTCGGTGATCGTCATCGGCAGTGGCCTGGCCGGTGGCTCCGCCGCCGCCTCCCTCGGCGAGGCAGGCTACGGAGTCGAGGTCTTCTGTTACCAGGACAGCCCCCGCCGGGCACACAGTATCGCCGCACAGGGCGGCATCAACGCGGCGAAGAACTACCGCAACGACGGCGACAGCGTGTACCGGCTCTTCTACGACACCGTCAAAGGCGGCGACTTCCGCGCCCGCGAGTCCAACGTCTACCGTCTCGCCCAGGTCAGCGTCGACATCATCGACCAGTGCGTGGCCCAGGGCGTGCCGTTCGCCCGCGAGTACGGCGGGCTGCTGGACAACCGCTCGTTCGGCGGTGTCCAGGTCTCCCGGACCTTCTACGCACGCGGCCAGACCGGCCAGCAGTTGCTGCTCGGTGCCTACCAGGCGCTGGAACGGCAGGTTGCGGCCGGCACCGTGCGGGTGCACGCGCGCCACGAGATGCTGGACCTGGTCGTCATCGACGGTCGGGCCCGGGGTGTGGTCGTGCGCGACCTGGTCACCGGCGTAGTCACCGCTCGGTTCGCCGACGCGGTGGTGCTCGCCTCCGGCGGCTACGGCAACGCCTTCTACCTGTCGACCAACGCGGTGGGCTGCAACGTCACCGCGATCTGGCGCGCGCACCGCAGGGGTGCGCTGTTCGCCAACCCGTGCTTCACCCAGATCCACCCCACCTGCATCCCCGTCAGCGGCGAGCACCAGTCCAAGCTGACGCTGATGAGCGAATCACTGCGCAATGACGGCAGGATCTGGGTACCGAGGACGGCGGGTGATGACCGCCGGCCGAACGACATCCCCGACCAGATGCGCGACTACTTCCTCGAACGCCGCTACCCAGCCTTCGGCAACCTGGTCCCGCGCGATGTCGCCTCCCGTGCGGCCAAGAACGTCTGCGACGAGGGCCGCGGCGTCGGTCCCACAGGGCTGGGCGTCTACCTGGACTTCTCCGACGCCCTCGCACGCCTGGGGCGGTCGGTCGTCGAGGAACGCTACGGCAATCTGTTCGATATGTACCGTCAGATCACCAGCGAGGACCCCTACGCGGTCCCCATGCGGATCTACCCCGCCGTGCACTACACGATGGGCGGCCTGTGGGTCGACTACGACCTGCAGAGCACGGTCCCGGGCCTGTTCGTCATCGGCGAGGCCAACTTCTCCGACCACGGCGCCAACCGGCTCGGGGCGAGCGCCCTCATGCAAGGGCTCGCCGACGGCTACTTCGTCCTGCCCAACACCCTCGCCGACTACCTCGCGGCCGGCCCCTACGAAGGCGCCGACGAGAGGCACCCCGCCGCGCGCGCAGCACTTGCGGCCGTCCACGACCGGGTCGGCCGACTGCTGGCGGTCGGCGGGCGCCGTACCGTCGCCTCCTTCCACAAGGAACTGGGCGCCATCCTGTGGGACCACTGCGGCATGGAACGCACCCGCCAGGGCCTGCTGCACGCCCTGAGTGCCGTGCGCGAGCTGCGGGAGGAGTTCTGGCGCGATGTCACCGTTCCCGGCAGCGGCGAAGAACTGAACCATGCCCTGGAACGAGCCGGGCGGGTCGCGGACTTCCTCGAACTCGGCGAGCTGATGTGCATCGACGCACTCCACCGTGAGGAGTCCTGCGGATGCCACTTCCGCGCCGAGCACCAGACCGCTGACGGCGAGGCGCTGCGCGACGACGACCACTACGCCTACGTCGCCGCCTGGGAGCACACCGGCGGCCCTCCCATCCTGCACAAGGAGGACCTCGCCTTCGAATACGTCGAGCTCAAAGCGCGGAGCTACAAGTGAACATCACCCTTCGTATCTGGCGGCAGCGGGGACCGGACCAGCCCGGACGCATGGTCGCCCACCAGGTCGAGGACGTCTCCCCCGACATGTCGTTCCTGGAGGTGCTCGACGTCCTGAACGAACGGCTGACCCTGGCGGGGGAGGACCCGGTCGCGTTCGACAGTGACTGCCGCGAGGGAATCTGCGGCATGTGCGGCCTGGTGATCAACGGCGTCCCGCACGGGCCGCAGGCCGGTGTCACCACCTGCCAGCTCCACATGCGCACCTTCGCCGACGGCGACGTGATCGACGTCGAACCATGGCGCGCCGCTCCCTTCCCGGTGGTCAAGGACCTCGTGGTCGACCGCGGCGCGCTCGACCGGATCATCCAGGCGGGCGGCTACATCAGCACCCCGACCGGCTCCGCCCCCGAAGCCCACAGCATCCTCGTGCCGAAGGAGGACGCCGAAACCGCGTTCGACGCCGCGACCTGCATCGGCTGCGGCGCCTGTGTCGCCGCCTGCCCCAACGGCTCGGCGGCGCTGTTCCTCGGCGCGAAGATCACCCATCTCGGAGTGCTGCCGCAGGGCCGGCCCGAGCGGCACACCCGTGCACTGAACATGATCAGCCGTCATGACGAGGAAGGCTTCGGCGGCTGCACCCAGATCGGTGAGTGCACCGCCGTCTGCCCCAAGGACATCCAGCTGGACGTCATCTCCCGCTGCCACGGCGACGTCATCACGGCGCTGTTGCACCACCGCGAGTAGCGCAAACGACCGCCACGGCGCCAGGCGCCGGGCGGCGACCTTGGACCCCGGCCGGCAGGAAACCGCATCTCAACGACGCGGCCTCGACATGGTGACCGGTGACGTCCCGCCACCGCCCGACGAGACCTGTGGCGTCGTCGGGCAGTGGCGGGACGTCGTACCGGGGTCCGTCTTCAAAGCCTCCGTGCTCTGCTTCCGCAAGATTCCGCACGGCCGACGTCACCCGCACATCTTCATCCGCCCGCCTGGCGGCCGACTCCCCGGACCGCAGCCACAGCAGGCGCGGCCGGGGTTGGCGAGGACTCGTGGGGGCGGGTTCCGTGCTTACCGCGGGCCGCCCTGTCGGGTGGCGATCGCTGCGGCCAGTTCCGCGATGCCCCGTTGCTTCAGGACGCTGTAGTGGTCGCCGGTCAGCTCGACGACCGTCGGAGGAGTGGTGGAGTAGTCGGAGTGGGCCTCGATGAACGAGTAGTCGTCGCCTGCGGCCTTGAAGACCGTCACCGGTGTGTTCAGACGGCGTTCCGTGAGCTCGCGGAAGGTGTACTCGAATTCGTAGGTCTGCGCCACGATATGAGTGACGCGCCGGATCAACTGCTGGTCGAGCTCGGGCAGTCGGTCGTGGACGAAGCTCACAAAGCTGTCCTCGTCCCGCGTGACCGCGAGGCAGGCGTCCACATCGGGACCGCCGACCATGCCGGTGAAGACCGAGTACAGGATCGCGACGTACACGGGGTTGCGGTAGGTCGCCTCGCGGCCGAAGCGGTCCGCGCCGTCCGCGCGGACCTTGGGGTTGCCGGGACAGATCAGCAGGAGGTGGTCGACCTGGCGGCCGGACTGCTCCAGCTGCCAGGCGGCCTCGAAGGCGACACGGGCGCCGAAGGAGTAGCCCCAGAGGCTGTACGGGCCCTCGGGCTGGGTGCGCAGGATCTCGGCCACGTCGGCCTCGGCCATCTCGCGGATCGTCGGGTACGGCGTCTCACCGGTGTTGATGCCGTGCGCCTGGATGCCGAAAAACGGCCGGCCGGCACCGGCCTCGCGGGCCAGCAGGCGCAGGTTCATCGGGTAGCCGCCGAGGCCGGGCCAGCAGAACAGCGGGCGGCCGGCGCCCCGCGTGTGCAGCGGGACGAGTCGTGAGGAAGGTGCGGCGCCGTCGTCCTCGATGCGGGCGGCGAGGTCGGCGAGCTTAGGGTGTTCGAAGACGACCTGAAGCGGCAGGCGCAGGCCGAACTCGCGGTTGACCCGGTTGACGAGCGCGACCGCGATCAGCGAGTTGCCGCCGCAGGCGAAGAAGTCGTCCTCCACGGACACCTCGTCGTACTTCAGTGCCTTCGCCCACGCCTCGGTCAGCCACCGCTCCGCCGGCGTGGTGGGAGCGACGTAGGGCCTGCCGGTGTCGGCGGACCGCACCTGCTCGGCGGCGGCCAGGGCCTTGGCATCGACCTTTCCGTTGGCGGTGAGCGGCAGCCGGTCGAGCACCAGGACGCGGTTCGGGATCATGTAGTCCGGCAGTCGCTCGGTGAGGTCGTCCCGGATCAACTCGGCCGGGCCCTTCATGTGCACGGTGTCCTCGTTCATCCCCTCGCTGCGGATCTGCTCCTGGCTGACCTTGCCACCGAGGAAGAAGTACGAGGGGCCGGTGGATATCGCGCAGGAGGCGAGGATGTCGTCCACGCGCGTTGCGGCGGGCAGCGGGTGGCCGGTCTTGGAACTGTAACCGGAGGACATGAAGCCCAGGGCGAGCGCGTTGCGCTGGAGGTGGTGCAGCCTGGTGCCCAGGGCGATGTACTGCAGCCACTCGTCGGCCGCGCGGCTCACGGCGGTGATGCCGAAGCTCGCCCGCTCGTACACCTGCTGGTTGATGGCGATCACGTGCTTGGGCAGGACGAGGGCGTCCGAGATGCGTTCGAGGTCGTCGCCGGTCCACCGGTACTGGCCGGCCGGTAGCCCGAGCACCCGGCGCGGGTGGGCCTGTACGTAGATCTCGGCGGGGTCGTGCAAAGGCCGGCCGTCGTTGCGGTCGATGGTGAAGGTGCCCAGGTAGTGGTCCTCGGCGGCGACGTCCAGCCTGTCCATGGCAGCGGGTCGGTGAGCGGCCGGGCGGATCATGAGGCCGTACTCGGGCAGGATCTCCTCGAAGACACCGAGCATGTGGCCGGTCTCGAACTCCAGCACCTCGCGGATGTTGTTCTTGTAGACAGGCTCGATGGCCCGTTTCTTGCCGATGAAGTGCACGCGCAGCGTCGCCTCGGCGTCCTTCCGGGCGTCGCCGATCCGGACCAGGGTGTGGTCGGCGGGGTGGTGGTAGTACACGCCGGCGTCCAGACCGTCCAGGCCGCTGGTCTCCAGGTACAGCTGCGTGGCGTACAGAGCGCCGGGTGAGGCGTAGGAGTACTTCGGCAGCAGCCGCTCCTCGCTGTGGAACTGGCCGAACCAACGCAGAAGTCGGCCGAGTTCGGCGAGAGTGAGGTCCGCGAGGTCCCGGGAGTGAGCGTTCACCGGTCGCGGGGCCAGCAGGGCGACGATGTCGTCGCGGGTGACCTGTCCGCCGTCGAAGAAGCGGTACGTCTTGCGGGCGAACGTCTCGTGCCGCTGCCGCACGGTCTCCTGCCGGCCGGGCAGGGGCACGACCTGCCGGCCGTCGAGTTCGTGCGCGTCACGGAGGCCGGGGTTCGACAGCTGCGCCTTCACCTGGAGCTTGCTGGCCTTGGACTGGTGGTGCGCACCGGCGTTGCCCTGGTCCATCAGGGCCGCTTCCTTCGGATTCAGCTCGACGCAGGCCAGCAGGTTGGTGGAGCCGGTGCGCGGGTCCTCGGCGGTGATCGCGGCCGCGCGGCGCACCCAGGTGTGCTCCTCGATGGCCAGGGCGATCTCGTCCAGTTCGACGCGGTAGCCGCGCAGCTTGATCTGGTTGTCGGTGCGGCCGACGAACTGGATCGTGCCGTCGGGGTTCCAGTACGCGAGGTCACCGGTCCGGTACAGGCGTTCGGTCGGCACGAACGGGGAGGGGACGAACCGCCCCTTCGTCTGCTCGGGCCGGCCCAGGTAGCCGCGGGCCAGCTGGACGCCGCCGATGTAGAGCTCACCGGTCTCCCCGATGTCCACCGGCGCCCGGTTCTCGTCGAGGATGTAACACGGGGTGTTGTCGACCGGCACGCCGATGGACACCGATCCGGTGCCCTCGGGCAGCGTCTCCGCGTCGACCAGGTGGGCGGTGGCGTTGATGGTGCACTCGGTCGGACCGTACAGGTTGACCAGGGACACCCAGGGAACCTCGTCGAGGAGGGTACGGGCCAGCTGACGGGACAGCGCCTCGCCGCCGGAGAACACCCGGCGCAGCGTGGTGCACGAGGTGAACCGCTCGGTGTCCAGCAGGGCCTGCAACAGTGTGGGCACGCACTGCAACGTGGTCACCTCATGGCGGACGATCGCGTCGATCAGCGCCTCCGGGTCGCGGTAGCTGCCGGACTCGGCCATCACCACATGGGCTCCGACGGCCGGAGCGAGGATCTCCCACTGCGCGGCGTCGAAACTCATCGGCGTCTTCTGCAGCACGGTGGTGCGCGCGGAGAGGTGCCCGCACATCTGCATCCACTGCATCTGGGAGAGGATGCTGCGGTGCTCGATCAGTACGCCCTTGGGCCGTCCGGTACTGCCGGAGGTGTAGATGACGTAGGCGAGATCGCCGGGTGCCGGCGCCGGCGGTCTGGCGGACGGAGACGGGGCGGCGTCGGTGAGCGTGACGATGCGGGTGCCCCGGGGGGCCAGCGACCGCAGGCGGGCGGCGAGGTGCTCCTGGGTGACGATGACGCGGGTACCGCTGTCCTCGATCATGTAGCGCAGCCGCTCCTCGGGGTACTCCGGGGACAGCGGCAGGTAGGCGGCGCCTGCGAAGAGAATGCCCCAGGCGCCGGTCATCAGGTCGAGGGACGGTTCGGTGTACAGGCCGACGCAGTGGTCGCGGACCACGCCCAACGCGTTCAGCCGACCGGCCAGCCGGGCGGCGGCGGCTTCCAACTCCCGGTAGGTGACACTGTCGGTGCCGCTGGTGACCGCCGTGCCGTCGGGCCGCGCCGCGGCCTGCTCCCGCAACAGATCGGGCAGGCTTCCGCCCAGCCGTAGGCCGTGGACGCGGGCCATGGAACGTGCGGTGGGCTGTGCTGTGGTCACGGTTTCCCCTTGCCTGCGAGTGCGTGGTGGTGAGTCGGCTCCAGTGACGAGCTGCCGGCCTGCTTCCCGGCGCGTGGCGGCTGCGAGAACTGGACCAGCGCGACGGCGGTGATCACCGCCGCGGCGCCTGTGAGTTGGAGCGGTGAGAGTCCCTGGCCGAGGACGAGATAGCCGAGGACCGTCGCGGCGAGCGGACTGGCGAAGCCCAGGATCGACACGGCGAGTGCCGGCAGCCGGCCGATGCCGCGGAACCAGACCGCGTAGGCGAGCAGTGCCCCGATCACGCTCAGGTAGGCGAAGCCCGCGAGGTTGGCGGCGGTGACGTGGGTGGGCACACCTTCGGCGGCCAGCGTGACGGGGGCAAGCAGCAGGCCGCCCGCAGTGAGCTGCCAGCCGGTGAACGTCAGCACGCCCACCCCCTCGGGCCTCCCCCAGCGTTTGGTGAGCACGATGCCGGCCGCCATGCTGACGGCGGCGGCCAGCCCGGCGGCGATGCCGACCAGGTCGACGCCGGACCGCGGGGTCAGGGCGAGCAGTGCCACGCCTGTCACGCCGAGCAGGCAGGCGGTGAGCTGCGCCGGGCGGATGGGCTCCTTCAGCAGCACGGCGCCGAGGATCAGTACGACCGTGGGCTGGACAGCGACGACCAGTGCCGCCACTCCACCGGGCAGGTGGTAGGCGGCCACGAACAACAGGTAGAAGAAGATGCCTATGTTCAGCGCCCCCAGCGCCCCGGCTCGCCACCACCACGCGCCGCGCGGCAGCTTGCGGCCGATCGCGAGCAGCACCAGGCCGGCGGGCAGCGCCCGCAGAGTGGAGGCCAGTAGTGGTCTGCCGGGCGGCAGTAGTTCCGTCGTGACCAGATAGGTGCTCCCCCACACCGCCGGGGCCAGCGCCGTGAGCAGGGTGTCGAAAGTCCGTGTCAGTCCGGGAGCCGGTAAGGATGCGCGCGGGGCAGAGGGCATGGGTGGACCGCCTGTACGTTCGGGGAAGATGGGTGCTTCGTCGGCCTGCCGGCCGGGCGTGGCGGGCCGGCAGGAGAGCCGTGTCGGTGAACTCGGTGAAGCCGGGAGAGCGGCGAGCAGCTCAGTGGAGTGCGGAGCGCAGGACCTCGTCCTCCTGCCTGAGCATCAGGTCGCGGAGGGGCTCGACGAAGACCGAGCCGTCGTACCGGACGGTCCCGCGCCGCACGCCGACACGGGTGAGGGTGTCGTCCAGGGTGGTACCGGTCACCGCGGCCCGTACGACTGTGGTGCCGAACGGCGTGTCGATGACCAGCTCGTCCACCCGGCTCCAGCCCCGCTCGGCCAACCGCTGCGGGACCGTGCCCTCGATCACGGCCGCCGCGGCGACGGTGACGGCATCGGCAGGGGGCAGCGGGCCGGACCCGACCTGCGCCGGAAGAGTCAGCATCGCCAGGCGCCGGTACTCGTACTGGCCGACCGCGGAGACCCTCGGGAACACGCTGTTCTCCGGCAGGCCGAAGCGGCGAGCGCCGGCACGGCGGATGTCGGTGAGCCGCCCGCGCACGGAGGCGTCCGCCGCGAACAGGCTCGCCTCGTCCCGCAGGCCGAGGTCGGCGGCGTCGACGAAGACGTGGGGGTTGCCCGCGGACGCCAAGGAGACCGTCATTCCGTCGAGTTCGTCGTGCGGCGTCCCCGTGGGCAACAGGTCGCCCAGCCGCCGAGGAGGCTGATAGCCGAACTCCACGGAGAACGTCAGACTGCGGCTCGCCGCACTGACCTCACACACGACGCGGTCACCGGTGTTCAGGACGTTGACGCGCAACCGAGAGGCCGTACCGAGGGGTGAGAGCCAGGCAAGGCGATGTGCCACGGCGACGGAGGACAGGATCGAGTGCCCGCAGCTGCCCCGTAGTTCGAAACGCGGCGGTGGGCCGGGGAGGTACTGCGCGAACTGGTAGTCCAGGTCGAAGGAAGGGTCCGCGGACGGCTCGATCATGGCGATCGTCGTGACGTCGGCGTCGTGCTGACCGGCGAGCCAGTCACGTGCCAGCAACAGCGTGCTGGTGAGTTCCCGCTCGTCGGCAGGTAACTCCCTGCGGTCCAGCACCAGTGTCCGATCGCTCTTTCCCGCCGTGTAGCACAGGTGCCCTATCAATCCCGTCCCTCCATAGCTGGGGTCTGCCATGGCCCTTGGACCATGCCGCCGGCACAAGAAAAGCCGCCAGTGGCGGTTGCCCGAGTGGGGCCTTGTGCAGCTTGGACGGGGCGGTTGCGGCTCACAACAACCCATTGGTTAACGGGCGGGAAACCACGGGTTCGTCCAGGTCAGACGGTGGTCGGTGATCGTTGTCACAGCCCGGCCGGCACGTCGGCGAGAGGACGGAATGCCCTCGGGGACGGCTCTGACCTGGCCCGCTCCCAGCGTTGGCCGACTGTTCTCCGGAGGGAAACCGCGTGCAGGACGCATCCATGTAGCGTTCCGCACCGCCACGAGGGCTGCTGCCCCTCACGGCCGTACAGTGCCGCCGTTCCTCCCCCACTCAGCGTCCCGTTACGGCACTTCCCCATTCCCCTGTCTCCTGAAGGGCTGAACTCATGTACCGCACCGTCCCGTCCCCGGGTTCCAGAGCTGCCGGCCCCGTGCAATCACTGGTGCGCTTCGTCGTGGGGTTCCTCTTCGCCTGCCATGGCGCCGCGTCGCTGTTCGGAGTGCTGGGCGGAGCCGTGGGAACGCACGGCGGGACGGTTCCGTCCGGCGCCTGGCCCGGATGGTGGGCGGCCGTGATCCAGCTGGTCGGCGGCCTGTTGGTGGCGCTCGGCCTGTTCACCCGGTCGGCGGCACTGATCTGTTCCGGATCGATGGCGTACGCCTACTTCACCGTGCACCAGCCGACCGGCCTGCTGCCGATCGAGAACAGCGGTGAGCCCTCTGCCCTGTACGCCTGGACGTTCCTTCTGCTTGCCGTCTTCGGCCCGGGTCCGTGGGCGCTCGAACGGCTCCTGCCGACCGCGAGGCGGCAGTCGCAGCCCCCGGCCTTCGCCGACCAGGCCACGGCGAACGTGTAGCGAGCCGACCCGTTGCCGTGCGTCGGCACCTCCTGCGGGCGCACGGCATCAGCCGCGAGCGCGGCAACACCATGGAGGGTGTGGCTCTTGTGGACCGGCGCCCGACGAGCGTCCTGACCGGGCCTCGCGCCAACGCTGCACCGACCGGACGCTGACCCGCGGCTCGCGCGCGATGACCGCGTTCTCCTCACCCAGGGCGAACCGCTCAGCCGCCTCCTTCCTCGACTTCTCACGGAAGGCCCGCCGCTCGTCGGCCGGCCCCGACCGCAGGAGCTCGTGAACCGGCTCTGAACTGCGCCGCCCCATAGGCTCCATGTCCGTGACAGGGAGCCGGAGCCGAGGCGTTTGACGGCGAACCGAGTCGTTCAGGCTTCCTTGTCAGTGAACCTGGTCGCTCTTCGGCCCGATGCCTTTGCTCCTGGTCAAAGTTCCGTCCGGGGCGAACGAGTGGTGGAAGGTGAAGGCGTGCGGCACGGAGCCGTGGTCGTGGAGGTGTTCCAGCCTGGAAACCCCGTCCCGCCAGGTGGGTATCACGCCGTCGGGGAGCCACCAGCACACGTAATTCGGGTGCCCTGTCCTCTCGAACCAGTCGTAACGCCTGTTCAGCGCCTCACGGTGCAGACCGGTGTAGATGGCGTCGAAGGCGGGGCGCAGGTCGGTCCAGAGTGAGAGTGTCGCGGCCAGGGCGGTGGTTTCCGCCGTACGGCCCTTGCCGTACCAGGTCGGTACGGCGAACTCACCCCATGCGCCCCAGTCCGCCTCGAAGAGCACGCCCCGGTCACCGCCTGCCGCTTCAGCACGCGCGAGGTATCCGGGGTGCTGACCGATCTTCCGGTAGACGGCCTCACCGATGTCGTAGAACTCGCGCGTGAGAGGTGCGGGATCGGCGAGAGGTGACTTCAGGACGCCGAATGTGTACAGAGCAAGATGGGGCATGCGTCTCTCCCTGGTGGGGACTGCCTGGCGTGGACCCGGTTCGGTGGCCTACGCATGGGGCGAGGGTTCGTGGGGCGTGACCGACTCATCCCGTCGCGGCCGGCCCGGCCTGAAGGAACTCCTGTGCGATCGTGAGCGACCACCGAAGACCAGATGAAGGTAGCCGCCTCCGCGAGCCATGTCGAAGTTGCCATTTCCCTGTCCAAGTGGCCTCTTGTACAGGTCCTTGCGGGAACTGGGGTGGTGGCGCCGCCTGCCTCCGTGGAAGTCCGCAGGGGCCTGTCGAATGACGCAGCGCACCGTCTCCACGGCCTGGTCGTCGTACCCGCGGTAGCCGTTGGCAGCGGGGAATGCCGTGTTCAGGTCCAGGCCGACCGACCGAGTAGGCCTTCGGCAGGCGCGGGAAGCGGCGCTGCTCGTGGCCCCCGGGCGCTCCGGCAGCGAGCTTCACCGCGGCCGCCGCCTTGCCCCAGCCGTTGAGCTTCGGCGTACCGAGGCCGGGCTCGCGCAGCGTCCACTCCACCAGCCGGACTCACCCACGACCTGGCCGCGGCCCGCACTCACAAGATCATCCGACGGCTCGCGGGCCGCCACTGGTGCACGGCGGGGACGACGCTCGAAGCAGCCGATCACCTATTCCGGATGAGTACCCGCACTCAGGCGGGCCGTCCTGATGCGCTCGTAGCGTTCAGCCCATGCACATAGACCACGCTGCTCCCGAGCCGCCGCGCCGTCGGGCGGGCATCACCGCGGTGGCCTCCTGCCTGCCGGGGCTCGAAATGACCTCGCGGCAGATGCAGGAGCGGATCGCCGCGGCCTCCGGGCTGTCCCTGCCGACGCGGATGCTCGAACGGGTCACCGGCATCGCCTCGCGTCGGGTGGCCGCGGAGGGCGAGTACGCCTCGACGCTCGCGGTGGGCGCGGCACGTACGGCTCTGGACCGGGCCGGACTCGCCCCGCACGACCTGGACCTGCTGGTGTTCGCCTCCGCCACGCGGGACGTGGTCGAACCGGCGACCGCGCACATCGTCCAGGCCGAACTCGGTTCCCGGGCGCACGCCTTGGACGTGACCAACGCGTGCAACAGCTTCGTCAACGGCATCGACGCGGCGCGGGCGATGATTCTCGCCGGTCGCGCCCGCCGGGCTCTGGTCGTCACCGGGGAGACCCCGAGTCGCGCGGTCCGGCACACCCCGGCCGGCCTCGGCCAGTTCCGGGACGGCTTCGCGGGGTACACCTTCGGCGACGCGGGGGCCGCGGTCGTACTGGAAGCGGTGGACCGGGGCGGAATCGTCGACGTCGACACCGAGACCCACTCCGAGCACTGGTCGGTCGGGGGCATCTTCGGCGGCGGTTCGCGCCACCCGCGCGGAGACGAGCACACGTATTTCCACGGTGACGGAAGCGAGCTGCGCGAGGTGTTCGAGAAGGTCGGGACGTCGGTGCTCGACCGGATGCGGCAGCGCACCGGGCTGTCGTGGGACGACTTCCGGCACATCCTGGTGCACCAGGTCACCATGCCGTACCTGGAGCGGTTCGTGGAGCTCACCGGTGTCCCCCGGGACCGGCTCGTCGTCACGGTCCCCGAACTCGGCAACATGGCCAGCGCCACGCTCGGCGTCCAGCTGGACCGCGTCCACGGGGGCCTGCGGACCGGTGACCGGGTCCTGTTCGTGGGCCTGGGCGGCGGCGTGAGCATCATGACCATGGTCTGGGAGAAGGCATGAGATCCCTGTGGGTGGTGGTGCCCGCACACCAGGAGGCCGCCCGGATCGGCGCCACCCTGAACGCGCTCGCGGCTCAGCGCGACCGCGACTTCACCCTCGTCGTGGTGGACAACGCCTCCAGCGACGACACCGCTGAGGTCGCCCGCGACTTCGCCCGCAGGGCGCCCTTCCCCGTCCACGTCCTCAGCGAACCGGAGAAGGGCGTGGGCTGCGCGGTCGACACCGGCTTCCGGTACGCGATCGAGCACGGTGCGACGCTGCTGGCCCGTACCGACGCCGACTGCCTGCCGCGTCCCGGCTGGACGGCCGGCGCCCGCGACGCCCTGCGGCGCGGCGCGGGCCTGGTCTGCGGGCGCATCGACGCGCGCCGTGACGAGCACGGACCGCTCGGGCGGGCCGCTTTCCGCGCCCTGGTCCGCATCGCCGCCCTCTTCGGCCGGATACGCCCCGCCCACCGGCGCCGCCACGGTTACCTCGCCCCCTACCGGATGCACGCCGGCAACAACATGGCCGTCACCGCCGCGCTGTACGAGGCCGTCGGCGGGATGCCGCGCCGCCCGTCCCCCACCGACCGGCTCTTCCTGAACCGGGTGCGCCGCCACACCACCGCCATCGTGCACGCCCGCGACATGGTCGTGGAGAACTCCACCCGCCGACTGCGCGCCTACGGCCTGGTCGGCACCGCCCGCTGGTACCTCGACAAGGGCCCGGGCCGCCACGGGGAGGACCCCCGCTGATGCTCGACATCCTCGCCCACACCCTGCGCCGCCACCCCGACAGGCCCGCCGTCCTCGGTACCACCCCCACGGGGACCGTACGCACCAAGGCCACCTACGGGGATCTGGCCGACCTCACCGACCGCTGCACCGGTGCCCTGCACGCGCGGGGCGTCGGCTGCGGCGGCACCGTCGGCGTCGCCGTCCGCCCCGGGCCCCGCGCTCTCGCAGTGATGCTCGCCCTGCACCGGCTCGGGGCGCGCGCCGCGGTGCTCGACCCCGGCGCCGGACCGGACGTGCTACGCGCCCGGCTCGCCCTGGCCCGCCCCGACCTGGTCCTCGCCGACGCCACCGCCCAGGCCGTCGCCGGCTGGGCCCGGCCGCTGGCCCGCCGGGCCCGCCTGGCCCTGCCGGACCTCACGGAACTCGGACCGGTGGCGACGGTGGGGCCCCGGATGCCCGGCTGCGCGCCCGCCCTGGACACCGACGGACGCGGGGCACGGCCCCCGCGCCCGGTGGACGGGGACGGCGACGCGGTCGTCGTGTTCACCTCGGGCACCACCTCGCGCCCCCGTGCCGTGGTGCACACCCGATCCTCGATCGCGGCCGGCATGGCGACGGTGGCCGACCTGGTCCGTCCGGAGGCCGGGCGTCCCGTTCTCGGCGGCACCTTCTTCGTCCTCGTCCCCTCCCTCGCGAGCGGCGCACCGGTGGCGCTGCCCGCCCGTTCCACGCGGTTCCTGGTGCGGCAACTGCGCCGACTCGCGCCGCAGGCAACCTACTTGACACCCCCTCAACTGCGTCGGCTGCTGGCCGAGGGCAGCCGGTTCAACGGTCGCGTGTGGACCGGATCGGCGCCGGCGACCGCCGAGCTGCTGACCCGCGTCAAGCGAGCCGGCGCCGACGAGGCATGGGGCGTGTACGCGTTGACGGAGCTGTTCCCCGCCGCGGCCGTCGAGCAGGCAGACAAGGCCGCCTTCACGGGCGACGGGGACCTGGCCGGCGCCCCCCTGCCCGGCGTGACGGCGAAGACCGATGCCTCCGGGGAACTGCTGCTGTCCGGTCCCGCGGCCCGTGACCGCTACCTGGGCGAGGACCCCGACCCCTGGGTCGCCACCGGCGACCGGGCACGTCTGGACGGCGGCCGGATCGTGCTGGAGGGCCGCTGCAAGGACATGGTCCTGCGACACGCGGAGAACATCTACCCGGGCCTGTACGAACCGGCGCTGCACATACCCGGCGTCGAACTCGCCGTGCTGGTAGGCGTACCGGCCGAGGACGGCGACGAGCGCCTGGTCGCCGTCGTGCAGCCCGCCCCCGGGGCCGACCGCGCCGCGTTGCGGGCGGCCCTGGCCGGGCCGCTGGAGCGCATGGGATCCGCCCGCCCCGACGCGGTGCTGCTGGCCGACGTCCCGCTGTCCGGACGCTCCCTGAAGCCCGACCGTGCCGCCGCCGCCCGCCTCGCCGCCCGCCTCGCCGCCGGCCGGCCCTCGCAACGGAGCCGCGTATGACCGCCCAGAAGGACGGACCGCTGTGGGTGGTGGTCCCCGCGTACAACGAGGAGGCCGGGATCGGGGCCACCCTCACCGCGCTCGCCGCTCAGACCGACACCGGCTTCACCCTGGTCGTCGTCGACAACGCCTCCACCGACGCGACCGCCGACGTCGTGCGTCGCTTCGCCGCCACCGCGCCCTTCGGCGTGCACCTCG
Organism: Streptomyces sp. NPDC001056; assembly: GCF_053598955.1. NCBI lineage: Bacteria > Bacillati > Actinomycetota > Actinomycetes > Kitasatosporales > Streptomycetaceae > Streptomyces > Streptomyces sp. NPDC001056. The sequence continues at coordinate 62,401 of NZ_JBSFLI010000014.1, read as the reverse complement.
TCCGCGAGGAGCAGCGCGGCACCGGAGCCGCCGCCGACACGGGCTTCCGGTACGCCGTCGCGCACGGCGCCGAACTACTCGTCCGCACCGACGCCGACTGCCTGCCCGCCACCGGCTGGATCGCCGCGGCGCGCGCGGAGTTCACGCGCGGCACGGAACTGGCCTGCGGCCGGAGCCTCCCGCGCCGGGACGAGTCCCCCTCCCTCGTCGAGCGCCGTCTCCTGCCCGCGGTCGTCAGGGCGACCGCACTGTACGGGCGCTATCGCACCGAGCACCGGCATCCGCGCTACCGCGCGCCCTACGTGCTGTGCCACGGCCACAACCTCGCCATCACCGCCGCGCTCTACCTGCGGTGCGGCGGCGCGCCCCGCACCCCGCTGGAGGGGCCACCCGAGGATGTCGTGCTCCTCAACCGGGCGCGCGAGCACAGCGACCGGATCGCCCGGGCCGAGCGGATGGTGGTGCACACCAGCTTGCGCCGCCTGCGGGCCTGGGGCGCCCGCCGGACCCTGCTGTGGTGCTGGGACCGCCGCTACCGGCCCGCCGACGTGAAGGAGGTGCACGTCAGATGACCACGACTCCCGCCACGCCCGCCGCCTCGGCTCTCCGCGCCGCCCGGCGCCGCGACCGGCGCGTGTACACCCGTTCCCACCCCCTGCTGTTCGCTCTTCTCGCCGCCACCCGCCGTCGTACGGTCGTCCGCGTCGGCGGAGCGGTGCTGGTGCACGGTACCGGGCCCTACCGGCAGGCCCTGACCCGTATCCCGCTGGACCGGGCCGCCGCCGGCACCACCGGCGGCGCCGCCCGGGAACTGTTCACGGGCGGCGCGCTGTTCGACCAGGAGGGCACCGGCCACCGCGCCTCCCGGCGTGCCGTCGTCGACGACCTCGGCACGGCGGGGGTGGAGCGACTGCGTCCGGTGTGGCAGGGCGTCCTGGACCGCCGCCTCGCCCCGCTCCGTGCGGGTCGCGACGTCGATCTCGTACCGCTGGCCCGCGAACTGGCCGGGGCCACCGTCTGCGCGCTGCTGGGCACGACCGGCGATCCGGAAGCCGTCGCCGTGGCGGCCGCCGCGGCGGCGGCCGCCACCGTACGCGACCACCTGCCCGGCCCCCGGCCGCCCGGCACCGCACATGCGGCTGCCGCGGCGACGGCACGGCTGGAGGCGCTGCTCGCCCCGGCCGCCGGCGAAGCGACGCAGCGGGCCCTGCCGACCATGCTCGCGGTCGCCGCCGTCAACACCACCGTCGCGGCCCTCCCGCGGGCCGCCGCCTGGTGCGCCGACGCGGGGCTCTGGGACCAGGCGGCCGACGACCGGCTGCGCCCGGCCCTGGTGAGCGAACTGCTGCGGGTGACCGCCCCCTCCCCGCTGCTGCCCCGCGTGGCGGCGGCCGACGCGGAGCTGGACGGCTGCCCGGTCCGGCCCGGCGACCGCCTGATCCTGGTGGCGCGGCACGCCGCGCGGGCCCATCGCCGACCACCGGACGCCCGTCATCCGGCTCCGCCCGCCGTGGCCCAGCTCGTCTTCGGCGCCGGCACCCACGCCTGCCCCGGCGCACGCCTGGCCCGCGCCCAGCTCGACGACGTCCTCGCCGCGCTCGCCCCCCACCGCCCCGCCGTCCTGCGCGCCCGCGTGGACCGGGGCGCGGCCCTGCCCGGCTGGCGGACCCTCACCATGCGGGCGCAGGACGCCCGTCGACACCCGGAGAACCCATGACCACGATCGCCGTCACCGGCGCGAGCGGCTTCTGCGGCTCCCATGTCGCCACCGCGGCCGCCGCCCGCGGCGCCGACGTCCGGTGCGTCGGGCGACGCCCCGGCCCGGTCGGCCGGCACGTCCCCTGGGACGCCGCGCGCGAGGTGCCGGACCTGTCCGGCGCGGACCTCGTCGTGCACTGCGCGGCGGCCGTCGGCGACCCGGTGCCCGGCTCCCCGGCCGAGGCCACCATGCACGCCGTCAACGTCGACGGCACCGCGCGACTGCTCGACGCGGCCGCCGGCCGACCGGTCGTATGGGTGAGCAGCGCCAGCGTGTACGCGCCCGACGCCGGACGCTCCCGCATCACCGAAGACCACCCTGTGCGCGGGCATCTGAACGCGTACGGCCGCACCAAGGCCGCCGGTGAGTCGCTGGCGCTCGCCGCGGGCGCCGTGGTGCTGCGGCCGCGGGCGGTCTACGGTGTCGGGGACCCGCACCTGGTACCCCGGCTGCTCTCCCGCGTCCGCCATGGTCTGCTCATGCTGCCGGGCCCAAGCGTCCGGCTCAGCCTCACGGCCGTGGAGAACCTCGCCGACGCCTGTCTCACCGCCGCGGACTGGCCGCCCGGCGCGTACAACATCGCCGACCCGGTGCCGTACGAACTGGACGAGGCGATCAGGGCGGTGCTGCGCGCCCACGGCGCACGGGCGCGCATCGGCCACGTCCCGCTGCCGGTGGCCCAGATCGTGGCGGCCACCGCCCAGACGCTGGCCCGGCTACGCCCGCACGCGGAACCGCCGCTCACTCGCTACGCCGTCGACCAGTTGGCACACTCCGTCGTCCTGGACGTGTCCAGGGCCGAGTCCCAGGGGTGGGTGGCCGGTCGCACGCTCAAGGACTACGAGACTGCCCTGCTGAGAAGGTGAACGGCCGGAGCACGGCGGGTCGGTCGACCGACGTCCGGGCGGCAGATGCGTGATCACCGGGGTGACCCGGCCGAGGGGCGGTGGTCCCGGACCGGCACGGCTCGCACAGGTTCCGGAGGAGCAGGGCGCGGAGTACGGCCGGTCCAGCCGAGTACGGCGGTCCAAGGGGCCCGCACCCGCCGCTCGCCGGCCTGCCGCGGCGGGTCCGCCTGGTGCGGCCCGCCCTGCCGGGCCCCGAGGGAGCGATCCCGGGTCAGGGCGTGCGGACCGGAGCGCCCAGCCGGTAGCCGTCGGTCATGGAGAACTCGGCGGCGACGGCGAAGCGATCCGCTCGGACGAGCGTCTGCCGCCACTCGACCTGGCGCTGGTCGGTGTCGTGAGCGAGTCTGTCGATCGCGAACAGCGCGGTCGACGCGGGGCAGTCGAGCAGGACGCGCTCTCCGCGGCCGGGCACGACGGCCCGGATACGCTCCCATCCGCCGCTGATGCGGGTGCCGCAGTGGCGTTCGAGCTCGTCGTAGAGCGACGTGCGGGTGAAGTCGACATCCAGGAGCGGGCGGGCCACGGCCGCGGGAAGCCACACACGATCGACGGCGAGAGGCTGCTCGTCGGCGAGCCGGAGGCGTTCGAGGTAGACGAGCGGTGTGGACTCCTCAAGTCCCAGGCGGGCGGCGATGACACCGTCGGCGCGCTCGTCGAGCACGCGTACGACGCTGCGCTGGACGGCGCCCACCTCTTCCACGGAACGGAAGAGGCTGTACCCCTCACCGACCTTCTGCTCCAGCGGGCGGCCGGCGGTGAACTGGGAGACCTTGCCGCGCCGGGCGGTGACGAGGCCCTCCGCACGAAGCTGGCGGAGGGCCTCGCGGACGGTGTGCCGGCTCACCTGGTACTCGGCCACCAGGTCGTGCTCGCCGGGGAAGACGTCGCGGAACTCTCCGTCCTCCAGACGGCGCAGCAGGTCGGCGCGAAGCTGTACCCACAGCGGCTTGCCCGCGGATCGGATGAGGGTACGGGGGCCGGGCAGGGATGTCACCGGCGCCTTCTTGGGGATCGGGGGGTGGGGGGATGCTGCTGACACGAGGTGAATGTTCGTACATTTGCGAGGACGGTGCAAACTCGCGTGCGCCGGCTCCTCGGGCAGTGAGCGGGTGGGACCGCTCCGCGGGGTGGCGGCCTGCGTGAGGGGGTACCCGTACCGCCGGGCGGGCGGCAGGAGCGAAGGCGGCCCGTGGCGAGTCCGGACGCCCGCCGGTCGGCCGTCAGCCGACCGGCAGGGTCTGTCACCCGCCGCGGGGACCAGCCATGCGGCCGTGCGGGGAACATCAGACGAACGCGTCGATGAGCATGAACACGGCCATCGCGAGGAGCACGACGGCGAACGTTCGCTGCAGGGCGGCCCCGGAGAGCTTGGCTGCCAGCCGTTTGCCGTCCCAGGCGCCGAGGACGGCGGCGCCCACGAACGGGCCGAAGATCGCGAGGTCGAGGGACGTCCCTCCGGCCGCCATCCGGGTGGCCAGGGACACCACCGAGTTGATGAGGATGACGACGAGGCTGGTGCCGACGGCCTTCCGCATCGGCAGGCGGAGCACCGACACCAGGGCCGGCACGGCGAGGAAGCCGCCGCCGACTCCCAGCAGCCCGGTCACCGCGCCCAGACCGGCACCGGCAGCGGCGGTGCGGAGGTATCCGGCCCGGACGGCCGACCTGCTGGGGGCCTCGACGCCGCCCGTGTCCTGCCGCACGGGGGCGCCCGCGTCCTGCGCCGCCGTGCTCGTCCCGGCCGTTCGGAGTGCCGCCCGGACAGCGGGCGTCTCCGTGCGCTCGTCCCGGACGGAGCCGGCCGTCGCCACGGCTTGCTCGGGCGTCGCGGCCGGCGAGGCGGACGCGACAGACCGGCGGGCCCCGTGCGCCGCGCGGAGACCGCGCAGCATGACCACGGCGGCGAACGCGGCCAGGACGGCGAACGCGGTGGTCAGGAGAGCCTGCGGGATGCGGTGGGCGAGCACGGACGCACCGATGGCGGGTGCCACGCCGGCCGCGGCGAACAGGGCGCCGGTCCGCCAGCGGATGTTGCCGGTGCCGGCGTGGCGGGCGAGCGCGGTGACGGAGGTGATGGTGACGACGACCAGACTCATGGTCCCGGCGTCGGCGGGTGCGACGCCCAGGAGGTAGACCAGGGCCGGGACCGCGAGCACACCCCCGCCACCGCCGAGCGCACCGAGCGCCAGGCCGACCACGGCTCCGCAGAGCAGGGCGAGGATCAGCACGCTCACGCCGAGACGCCGCCCGGCATGGTGTCGGCGGGGTGCGCGACCGCACCTCGCCATGCGGAGAAGCCACCACGCAGGTCGGTGGTCTCGAAGCCGCGGGCCCGCAGGACGGACGCGGCCACCGACGAGCGGTTGCCGCTCGCGCAGAACACGGTCAGCGGCCGGTCGGTCGGCAGCTCGCCGAGGCGGCCGACCAGTTCGGGCAGCGGGATGAGGAGGGCGCCGGGGATGGTGCCGTTCTCACGGACCTCCCCCGGGCCGCGCACGTCCACCAGCGCGAAGCCGTCCGCGTCCGCGGCGAGCCGGGCGTCGAGATCGGCGGCCTCCACGCGCACGCCGACGGTCAGGTATTCCGCGCCGACGGCCTCGACCGGAGTCGCCAGGGCTCCGAGGACACGGTCGAAGCCGATGCGGGCGAGGCGGTTGCGGGCCTCGCGCGCGGTGTCCACATCACCGCACAGGATGATGCCGTCCCGGGCGTCGAGCACCTCGCCGGCGAGTTCGGCGAAACGTCCGCCGAGGGGGACGTTGACGGCGCCGGGCAGGTGGGCGGAGGCGAACGACTCCGGGTCCCGCGTGTCCAGGACGACGGCGCCGCCCGCCCGTGCGTCGAGGAAGGCGTCGGGGGCGAGGGAGGGAACGGGAGTGTCCTCGTCCAGGACCGGACGGGCCTCGCGGTTGCGCACGGACGTGAACGCGAAGTAGGCGGGCGCGGCGGGCTGGCCTTCGGTCACGACGGAGACGAACTCGTCCTCGGTCATGTCGGCCAGGGCGTAGTTGCCTCGGCGCTGGTTCCCGATGGTGCAGCTCAGCTCGGTCGAGAGGTTCTTGCCGCAGGCCGAGCCGGCCCCGTGCGCCGGGTAGACGCGTGTGTCGTCGGGGAGGGTGAGCAGGCGCTCGCGGGTGGAGTGGTACAGGGCGCGGGCCATCTCCTCGGCGGACCGGCCGCGGGAGCTGAGCAGGTCGGGACGGCCGACGTCGCCGATGAACAGCGTGTCGCCGGTGAGGACGCCGTAGGGGACGGCGTCGCCGGCGTGCTCGCGTACGACGACGCAGATCGACTCGGGGGTGTGGCCGGGGGTGTGCAGGATCTCCAGGTCGACCTCGCCGAGGCTGAGGTGCTCGCCGTCCTCCAGGGGGTCGGTGTCGAAGTCGAGGGAGCCGACGGACCCGTAGGAGATGCGGGCGCCGGTGCGCTCGGCCAGCTCCAGGTGACCGGAGAGGAAGTCGGCGTGGATGTGGGTCTCGATGACCCTCTCGATGGTCAGGCCGTGATGTTCGGCGGTGGAGATGTAGTCGTTGACGTCACGCTGGGGGTCGACCACGACGGCTCGGCCGGTGGTGCGGTCGCCGACGAGGTACGAGGCGTGGGAGAGGCACTCAAGGTAGAACTGCACGAAGACCAGCGGCTTGGTGTCGTTCGTCATGACAGGCTCCTGATGGATGAGCGGTTGACGGTGCGCCGGGGCGTCGGGCCGGGGCGCGGGTGGCGGGCCGGTGGGGCCGCGCGGATGCGACGCGGCGACGGCGAGGTGGCCAGGGGTGGCGATGTACGCCGGGGCCCGGAGGGCGGGTGCGCCGCGCCGGGCCCCCGGCCGGTGCGGGGGCAGAACCGTTCCGGCCCTCGGGGTGGGTCAGGCGAGCCCGCGAAGCATGAGGTTCCAGTAGAGGAACGGCAGGCCGCGCCGCTTGAGGTACCACATGTCGGTGCGCTCGCGGATGGTGTCGATCACCGGGATCGACGGGGTGGGCCGACCGCTGTAGTCGAACTCGGCGAGCAGCATCTTGTTGCGGGCCGTGGTCAGCGGGCACGAGGAGTAGCCGTGGTACGCGGCCGTGGGTTCCCGGCCGTTCATGGTGGCGAGGAGGTTCTCGACGACCACGGGCGCCTGCTTGCGCACGGCGGCGCCGGTCTTGGAGTTCGGGGACGAACCGGCGTCTCCGAGGGCCCAGATGTTGGGGTATCTGACATGCCGCATGGTGTGCTTGTCGATCTCGACGTAGCCGGCCGGGTCGTCGGCTCCGGCGAGCGGGCTGCGCTTGATCCAGTCCGGGGCGCTCTGCGGCGGTACGAGGTGGGCCATGTCGTACGGCAGGGTCTTCTTGGCGCCGGTGCCCAGGTCGGTGACGACCACCTCGCGGGCCTCGGGGCGCACCTCGGTGACCTCGCTGCTGTAGTGGACGTTGATGCCGTACCGGCGGACCACCTCGTCGAGCACGCGCGCGAACTCCGGAACGCCGAAGATGGCGGCACCGGGTATCACGAGGTGGACGTCGATCTTCCCGAGGAGGCCCTGCTCACGCCAGTAGTCGGAGGCGAGGTAGGCGATCTTCTGGGGGGCGCCGCCGCACTTGATGGCGCCGGTCGGCATGCTGAACACCGCGCTGCCCGAGCGCAACCCGCTGATGAAGCGCCAGGTCGCGGGAGCGGTCTGCGGCAGGTAGTTGCTCGACAGACCGTCCTTGCCCAGCCCGGCCTCCAGGCCCGGCACGCGGTCCCAGTCCAGCTGGATGCCGGGGCAGACCACCAGGTGGTCGTAGGAGACGGCGCCGCCGTCGTCCAGCGTCACCTCCTGGGCCTCGGGGTCGATGGCGACCGCGGCGTGTCGTATCCACCGCACGCCCTTGGGCATGACGGTCTTCTGCGGCCGGATGCTCTCCTGCAGCGGCGCTCGCCCGCCGCCTACCAGCGTCCACAGCGGTTGGTAGTAGTGGTCGAGACTCGGATCGAGAATCGCGACGTCCTTCTCACCGGCTCGGCGGAGCCGAGCCGCGACCGAGATACCCGCGGTCCCACCGCCGATGATCACAGTCCGGTGGTGCTGATTGGTCACCAAGGGAACCCCTCCGCTCAAATGTACGTACATTTAAGCTAGGCGGCGTCGTCCCGATGCGCAAGTCACCTGCGGAAATCTCACATCAGTTGTACGTACATTTCTTCCTGCCCTGCGGCTGAGCACCTGTCCCGCCTCGCCCACGACCGGAGCGGAAGCGTGCCCGCGGAGGCGCGGTGCGGCCTGTGGGGCACGCACGGTCGGCGATCGCCGCGAAGGGAGGGCACGGGTGCGCTTCCTGTCCCGTCGGCGGGGACAGAGGCCGGGCGGCGATGACGTGCCACAGTCGCTCGCGGCTCGGGCCGGCCTCCGGCATCACGACCTCGTCCGCCGTGGGCGCGACCGACGGTGCGGTGGGGTTTCAGGCCGTTCGGTACGTCCCGGAGGGCGTGCGGCTTCGTCGCGGCGGCGCGGAGGGACGGGGCCGGCGTCCTCCTTCTCCCGCGCGGCGGTCGACGGCCCCCGCATCCACGCCTTGCCGTCCCGCTCGCCGCCACCCTGACCGGCGGCCACCGCCTGATCGCCCGCCGCGGCACCGAACACTGCGCCGGCCTGAACAAAGCCGAATGTCCGGCAGAGCCCTACGAGAGTCTCCCGCCGCTCACGCCTGCCCCTTCGACCCCGTCTCCTTTCCTGCCTCCGTTTCCCCGACGCGGTGGATGAATATCGGTGTGTTCATTTCGATGTTTTCGTTGTCCGGATCCTTGGCACGCTTCAACAGTTCCTCGGCCCTGTGGTTTCCTTGCCCGATCACGCCCGGATTCCCGACATAGGTCGATATGTACTGTCCATCGCGAGGGGCAAAGACAGAATTGATCAGATCGTCGTCCGACCGGCGCTTCGCGTTGACGTCCTTGTACCCGATGGTGCCGTTTCCTCGCCCGAGTTCCTCCAGGTCGGCGACCACCGCGTTTTCCGGCGGGCGCGCACCGTTCAGACTCCGGTGCAGGGCGCGGTTGCTCTTCCAGGGCTCCATGGGCCGTCCTGTCAACCGGCGCCCGAGATAAGTGTCGTTCGCCCAGTTCCTTCCGGCTCCGACCGCCTGGCGTATTCTTTCCTGAACAGTCAGAGGTGGCCGCTGCCCCGAATCTCCCTGAGAGATACCGTCTTGGGGTTCCTGAAGCCGGGCGTCATCGCCGACCCGTCCCGTTGCGGCGTTCTCACTTTTTTCTTCCAGCCGGGAGTCCCCCGTGGCGCCCGTCGCCGCGCCGGACTCCGCGCCGTCGGCGACTTGACCGGAGTTCCCGGCCTCCGACGACTCGCCGACTTCTCCACCGAGTCGGGCTTCCGCCGGTCGATCCGATTCCTCGGCAGGCTCTGCCTCGTCGGCGGGCCCTGCGTCGGGCTCGTCCGACACGGGAACGGTGTCGGCGCCGCGGGCCTCGTCGGTTTCACCCGCCTCCGCACGGTCCGGGTCCGGGAGCATATCCGTACTCGCTTCCGGGGCGGCAGGCCGCTGTGTGTCGGCCTGTTCGAGGGGCGTCGGCTCTTCCTCGGGGCCAACCGGCCGTTCGGGACTCGCCGTTCCGGCGGACGGCTCATCCGCGCCGCCCTGCACCTCGTCCGCTGCCTCTATCCGCTCGGGGCGTTCGGCCGCCTCCCGAGCCGGGAACGGGCCGCCCACCGGGTCGGCGGGGGTAGTCCCGGGCTCGGGACTCGACTCCGACTCCAGACTCGGCACCGGGTCGCTCGACTCCGACTCCAGACTCGGCACCGGGTCGCTCGACTCCGACTCCAGACTCGGCTCCGGGTCACCTGACTCCGACTTCAGGAGCGGGTCCAAGTGGTCCGCCGGCGCTGGGGAGTTCTCGGCAGCCGTCGTTTCCGACGCGGCCTGGTTGTCAGGAAGCCCTGGTTCTTCCCGCTGCTCCTCGGCCACCACCGGGTCCGGCTTGTCGGGCGGTTCCGCGGCGGCCACCGGTCGTAGCGGCTCGCTGTCGTCCGGAGGCTGCCGACCAGCCGACGCCGGTTCGGCCGCGGACCGTTCCGCACTCGCCTCGCGCACGTCGACGTCGCCGTCCGTCAGTTCGTCCGCACCAGTGGCCGGTACGTCTGTCGTGCGCTCGGGCTCCGGGACGTCGCCGTCATCCGCGTCGTCCGTTCCCGCCTGTCCAACGTCCTGCGTACCGGCGCCCGCGTCGTCCTCCTCCGGCACGTCCCCGTCGCCGACCGCCCCCGAGTCGAACGAAGGAGGCGGCGGCGGCGTAGGCGGCGGCACGTCGGAGACGTCGCTGATTTCACTCATGAACGTTCCCTCTCGCGTCGGCGCATGCCGCCACCTCGGGCAACCGCGGCCCTTCCGAAAGCCCCCGCGTTCACCCCAGCCCCATGTCCTTCCCGAGACCCGGTCCCCGTCGCTGTTCCAGGTTCCGTTGCAGGGCCTGCACGACCTCCGGCGTCACGTCGGGCACGCCGCGTACCCGGTTCACAGCGGCCCGATTCACGTCGCGAACGTTCGAAAGACCCTGCGCGGCGATCTCCGCAGCGCGCGCCACCTCCGGATCCCCCGCACGCGGTTCCCGCGGTGCGTCGCGCTCCTGATCCGTTCCCGACCGGCCTCCCCGTTCCCGGCCGGTTCCCTCCCGGTCCCGGCCCTCCCGCGCGGCCTCGTCCGCCTGTTGGGTTTCCATGGCTCGGGCCGCGGCGGCCCCGCGCATGCGCTCGACATCCGGTTCGAGTTCAAGCCCGCCGATCTCGACTTCCCTCCTCTCGACGTCGGTCCGATCCTCGTCATCCCCGTCCCTGTCGTCGCGGGGCGGTGCACCGGGGTCGGCAGGGGTGCCGCCGACGTCGGGCCCGCCGGATCCGGCGGACTCGGGACGGAAGAACCGGCGCCACGGGTGGCCGCCCGACGCACCTCCGTCGTCGGAGTCGTCCGGATCACCGGGGTCGTCCGGATGGTTCGCTTCACCCGGGTCGTCAGGGGCGCCGGGACCGCTCGGACCGTCCGGAGGCCCCTCGGCGTTCCCACCGCCCGCCGCCGCTTCCGTCGGCGGACGACCAGGGTTGAGCCACGGATTGGGGCGCTCCTGCGCGACCACCCCCGCCTGCTCGTACTCCTCCGTGCGTGCCGCCGGAGGGTCCCCGTCCTCCCACTCGCCGTCCGGCGTGGCGCCCTTCGCGGGCGGCACGGCGTCCGCTCGCGTGTCCGGCCGCCCATCACCGGGGGCCCCTGCGCGGACGGCATCGGCCTGGGCCTCGAAGGCCAGTCGTCCGGCAGCCTCGTCGAAGGCGTTCGTGGCCTGCCCCACAAGATCCGCGGCGGCCCCGGCCACGGCTGAAACGACCCTGACCCCGGCCTCGGCCGCCGACCCCATGGCCTCGCCGGCCTCGTCGACCGGACTCGCAGACGTGCGGCCGTCCGAGGCGTCGGTCCCGGACGGTTCCTGGCGGTCCGGATCCGGGCCCCGGTCCGTGGTTTGCCCCGGCTCCTCCGTTGCCGTGTCCCGCTGCCGCGGGTCGTCCTGGTCGGGCACGTCCGACGGTTCAGGCCGGGCGGGCCCGACGGACGGGTGATCCGGACTGTCACCCTCCTCGTCCGTGGTCCCGGCCTGGTCGGGCGACCCGGAGCGGGCATCCGCCGAGTCGCCCGGTCGAGTGCTGTCGGGCGCGTCCTCCACTGCCTGGCTGCCGGCTTCGGGCCCCCGTCCCGCTTCCTCTTCGGTCTCGGACTCGGCCTTGGGCTGTGGCTCCGGGGCGGCTTCGGCCTGCGGGTCGGGTTCGTGCCCCGTGTCCAGCTTCGCCTCCCGCTCGGGCTCAGGTCCAGATTCCCCCTCCGGCTCGGGCTCAGGTCCAGATTCCCCCTCCGGCTCGGGCTCAGGTCCAGATTCCCCCTCCGGCTCCGCCTCCCGCTCGGGCTCAGGTCCAGGTTCCCCCTCCGGCTCCGCCTCCCGCTCGGGCTCAGGTTCGGGCTCCGGCTCCGGTTCCGGTTTTTGCTCAGATTCGGGGGCCGTGTCAGATTCGGGCTCGGTCTCCGGGTCCGGTGCCTGCTCAGGCTCCGGGCCCGGCTCGGGGCGGTCCGGGCCCGGCGGGGTCTCCTCCGGCGGCCCCGTGGGATCAGGCTCGTCCCCCGGGGGGTCGCCGTCCTGCGGGGTTTCCCGGGCGGGCGGCAGCGGCTCGTCGGACTCGGGGCCGAGCCCCGGGGCGTCGCCGTCCCGGGCGTCGTCCGCCCCCTCCTGGCCGGCCTCCTGCGGCGCCCCGGTGTTCTCGTCGGGCCCGTCCGGTGCGTCTCCGTCCCCGGGTGCCCGCGCGTCCGTCGGAGGTGGGGGCGGCGGAGGGGGTGGTGGGGCGTCGGGGACCACGCCGCCGAGTTCGCTCATCAGCGGGCCCTCGCTTCCCCGGCGCATGTCCGCGCCACTCGTGCCGCCGTCTCCGCCACCACCGCGCGCAGACGCGGTCCCTCCCCGCAGGCCAGGGCGAAGGCCCGTCGCACGTGTTCCTCCGTCGTGCCGCCCGTCACCGCCGTGACCGCGTCACGCAACCCGCTGCGCTCCACGTCGCCGATCCGGGCGTGGACCTTCTCCGGACCGTAACCCGGCAGGGCGCGGACCTGGAGGCGGTGGTCGGCGCCGGAGGTTCCGGTCAGGACGAGGCCGCGGGACGCCCATTCCGCCTCGTGTTCCGGATAGCTGTGAGGCCCGTCCGGGGCGGCCTTCCGGGCCCGTTGGATGGCTTCCAGCACGTCCCTGAAGCGGTAGTTGGCGTACGTGTGGCGGCGCCGGTCCGCGGCGGGCGGCGGCTCCGTGCCCAGGAGTTCGGCGGACAGTAGGGCGTGCAGGCGCTCCGCGAAGTCCGCAGGGTCGACCTCGTCGCGCATCAGGGCGGCCCGCGCGGAGACGGCGCGCTCCGCCGCGTACACGAGGGTGCACTCCAGATCACGTGCTTCGAGCGCCGTCAGTGCCGCCCGGACGCTCGCGGCCGGACCGGGCGCGGCCATGCCCATCGCCTGGGCGCAGGCGGCCGCTTCCACCCAGATCAGGTGGAGCGGCTCCATGGAGCGGTGGTGGGAGTCGTTCATGGTGCGCAGAGTGCAGGGTTTGCTGCGGCAGGAGGCCCCGCAGAGGCGGCTGCGGCTGCCGAGCAACGGCGGTTCTCCGGACGCCCCCTCCGTGCTCTCGTCGTGTTCGCCGTGCGGGATCGCCGTCAGGACGGGCCGGTCCATGCCGTCGGAGGCCACGGCCGCGTGCCCCGGCGGCAGCGCGACGACGTTCTCGCTCTGCTCCTGCTGGAGGTTCATCGTGGCGCCCACGGACCGGCGGTCGTCCTCCGCCGGAAGCCTGTGCATCATCTTCAGCGCGCTGTTCTTGACGACGTCCGGGAGGATCTTGCTGGGGATCTGTTCGACGATGACGACGCCTTCGCCGTACGCCCGGATCTCCGCGAGGAGCGACGCGAACAGTTCGACGGCGGCGGCAGCCGGGCCGTCCTCGACGTTCTTGAGCAGCCGGTGCGCCTCCTCCACGACGAGCACGTGGCGCAGCGGGACCCCTCCCCCACCGTGGTGGACCCGCAGGTGTTCGACGAGGCGGATGAGCACGGCCCCGATGAGGAAGGCCTTGTCCTGGTCGTTCGTGATCGTTTCGAGTTCGAGGACCACGTTCCCGGAGAGCAGGCCGACGATGTCCAGCGGGTGGCCACCCTCGAAGAACCGGCCCGGTGTGCCTTCCCGCAGCGAGCCCATGCGGACGTCGACGAAGCCCCGTACGTCGGCGGTGACCTCCTTGCCGTACCCGATCATCTCGACGACCTGGCGGGCGGTCGCCTGGAGTTCGCCGAGGGTGGGGTAGGCGGCGGTCCGGGGCACGTCGGGCTCGTCCAGTACGTATTTCGGCTTGTGGGCGGGGCGCGGCTCGCCGGTCACGAGGTCCCAACCGGCGTCCGTATAGCACTGGGAGAGTGCCCTGGCCAGGACCTGCGGGAAGGGCTCGTGTCCCTCGAAGGCCGCCAGGAAGAGGGCCCGTACGAGGTCCACATGGCTCTGCAACGGGAAACCGGGCTCCGGCTCCAGCGGGTTGAGGGAGGCGGGCGGGACGTCCACGTCTCCCGGCCGGATCACGGTGACCCGTCGGGCACCCTCCGGTCCGCCCGCCGCGCCGAGCCGCCCGGCCATGCGGGCATACTCGGCCTTGGCCGGTTCGAGGACCAGCCAGGGGACGGGCCGCTCGTGCGTGGACAGGGCGCTGAGCAGGCTCCGTACGGTCTGGGACTTGCCCGAACCGGTGGCTCCGCAGACGAAGGCGTGCCGGTTGAGGGTCGAGCGTGACACGTGGAGCCGGCCCGCGGCCGACAGCGACACGTCCAGGATGTCACCGATCAGGAAGCCGTCGGTGGCCGTGGCCTGCGCCGTGTCGTCGGAGGTGACGTCGAAACGGTTCGGCGCCACCGTGCGGATGCCCGGGAGTTCCCGCCCCGGCGGCCGGGCGAGCGCCGCCACGAGTTCCGCGGGGGCGATGAAGGGGGTTGCTCCCGGCGGTCCGGATCCGGCGGCGGCCGGGGTGACCGCGGTCAGCGCCTCGACGAGCGGCACGGTGCGCCGGGTCGGCACGAGGACGTACGGCAGATCGTCCAGGTCCCCCGAACCGCACAGCAGTGCCGCCGAGGCGAGCGCCGACTCGGGCCGCTCGGCGCCGACCAGCAGGCGTACGCTCCACACCCCGGTGGCGAGCGCCCTCGTCAGCTCCCGGTAGCGGGCCTCGGCCCGTTCGGCGGCCACCCGGTCGGCCGCGGAGTTCTCCCGCTGGCGCAGCCGGGGCAGTTGTACGGACAGCGTGGACCGCTCCTGTTCCAGCCGCTCGTGCGGGAGGGGTTCGGCCAGGAGCAGCCACGCGAAGGCGTCCGGGAGGTGGGCGACGGCGTCATCGAACGATCCGCGGCGTTCCGTGGGCAGGGCGCGCTCGTCGTCGCCCATGCGCAGGGCGTCGTGGGCGCCGAGGCAGGGCAGCCAGTACGGCATACGCTCCAGCAGCGCGGCGGCCTCGCCGGGCGGGAGGTCCCGGGCCGTCGCGCCGGGCGGGTAGCGCAGCGGGCGCTCGGCCACGCCGTGGCGCTGCTCCCCGGCGGGCGGGAAGAACGGGGTCCCGCCCACGAGGAAGTGCATCGGCCGGTGCGGGCCGGGGCGTACCCACGCGGCGGCGAGGCCCGTCGGCCGGCCTGCGCCGTGGTGGCCGAGCACGGCATGGGCCGCCGTCACCGCCGCGGTCAGCTGGGCGGCCGTGCGGTCCTCGGTGCGGGGGTCCTCCGGACGGCGGGGCACGGTGAGCAGCCGGTGGAAGCGGTACGCCGCGAGTTCCGCGGGCCCGGCCTGGGAACCGGCGGCCGGTGTCACGGCAGGCTCGGGCGCGGTCGCGCGGACAGCCGCGGCAGGAAGTTGATCCCCGGGTTGCAGTCCCCGAAGACCACGCGGCGGCCGCCCGGACCCGCCTCGACGAGGACCAGTCCGGTCACGGGCAGGGCCTGCAACTGGGTGGGCTCGACCGTGAACTCGTAGACACGGCTGAGGTTCTCGCCGGTCGTCGTCGACCGGGCGGTCGAGGTGTTGGTGGAGTCCTGCCAGCTGCGCGAGAGCGAGGTGGAGAAGGAGCTGGAAGTCCCCCAGCTGCTGCCCGACCCGATACCGCCGCCCCGGTTGGAGCCCGAGGTGTCGGACACGCCTCGCTGGTAGCCGTAGCTGGTGCCGCGCCCCTCGGTAAGGGTTTCTCCGACCTGCCGGGTCAGCTGGTTCACCAGGAACTTGTGTTCCTGCCCGATGAACTGCGCGGCGGCCTTGGCCTCCTCGCCGTTGCCCAGGCGCATGAACACCGTCGCGCTGTCGGACCCGCCGGCGACCTGGACCGCGGCCTCCCGCAGGTGTTCCAGGAGGAAGACGAGCCGCACTCCCGCGGTCCGTGCCTGGCGTGCCATCGTTTCGAGGGCCTCGCGGCCCAGGTGGTCGGCGCCCGCCACGACGAGCGTGCCCGAGCCGGGGGTGACCGCGCGCTTGCGCAGTGTGTGGAGCAGCCGGAAGAAGACGAAGCGGTCGGTAAGGTCCTTGCGCCGCTGGACGGGGTCCTCGGTCGTGACGACAGTGAGGCAGCCGGGCTTCCACCAGGCCGACGCGGAGGTGTCGGGCGCGTCGGCCGCCTCCGCCTTCGTCAGCAGTTCCGTCTGAGCCCGTACGTAGCGGAGCTCGTTCTGTACGCGCTCGCCCTGACCGATGAGGTCGATGGCCTGGGTGATGGACTCGATCTCGGAGCGGCTCAGCGCGCCCGGTGCCTGCGGGTCGACGTCGTACACGCGGAGCAGGACGCGGAGTCCGGCGGCGAGGCGGGAGAAGGTCACCGGTCCTTCGAGGAGGTCGGTGACGGTCTGGATCACGTCCACGTCGATGGTGTGGAGGTCGATGTCCGCGCCGGGCGGGCGCATCGTCCCCAGGGCTTCGGCCAGTGTCTCCGCCAGTTCCTCCGAGGTGAACTCCGCGCGCAGGTCCATGCCGAGAAGGGCACCGGGCATGGGTACGTGGCCGACGGTGACGCCGCGCTGGGCGGCGAGCCCGGCCAGCTCCAGGGCCACGGCCTGCTGGGTGAGGTCGAGGACGACGAGCGACCGACCGCCGGAGAGGAGTGGTCCGCCCAGTGTGGCGAGGAGGCTGGCCCAGCCGTTTCCCGTGCCGCCGAAGACGTCGATCCGGCTGGGCCCGGAGGTGAGGGAGATCGGGTACCAGGTGTCCAGTGTCTCGTTGTGGCGCAGGTGCTCGGCGCGGTGGGCGGCGAGCCGGTCCTGCCAGGACTTCCGGCGGGCCTCGTAGTCGCGCTTGGCGCGTTCCCGTTCCGCCTTGAGGCGGCGTTCGGCGGCCCGCAGCCTGGCGTTGGGCGAGGTCGCGGCGCTCGCGGCGAGGACGAGGACCACGACGACGATCGCTGCGGCGGCGCCCGCGGCCACGAACGCCACGCCGGCCGCGATCAGGGTCAGGCAGCCGAAGCCGGAGGTCTTGCGGCCGCTCATGGCCCGCTCCTGCATGGAACGCACCTCGGCGTCGGAGGGCTCTCTGTACACGGGCGGGTTTTGCGCGTCGCGGTGGACGGGCGGCTCCGGCGGCTGGACGAACTCCCAGCCCCAGCGCTCCTCCCCGCTGAAGACGCGCAGTGCCAGTTCCCCCGCGGCCTTGTCCCCCGGGTCCCCCGGCCCTCCCGAGCCCTGCGGGTCCGCCTGGCCGCTCCGGCCGTCCCGGTCGTCCCGGCCCGCGCGTTCGGTCCCGTCTTCGGCAGCACTCATGACGCCCCCCGTCCCGTGTCGGAGCATTGTCCCCGTACAGGTGGCGGCTGTCTCCTCCAGCCGCCGAGAGGAGCCACCTTGGCCTGAACCTCACCACAAATGACCAAAGTTGATACATCACCATATGATCAAAAAGGTCGGTCCTCCGAAGACCGTGCCCGCCCGCTGACCCGCGGGCCGCCTGGCGATCACGCCTTCCTGCGAGTCGGCCGAGTTCCCGTCGACAGGGGCAGTCGATCGCCATGGCGGACAAGGCCGTTCGCGTCCGACGGGACGTGCGTCCCGGACCGGCTTGCCCCGGTCCACGGGACTCGGAGCCTGGCGCGGCGGCTTATGGCGGGCTGTGCCTCCGCCTCCCTGCCTCGGAATCTCGAAGTCGGCCGCCCACCGCCGGTTCCGGGTCTGGTCCAGGGCTCACGGGTCAGAGGGCCGTACGGCTTCCCGCGGCCGACGCCAAGCCACGGGGTGCGCCGCGCATCGCGGTGCGCCGCTGCCCGGTCACCACGTGCGTGCCTCCCGCAGCAGATGGTCGCGGACCAGCGCCACATGCGGGTTGTCCGCGGTACCGGGGCGCTCCACCAGGTAGGCCGTGTTGATCGGTGGGTCCTCGGGGGTGAGCAGCGGGACCAGCGCCCCCGAGGCCAGCTCCGCCCGGCAGAGATAACCGGGCAGCACGGTGACGCCCGCGCCCGCGCTCACCGCGGAGAGGACCCCGCGCAGATCCGGCATGGTGAGCGCGGCCTGCGTGGTCAGTCGCCGCCCGAAGACATGCCGCCAGTAGCGGCGGGCGATGGGCAGGTCCTCCGCGTACGTCACCAGCGGCACCCCGCACAGGGCCGCCGGGCCCTCGGCGGCAACCCGGTCCGGGCCGATCTGCTCGGCCCACTCCGGTGACGCGACGAGGACGAACTCCTCGTCCGCCAACGGCACGGCGGTCAGGGCACGCCCACGCGGCCGACGGGCGGAGATCACCAGATCGTGGCGGCCCGCGCGCAGTCCCTCCAGCAGATCCTCGGAGAGCCCGGTGGTGACCCGCAGCCGTACGCCGTCCGCGACAAGCGGGGCCAGGACGCGCAGGGCGCAGGAGCCGAGGAAGTCGGCCGGCCCGGCCAGATGCACCGGCGGAGCCGGTACGCCTTCCCGCAGCGGTGTGCGCTCGGCGACGGCCGCCAGGGCGTCGATGGGGCCCGCCACCTGCTCGGCCAACTCGTCGGCGTAGGGGGTGGCCGTCACCCCGCGTGGCTCACGCTCGAAGAGCTGCCGGCCGAGGTGGTGCTCCAGCGAGCGGATCTGGGTGGTCACGGTGGGCTGGGAGAGGCCGAGCAGCGGTGCGGCGGCCGTGTAGGAACCGGTCCGGTGCACGGCCAGGAAGGTGCGCAAGAGGGAGAGGTTCAGGGGCGCTGGGGCGGGTTGCCGAGACTCCGCCCGCGGCCCCGGCAGGCCGTCGGATTCCCTATCTGCCATCGGATTCCCTATCGCTCATGTTGCCGATCCTATTGGTAATGGTGAGCGGGGGCGGCCTACGGTCGAAGACGTCGTCGCTCTGACGTTCTCGGTCCGGAACGTCAGAACGTCAGAACGTCAGAGCTCCGACGCCCGGAGCCGGGGACTGCCCGGCCATCCGGGACCGGGAGCCCCGGCGTCCCCGGGCGCCGGAGCACCGGACCGTCTACCCGAAAGAGAGCACCACCATGGCGAAGATCCTGTTCGTGATGACCGGCGTCGACCACTGGACCCTGGCCGACGGCACCCGGCACCCGACCGGCTTCTGGGCCGAGGAGGCCGTGGCCCCTTACGAGGTGTTCACCGCGGCCGGGCACGAGATCACCGTCGCCACCCCGGGCGGCGTCGTACCCGTCGTCGACCGGGCGAGCCTCGCGCCCGAGACGAATGGCGGCCAGGAGGGCGCCGAGAGGGTCGCGAAGGCGCTGGAATCGCTCAGCGAGCTGCGGCGGCCCGTGAAGCTGGAGGAGGTGGACCCGGACGGCTACGACGCGGTCTTCTACCCGGGCGGCCACGGCCCGATGGAGGATCTGGCCGTCAACGCCGACTCCGCCGCCGTGCTGAGCCGCACCCTGGAGTCCGGCCGGCCGCTGGGCGTGGTCTGCCACGCGCCGGCCGCGCTGCTGGCCACCGCCGGCGAGGACGGTACCTCGCCGTTCGCGGGCTACCGGCTGACCGGCTTCAGCAACGAGGAGGAGCGGCAGGCGGGCTTCGCCGAGAAGGCCAAGTGGCTGCTCCAGGACCGGCTGACCGAGCTGGGCGTCGACTACGTGGAGGCGGAGCCCTGGACCCCGAACGTCGTGGTCGACCGCAACCTCTACACCGGCCAGAACCCGGCCTCCTCCGGCCCGCTCGCGGCGGAGCTGGCCAAGGCCCTGGGCTGAACAGGCATGGCCCCTGACCGGCTCACGGAGGTACTGGACGCCACGTACGACTGCCTCACCCGGTACGGCGTGCGGCGCACCACGGTGGACGACATCGCCGGCGCCATGAGCGTGTCCCGGTCAGCGGTCTACCAGTACGTCCGGGGCAAGGACGACGCGTTCCGCCGGCTCGCCGAGCGCCTGCACGACCGGGCGCTGGAGCGGGCCCGGCGGGCCGCGGCCGCCGACGCCCCGCCCGCGACCCGGGTACGCGGCGTGCTGGAGGCCAAGCTCGCCCTGGTGCTGGAGCTGGCCGGGGACTCGCCGCACACCGCCGAACTCCTCGACGAGAAGGCCCGGTTGTTCGGCGACATCTGCCACCGCTTCACCGCCGATCTGCGCGCGCTGCTGATCGGCGTCTTCACCGAGTCGGGGCTCCGGGACCCGGGAACCGCGGCGGCGGGCGCCGTCGGCGAGGATGCCTCTGCCGTCGATGCCGCCGAAGCGGCCGACATCGGCATCGCCCTCGTACTCGGCCTGGAGTCCGTACCCGGCGGCGAACACCTCCTCCCCCCGGCGGTGGACGCGCTGGTCGCCGGTCTGCTCGGCGGAGCCGCCGAGCAGACCGACCGCTGATCCGCGTCCGTAGACCACCTCGCGGCCGTACGGCGCACCGGCTCGAAGCCGCAACCCGGGCGTCCCCTCGTCGCACACCTCCTCTCACCCCACTTCTCAGAAGAACAGGACCGACCGTGACCACCACCGCTACCGCCGCGACCGCCGCCCCCCGGAGCACCGGCTTCACCGCGGAACACGCCGCCGCCCTCGTCGGCCGTCTGCGCGCCACCTTCCGCACCGGGCGCACCAAGCCCCTCGCCTGGCGCAGGGAGCAGCTCTCCCGGCTGCGCGCGCTGCTGACCGAGAACGGCGAGGACATCGCCGCCGCCCTCCACGCCGATCTGCGCAAGAGCCGCGCCGAGGCCGACGCCATGGAGATCGGCAGCACCGTCGCCGAGATCGACCACTGCCTGGAACACCTGGCGGACTGGCTGCGCCCGCGGCCCGCGGCCGTCCCCGCGGGCCGCTTCCCCGAGGGCACCACGGCCCATACCCAGTACGAGCCGTTGGGCGTCGCCCTGGTGATCTCCGCCTGGAACTACCCCGTCAACCTGCTGCTGGTGCCCGTCGTCGGCGCGCTGGCCGCGGGCAACGCGGTGGTCGCCAAACCGAGCGAGCTGTCCCCCGCCACCTCGGCGCTGATGGCACGGCTGCTGCCGCGGTACCTGGACGACGACGCCGTGGCCGTCGTGGAGGGCGGCGTCCCGGAGACCACCGCCCTGCTGGCCCAGAGCTTCGACCACGTCTTCTACACCGGCAACGGCACGGTCGGCCGCATCGTGATGAAGGCAGCCGCCGAGCACCTCACGCCGGTCACCCTCGAACTGGGCGGCAAGTCCCCGGTGTTCGTCGACCGGGACGCCGATGTGGCGGTGACCGCCGCCCGGCTGGCGCAGACCAAGTTCGCCAACGCCGGGCAGACCTGCGTCGCCCCCGACTACGTCCTCACCGACCCGGACACCGCCCGCGCCCTGGAGGCGGCCCTCCCCGCCGCGATCGGGCGGCTCTTCGGCGACGACCCACAGTCGTCGGAGCTGTACGGGCGCATCGTCAACGAGCGCCACTTCGACCGCCTGGCAGCGCTCCTGGACTCGGGGCGCACGGTCGTCGGCGGCACGCACGACCGCGCCGACCGGTACATCGCGCCCACCGTGCTCGCCGACGTGGAGCCGAGCGCGCCGGTGATGCGGGAGGAGATCTTCGGCCCCGTCCTGCCCATCCTGACCGTGGACGGCCTGGACGAGGCCATAGCCTTCATCAACGAGCGCGACAAGCCCCTCGCCCTGTACGCGTTCACGGAGAACGGCACCACGCGCGAGCGGCTGGCCGCCGAGACGTCCTCCGGGGCGCTCAACTTCGGCCTGCCCATCTCCCATCTCGCCGTCCCCGAGTTGCCGTTCGGCGGCGTCGGCCCGAGCGGCATGGGCAACTACCACGGCCGCCACTCCATCGCCACCTTCAGCCACCACAGGGCCGTCCTGGACGTGCCGCTCGTCTGACACCGGGAGTCGCGCCCCCCGTAGTGGCGGGCTCCCGGGCCAGACCTCACGGGAAAGATCCCGTCGACCACGGTGCCCGAGCCGTCCCGGAGGGACTCCTTCTCCGGGACGAGCCCATGTCAGACCGGCAAGCTGATCGTCGCGCTGCGGCGCGAGGGCACGGACCCGGTCCGGGCTCCCGGGCGGTCAGGCGTCCGCGATCCAGCTCCCGTGGAACCCCAGCGGTACCCGGCCCGGCAGGTGAACGCGGGCCGGCGGGTGGCCGCCGAAGTCCTGGGCCGAGAGGATCACCAGGTCGGTCGCGCCGCGGTCGGGGTCGTTCACGTACGACAGAACGTAACCGTCGTCCTCGTCCCGTGCCCCGCGCCGCGGGACGAACACCGGCTCGCCGACCGCCGCGCCCTCGGGAAAGCGGTGGAGCCGCCCGCTGTCCCGCAGCATGTCGTGCTCCCTCCTCCTCGGTCGCCGGTGAGGCAGTGGGCCCAGGCCCCGGACCGGGGGTGGTGCCAAGCACCTGGAAGAGCGCTGGAACGGTGCGTCCGCCGCCTGCCGGTCTCTCCTCCGGTGACCACGACGTCGTTGGGCCGACTTCCCTGACGCTTACGGGCCCTGCGAACCGGCGGGGTCTCGGACCGTAGATTGTGCCCATGATCGAGGAGACGTCGCCCGAGAAGTTAGAGCGCGCGAGCGTGAGGCACAGGAAGCACGCCGCCCCCAGGAGGGCCGAGGCCGGTGGTGTGCTGAGGTCGTCCGCGCTGATGGCCGCGGGAACGGTGGTCTCGCGCGCCACCGGACTGGTCCGGCAGGTGTTGCAGGCCGCGGCATTGGGCACCGGGCTGCTGGCCACCACCTACAACCAGGCCAACACGGTGCCGACCAGCTTGTACTTCCTGCTGATCGGCGGCGCGCTGAACTCCGTCCTGGTTCCCCAACTGGTCCGTGCCCGGGCGGAGGATCCCGATGGCGGGGCCGCGTTCGAACAGCGCCTGGTCACCCTCGTACTGTGTGTCCTGGGCGTCGGCAGCGCGCTGGCCACCTGGGCCGCTCCCGAGATCATCAGCGTCTACCAGCACGACACGCCCGCCACCCACGACGCGTTCGAGCTGACCGTGGTCTTCGCCCGCTTTCTGCTCCCGCAGATCTTCTTCTACGGCGTGTTCAGCATCTTCGGGCAGGTCCTCAACGCGCGGGACCGGTTCGGGGCGATGATGTGGACCCCGGTCCTGAACAACATCGTGCTGATCACGATGTTCGGCCTGTACCTCGGCATGATGACTGTCCCGGAGAAGGTCTCGGACATCACCGGGGCCCAGGTCAGGCTGCTCGGAATCGGAACCACCCTCGCCCTGGCCCTCCAGGCACTCGCCCTGCTTCCGTACGCCCACGCCGCCGGCTTCCGGCTGCGACCGCGTTTCGACTGGCGGGGCGCCGGCCTGCGCGAGAGCGTGAGCGCAGCGCGCTGGACCTTGCTGTTCGTCCTCGCCAACCTGGTGGCGAGCACCGTGGTCACCCGCTTGGCCTCCGCCGCGGACGCCGACCTGCCCAACGGCGGGGTCGGCTACACCGCCTACAGCTACGCCCAGCAGATATGGACGCTTCCCCAGTCGATCGTCACGGTCTCCCTCGTCACCGCGCTCCTCCCGCGCATGAGCCGGGCAGTGACCGAGCACCGTCTCGACGACCTGCGCACCGATCTTTCCCGCGCGCTCCGCGTCAGCGGCGTCGTCATCGTCCCGGCGGCGTTCTTCTTCGTCGCCTTCGGCCCGCGGATCGCGCAGCTGCTGTTCGCCCACGGAGCCACCGACGCCGCGGGAACCGTCCCGCTGGGCCACATGCTTCAGGCCTTCGGCCTGGGGCTGATCCCGTTCTCCGCGCAGTACCTCCTGCTGCGAGGCTTCTACGCCTTCGCGGACACCCGCACACCGTTCCGCATGGCGCTGTGGATCAGCGGCATCGACATCGCTCTGGCCGTGGCCTGCCATCTGCTGCTGTCCCCCCGGTGGGCGGTCACCGGGATGGCCGCCGCCTATGCCCTGTCCTACGCCATCGGACTGCTGCTCACGGCACTGCGGCTCAGGCGGCGCACCGAAGGACTCCTCGACGGCAGGCGAATCTGCCGCACCTACGCCAAGTTGACTGCGGCCGCCACCGGCGCCGGGGCCGCCGGCTGGCTCATCGCCCGTTCCTGCGGTCACGGCCTGGCGTCCGCCTCCTGGACGCCGGCCGTCTCACTGACCGCAGGCGGTATCGCGATGGCGCTGCTGTACCTCCTCCTCGCTCGGCTTCTGCGAATCGGTGAACTACGCAGCCTGCCGGGGCTGGGCTGACCCGGCCCCTCAATACCCTGCCCGGACCCGATGACGGGTGATCACCGGATCCCAGCCGGCGCCCCTGGTCCGCACGGGCGCCAGGTTCGAGAACGGCATCCTGGACGGGCTGGACGACGAGGGTGATGAGCAGCCGCTGGATTTCGCCGCAGCTGTGGTAGGCGCGCTCGCCGGTGGCGCGGCTGCGGAGCCGGCAACCCCCTCCCGCCGGGGGGGAGGACTCAATCCGCGTCGGCGACGACGGAGCCGACGCGTTCGGCCAGGCTCGGGTCGCGGCGGACCAGCAGCGTGGCGTAGCCGATGGCGCCGAGCAGGGCGGCCAGCGCCGCGATGGGGAACCAGCTGTACGGCGCGGGTTGTCCGGGCTTGGCGAGGTAGTAGAGCGGAACCAGGATGGCCAGGGCCCCGATCCCGGGCAGCACCAGGTGCCGGACCGTCCGGAACTCCTGCGGGCGGTACCTGCGGTAGTACAGCGGCAGGGCGATGTTGGACGCGAGGTAGACCATCAGGATCAGGATGGAGCCCAGGCTGGAGGACTCGGTGAAGAAGACCACGGGGTTCATCGGGCCGCCCTCGGCACTGAGCAGATGGCCCAGGCCCCAGCCTCCGATGATGAGCAGCGAGGTGGCCGCGAAGGTGACGATCGCGTTGGTCGGGGTACGCCGCGTGGGGTGCACGTAGCCGAAGAAGGACGGGAGCAGCCCCTCGCGTCCGGCGTTGAACACCAGGCGCGCCTGGGAGTTGATGCCGGCGATCAGTGCGCCGAGGGTGGAGGTCAGGCCCCCGATGTAGGCGACGAAGGCCAGCGCTCCGAGCGTGTCGTGGGCGACGTCGATGAAGGGGATACGAGCGTGGCCGAGTCTGGCCAGGTCGTAGTCGAAGCCGGTCACCGTGGCGTAGGAGAAGAGGATGTAGCTCACGGTCATGATCGCGATGGAGAAGAACACGGCGCGGCCGACGTTGCGCCGCGGGTTCTCCGTCTCCTCGGCCAGCGCCGCCGAGTTCTCCCAGCCGATGAACAGGTACACCGCCAGCGGGAAGCCCGCGGCGAGACCGCTGAGACCGTGGCTGATGTGGCCGGGCAGGAACGGGTCGGCGGAGAGGTTGCCGCGGTGTTCGACGATCGCCGCGACCGAGACGACGACCAGCACCAGCATCTCCACGACGAAGAAGTAGCCGGCCCACTTCGTGGAGACCACCACCCCGCGCAGCATCAGCACCACCGACAGCCCCGTCAGCAGCAGCGTCCAGATGATCCACGGCAGGTCGATGCCGGTGTAGTGGTGCAGGGTGATCTGCACGAACCCACCCGAGATCGCGATGACGGAGGCCATCGCGATGATGTAGCCCAGCCCGGCCAGCAGGGCCGTGGTCACCGCGCTGACCGGCCCGAAGGACTTGCCGACGAAGGTGATGAAGCTGCCCGCGGAGGGGTGCGCCCGGGAGAACTCGGCGAGCGTGTTGCCCAGCAGCGCGACCGCGATGCCCGCGGCGACGATGGTCAGCGGGGAGGCGACACCCGCGGTGGTGGCGAGGAACGCGAAGCCGAAGAAGAAGCTCATGGCCGGGCCGACGTTGGCCATCGTGGCGGCGGCGATGTCCGCCATGCCGAGAACGCCGCCGCGCAGGCGCTGGGGCGTGCCACCGACGGGGCCCGACGTCGGCGGCGGCCCGACGGCTCCGGGGTCAGTCATGGCGGCAGCTCCTTCTCCAGTGTGGCGGCGCAAGGGATGCGCGGGGTCGTCGGCATTCGGGCCGACGCGAGGGGCGTCAGCTCGGGCGGGCATGCTGATGTGCTTTCACCGCCCGCACGGCCGGGTCCATCGCGCCGCGGCCGAGCTCGGTGAGCAGGTCGGCGTGGCAGCGGTTCCGGGCCCGTACCACCGCGGGTTCCGGAGCGGGCAGCACCAGGCACAGCCGCCCCAGCAGGTCGGCGGCGAACTCGCGGATACCGGCGCCGCCGAGCACCTCCGCGAGGTCGAGGTGGAAGCGCGTCTCCAGTTCGAGGAGGCGTGCCGGGTCCTCGGCCAGGGCCATCTCGTCGACCAGCGCCTGCAACCCGTCGAGTCGACCTGCCTGGACCTCGCCCGCGCCGCGCGCCACGAGACCGCATTCGAGCAGCAGATGGAAGGCGTCCAGTGACGCCGCCTCGTCGGGGTCGTGCATCAGGGCGACGACCGTGTCCCAGCCCGGCGCGACGAAGGTGCCGCCCGCCCGCCCTCGCCGGCGGTCGAGCAGACCGTCCTGGCACATCCCCTCCAGCGCGCGGCGCACGGTGATCTCACCGATCCCCAACTCCTCGGCGAGGACGCCGGCATCCGGCAACCGGTCCCCCGGTGACACGGACTTCAGGCGCACCCGCAGCGCAATCCGTGAGCGGACGAGTTCCGATCCGGTCTGGCCCCTGCCGGGCAGGGCACGGGTGTCCCGTACCCCGGCGACCGGCGCCGGGCTGGCCGGGCCCGGCTGGTTGTAGGGTCCGAACTTGCCCGCTGCATTCACCACGACGCCACCCTAACGGCCCGCTGAGCGGGGTCAGGGCCCGCGGCGCCGTCCGGCCAGGGCCCCGGGATTCAGGGGTCGCTCTCACTCCGGCGGGCGGCCCGGACCGGTTTTCCGACGCCCACCCCGTCTCGGACGAGCAGGTAGGCGGCGACCCGGGAGGCCCGCGCGAGGCGCAGCGGCAGGGATGGCCGAGGCCGGATCAGCGGTGGTTCTCGCGACCACACCGCGGTGTTGTGCATAGGAGGCTCCCACGGGGGCCGGAACACGGGAGACGACGCGGCAACCACGACGGACGAGGTGGTTCCGCGTCGCTGAAAAATTAGGGCATGGTGAACACTTAAGACAAGCCCCCGGAAGTCCTCGGCGCCCGGCCGCCCCTCACGGCCGGCCTGGAGGGTGCGTGAGGGGGCGCCGTGGGGGCCGGTGCCGATGGCGTGCGCCCACGAGGAGAGGCCCGGCCGACGCCTCTTGTTTTTTCTGATCGTCGTGAACTATTTTCCTCACGGCCACCCGTGCCTGCCCTGGCGGACACGGGCCACGAGGTCGCGGCCCACTATGCCCTCACGGCAACCGCGACCGCGACCTGCGACGCGTCCGACTCCCACACCCGTCCCCTTCTCCCCCTTCTCCCTCCCCCTTCGGCGGAACCAGCGCGGTCACCCCCGCCCCGGTCCGCTGACGCATGCCCTCGTCCGCACCCCCTCCATGGATGGATGCCGAGATGACCACACGTCCCCCTCTCTCCGACACAGACCCGGTGACCACCACCGAGAGCACCGCCGCGGGTCCCGGACTGCGCGCCGGGCTGAAGAACCGCCACCTGTCGATGATCGCGATCGGCGGTGTCATCGGCGCCGGCCTGTTCGTCGGTTCCGGCTCCGGTATCGCCGCCGCGGGCCCCGGCATCCTGATCTCCTACGCGCTCGTCGGCGTCCTCGTCGTCCTCGTCATGCGGATGCTCGGCGAAATGGCCGCCGCCAACCCCACGTCGGGCTCGTTCTCCGCCTACGCGGACCGCGCGCTGGGCCGTTGGGCCGGATTCACCATCGGCTGGCTGTACTGGTTCTTCTGGGTCGTGGTGCTCGCGGTCGAGGCGACCGCCGGCGCCAAGATCCTGGCAGGCTGGGTCCCGGCGGTCCCGCAATGGGGCTGGGCCCTGATCGTCATGGTCGTCCTCACCGTCAGCAACCTGGCCTCGGTCGGCTCCTACGGCGAGTTCGAGTTCTGGTTCGCGGGCATCAAGGTCGTCGCCATCGCCGCGTTCATCGTGCTGGGCTCCCTCGCGCTCTTCGGCCTGCTGCCCGGCTCGGACCACCCGGCGACCGGCTTCTCCAATCTGACCGCGCACGGCGGGTTTTTGCCGCACGGGCCGGGAGCGATCCTCACCGGTGTCCTGATGGTGGTCTTCTCCTTCATGGGCAGCGAGATCGTCACGCTGGCGGCCGGTGAGTCCGAGGACCCGCGGGGCGCGGTCACCCGGGCCACCAACAGCGTGATCTGGCGGATCGCGGTGTTCTACCTGGGCTCGATCCTGATCGTGGTGTCGCTGCTGCGCTGGGACGACCCGGCGATCCTCAAGGACGGCTCGTACGTCGCCGCACTGAGCTCCATCGGCATCCCGCACGCCGCGCAGATCATGAACGCCATCGTGCTGACCTCCGTGCTGTCCTGCCTCAACTCCGGTCTGTACACCGCGTCCCGGATGGCGTTCTCCCTCGGCGGGCGCAACGACGCCCCGGCCGCCTTCGGCCGCACCACGCAACGCGGCGTGCCGCGCACGGCCATCCTGGCCTCGGTGGTCTTCGGCTTCGTCGCGGTCGCCTTCAACTACCTGTGGCCGGACACGGTCTTCCAGTTCCTGCTCAACTCCTCCGGCGCGATCGCGCTGTTCGTCTGGCTGGTGATCTGCTTCTCCCAGCTGCGGATGCGCAGGATCCTCCAGCGGGAGGCACCGGAGAAGCTGATCGTCAAGATGTGGCTCTTCCCCTACCTGACCTGGGCCACCATCGCCCTGATCACGTTCGTCCTGGGCTACATGCTGACGGACACGGCCAACGGCGGCGGCCGCGACCAGGTGGTCCTGTCCACCCTGGTGGCCGCGGGCGTGGTGGTCATCGCGCTGATCCGCCAACGGCTGGGCCGCGGGCGCGAGGCCGTCACACCGTCGTAGGAGCCGGGGCCTGTCGGCCGACGGCGGTGGTACCGGGAGGCCGAGGTCAGCCCCGGCAGCCCCGCCGTCGGCCGACGACGGCAACCCCGCCTTCGGCCGTCGGCGGTGGCGCGGCGAACCGGCTGGACTCGGCCGCAGAGACCGCCAGGGCCTCGACCGGTTCCTCCCGCCCGATCACCGCCGGTCCGGCTCCGTCTCCGCGGCCTCCGAGGCGGACAACAAGACGTCGAGCGTTCCCGTCTGAATACCCAGGACGAGTCCCCAGGCCCTCACCTCGTTCCGAACACCACCGTCAGCTGCGCCGAGGCCGCCGACACAGGTCGAGGGCCCGCGCTCTGGCGAGGCCGGCACCAGTTGCCACGCGCCACGGAGGGCCGCTGGGCGTGGGGCACACCCACCAGGTCAGCCGGCGAGGGCGCCCGCCTGCAAAGCGCGGACAAGTACGACTCCGTACTGCCGGACCGACCCAGCGCACGGCGGGTCCACCGTGGCGAAAGCGCGCGAGCGCCGGGCGCCGGAAAGACCCGGCGCCCGGCGTGGCAGCCGGCCGTCACTTCTTGTGGCAGCCCCACTTGCCGTTGGCTTTGGTGAAGTGCTCACCCTTGGGACACTTCTTGTGGCTCGGCGTCGGACGAGGAGTGGATGCATGCTGGGCGGCGGTCGCGTGGGTGTTCGCGGGCACCGCCAGGGCTGTCCCGGTGGAGGCCATCGCTGCTCCTCCGGCGAGTGTGCCCGCGGCGACGCTGGCGACCAGAACCCGTACGATCTTGCTGCGCATGATCGGCACCTTTCTGCGGTCGGCGTCAATACCTCCGTCAATTCTTGGGGGCGGTTCGCGCGAGGCGCATCTCGATCACCGGCACGCTGGACCGGTTCGGCTTTCCTGCGGCACGGCCACCGAGGACACCGAGGCACCGGCACTACGCGACCGCGACCGACACCAACTCCCGGCAGCGGCTGTCGCGTCCGCAGCCGGGTCCGGCATGCCCAGGCGTAATGACCCGCCGTACTCGGACGCTCGGAGTCGATCGAACGGGGAATCCTCGCCGGGTTCGAGATCGACGTGCCCGAGATCCACGCCCGCCTCCCGATCAGCGCGTTCTCGGGAGGGACGCGCTCAGCCCGTCCGGCAAGCGCGCGGTCGTGTAGGCGCGTGCGACCCATTTCTGCAGGTGCGGTGCGCGGGCCAGCAGGTTTCGGTAGACGCGGACGGCGTGGTGATGCACAGCCTCTGCCACCGGTGCCGCCACGGCCTCCGCGCGCCAGACCAGCAGATGCCGCTGCCACAGTGGGTCCCCGGCCAGCGGCCTGACCAGAACTCCGTCGGCCGGGCGCAAGGTGGGCTGAACGGTGGTCACGCCAAGGCCCTTGGCGATCATCGACTGCAACTGGTCGGGCACGTGGAACTCGTGTGTGCTCGCGGGTTCGAAACCCGCGGCCCGGCAGGCGTCGTAGAAGGCGGCGGGCCAGCCCACGCCGTCATCGGAGGCGATGAACCAGGTGTCCTCGGACAACTCCTCCAGCGGTACCTCCACTCGGTGCGCCAGCGGGTGGCCGGCCGGCATCGCGACGAAGATCGGGACGGTGGTGATGGCGCGGTGCGCCAGAGCCGGGGAGTGCCGCACCGGCAGCCCGGGATAGTCGACGCCCAAGGCGGCGTCGAGTTCACCGGCCTCCAGGAGCCTGATGAGCTCACCGGTGGCGTACACGCTGCAGACGGAGACCGTGAGGTCCGGGCAGAGATCGCGGAGGGTGTTCAGCAGGGCCGGCACCACGGGGGTGTTGGTGACGCCCAGCCGGAGCGTGCCGGCTGTCACGGCCGGACCACCCGTACGGCGCCGGCCCAGAGCATCGGCCCGGAGCAGTACTTCGCGGGCCTGGCTCACGACCTCCGCACCATAAGCCGTCAGTTCCACACCCGTGCTGCCGCGCACGAACAGCCCTTCACCGAGCAGTCGCTCGATGCGCCGTAGTTGGGAACTCAGCGCGGGCTGGGTGAATCCGAGCGCGGCAGCCGCCCGCCCGACGCTCCCGGAGTCCGCGATCGCGCAGAGCACACGCAGATGGCGCAGCTCCAGTTCCATCGGTTCACCTCGCTGTGTGGCGGAAACAGGGACCCAGTATGCGGGTGAGCCTGTGTGTACGGCGGCTCGGTGGTGTCCCGCACCGGAAGACTTATGCCTGGTCCGCTCGTTCTCTTATGCCTCGGCCCGTTGTCCCCGCGGAGCCCGCCGTGGAAGTCTCCAACCGGCGCCTCTGCTCCGGCAAGGTGGAGGATGCCCGCCCACGACGCCTTTCGCGCCGGCTCACCGCATCGCACGTCACCGAAGACCCGTGTTCCCGCGGCTGTACCAGTCGGTCACGAACGGAGCGGCCTCGACTCCGAGGAGAGACACCATGCCTCGCACCGTAATCCGCCTCATTCTTCGGACAACGGCGGCCGCGGTCCACCACGCCCGCCATCGCATCGTGGCGGAAGCGAGGTCGTGGGGTGCCCTTTGCGACGAGGAGGTGGCCTTTCGGCTGGAAGTGGTGGTGGCGGAACTGCTCACCGACGGCCTGCTGCATGCGAGCGGTCCGCTAACCGTCGAGGTGGCCCTGGCTCAGGGCCTTTTCGTGGTCGAAGTCCGCCACGGCGGTTCCGCGGCGCCTCGGCCCGGTCAGGCGGGGTCGGGCGACGTGCTCGGCCGCGGCCTCGCCCTGGTCCAGGCTCTGTCCTTGTTCCGGGACACCGAGCGCACAGCCGCGGGAACGCGCTGCTGGGCCGTCCTTCCCGCTGTGACAGCAGCCGTAGCCGTTTCGCCCGGTGCGGGAGAGCCTTCCCGTCCTCACGGCGGCAGCGCCCCGCCGGAAGCCGAGCGTTGGTCGGTGACCCCCGCGGGGAGAAGCCTGCTTTCGAGTCTTTTCCCGGCGACATGATTCCGCGGTGTCCGGCCGACACGATACGCAGCCAGGGATTTCCATGCCCGAATCGATGAAGGAGGTGACGGTGACGACGGAGACGGACGAGAACAAGCACCGCAAGAATGGTTTGTATCGCCGAGTGAGCACCGAACTCGCCGAGAACATGAGGCGGGGATGGGCCGACACCCAGCGCCGAGATGTCGAACCGATCGCGCAAGCGGTGCACACCGCCCGCCGCAGAAAGGCGCTGTCCGCCCGCTTCCCCGGCGAGACGCTGGTGGTCCCGGCCGGCCGGCCGAAGGTGCGCGCGAACGACACGGCCTACCCCTTCAGGCCGTCCTCGGACTACGTCTACCTGAGCGGCGACCAGTCGCCGGATGCCGTGCTGGTGATGGAACCCGACCGGTCCGGCGGACACCGGGCGATCGCCTACCTGCTCCCGCGTTCCGACCGCGACAACGGCGAGTTCTGGCTCGACTACCACGGTGAGCTCTGGGACGGGCGCCGCGACAGTCTCGCCGAGAACGAGCGGCGGCTCGGCCTGCCGTGCCACGACGTCCGCACACTGGCCGGCCGGCTCGGCGCGGCCACCGGCCCCGTCCGCCTGCTGCGAGGTCACGACGCGGGCGTCGAGGACGCCCTCGCGGGCAAGGTGACAGCCGGAGACGATGCCGAGTTCCGGGCGTTCCTTTCCGAGATGCGCCTCGTCAAGGACGATTTCGAGATCGCCGATCTGCGTTCCGCCTGCGAGGCCACCGCCCTGGGGTTCGAGGACGTCGTCCGCGTGCTCGGCACCACCACACCGACTTCGGAACGGCTCATCGAGGGCACGTTCCGGACGCGCGCACGCGTCGAGGGCAATGACGTCGGCTATGCGTCGGTCTGCGCGGCCGGATCTCACGCCACGACTCTGCACTGGGTGCGCAACGACGGCGCGGCTTCTCCCGGGGATCTCCTGCTGCTCGACGCCGGGGTGGAGACCCGCGGTCTCTACACCGCCGACGTCACCCGCACCCTGCCCGTCAACGGCCGTTTCACCCCGGTACAACGCGAGGTCTACCAGGCTGTGTACGCGGCGCAGGAGGCCGGCATCGCCGCGGTCAAGCCCGGTGCCGCCTACCGGGACTTCCACGAGGCCGCCCAGCGGGTGCTGGCCGAACACCTGGGCGCCTGGGGCCTGTTCGGGGAACGGTCGGCGCAAGAGGCGTACGAACTCGGGCTCCAGCGCCGCTGGACCCTGGCAGGCACCGGTCACATGCTCGGCCTGGACGTCCACGACTGCGCCAAGGCCCGGACGGAGACGTACGTGGACGGCACGCTGGAACCGGGCATGGTGCTCACGGTCGAGCCGGGCCTCTACTTCCAGTCGGACGACCTGACCGTTCCCGAGCGGTATCGCGGCATCGGCGTACGGATCGAGGACGACATCCTGGTGACCGAGGAGGGCAACGAGAACCTCTCGGCCGGCCTGCCGCGCCAGGCGGAGGAGGTGGAGGCCTGGATGGCCCGGCTGCGCAGCTGAGACCTCCGGCCGCACCCACCCCACCGGGGCGCGGCCGGTCACGGGCGGCCGCCTACCGAGGTGCGGTCGAGGGGTGTCGCAGTGCGTGTCACTGGGCACCGGATCACGACACAAGAGGGAATCCATGGAAGACCAGAGCAACGTGCCCGGCACGGGCAGCGACAGTCGTGAGGGACCGGCAGCGGTGACCGGCCCCTTCCGAGCAGGATGGGCGGAAACGGATCTGCGGCTGCCGGCCGTGGCGGGAGCGGCGTGGGCGGCGAAACGGCGCTCGGCGGTGTCGGAGCGGTTCCCCGGCGAACGGGTCGTCGTCCCGTCGGGCGGACTGAAGGTCAGGAGCAACGACTTCGACTACACGTTCCGGCCTCACTCGGCATTCGTCCATCTCACCGCCGAGCAGGGTACGTCGGCGGTCCCCGACAGCGTCCTGGTCTTCGAACCGACGGGGAGCGGCCACGCGGTGACCATGTTCACCCGGCCACGGTCACCGCGCGGTGACGGACCGAACGGCGCGGAGTTCTACGGCGACCGCCGGCACGGCGAGTTCTGGGTCGGCCGGCGCCGCACCCTGTCGGAGACCTCCGACGCGCTCGGCATCGAGGTCGCCGCCCGCGACGATCTGGAGCAGGCCCTCGGCAGGAACGTCCCGACCCGTGTGCTGCGCGGTGCGGACGCGCACGTCGACGCGCTGGTGGCGCCGGTTCCCCGGGCCGACGCCGAACTGGTCTCCTTCCTCTCGGAGCTCCGGCTGGTCAAGGACGACTGGGAGGTGGCCGAGCTGGGAGCGGCCGTCGACTGCACGGTCACCGGCTTCCACGATGTCGTCGGTGAACTGCGCCATGCCACGCGTCTCGCACGGGGAGAACGCTGGATCGAGGGCACGTTCAACCGGCGCGCCCGGCTCGGGGGCCACGGCCTGGGCTTCGAGACCATCGCGGCGGCCGGCGCGCACGCCTGCGTCCTGCACTGGATGCGCAACGACGGCCCCGTGCGGGACGGGGACCTGCTCCTGCTGGACGCGGGCGTCGAGGCGGACTCCTTCTACACCGGGGACGTCACCCGGACGCTGCCGGTCAGCGGACACTTCACCGACGTCCAGCGCCGCGTCTACGACCTGGTGTTCGCGGCCCAGTCGGCGGGTATCGCCGCGCTGCGACCCGGCGCACGGTACGGCGACTTCCACGACGCCGCCATGCAAGTCATCGCCGAGGGACTCGACGCATGGGGCCTCGGACCGCACGGCAGGACGGCCGCCACCTCCCCGTCCGAGCTGTACCGCCGGTACACCCTGTGCGGCTCGGGCCACATGCTGGGGCTGGACTGCCACGACTGTGCCGGTGCCCGTGGCGAGACGTATGCGGACGGTGTGCTCGAAGCCGGTCACGTCCTCACCGTCGAACCCGGGCTGTACTTCCAGCCCGACGACCTCACCGTCCCCGAGTCCTTGCGCGGCATCGGCGTGCGCATCGAGGACGACTTCGTCATCACGGACGACGGGGCCGTGTGCCTGTCGTCCGGCCTGCCGCGCAGCGCGGACGATGTGGAGACCTGGATGGCGTCCCTGCGCTGACCGGCGGGCCAGGCGCTCCTTCCGCGGCCACCCGGCCTCCGTCCGATCCCAAAACAACGTGACATTGTATATTGGGAGGTCCTTGGGCTGGACACGCAGAGGAGCGCGGATGCCTCATCTCGAATCACGGACGATCGCCGTCCAGAGTCATCTGCGCGATCAGGTCGCCGACGCGCTCCGGGCAGCCCTGATAGCCGGCGAACTCCGTCCGGGTGTGATCTACTCCGCCCCCACCCTGGCGGCGGATCTGGGGGTTTCCGCCACCCCGGTGCGCGAAGCCATGCTGGACCTGGCCAGGGAGGGCCTGGTCGAAGCGGTGCGCAACAAGGGTTTCCGTATCACGGAGATGACCGAGCGGGATCTCGACGAGTTCACCGAGATCCGGACCCTGATCGAGGTCCCCACCGTCGGCCGGGTCGCCGCGACGGCGAGCGCCGAGCAGTTGGAGAGTCTGCGTCCGCTGGCGCAGCAGATCGTCACGGCGGCCCAGGAGCACGACGTGCTCAAGTACCTGGAATCCGATCACCGGTTTCACCTCGCGCTGCTGGCCCTGGCCGGCAACCACCACCTCGTACAGGTGGTGGCCGACCTGCGCAAGCGGTCACGTCTGTTCGGACTGGGCAGCCTGAACGAGACCGGACGCCTGGCCGCCTCCGCCCAGGAGCACATCGAGCTCCTCGACCTGCTGGTGGCCGGCCGGGGCCAGGACGCGGAGAACTGCATGCGCCGGCATCTGGCGCATGTCCGCACCCTGTGGGCAGATGGCCGAGCAGAAGCCGAACGGCGTGAACCGGCTCTTCGGCTCGGTGGCCGCTAGGTTCTGTCCGGCGGGTCACGTGACCGCCTCGCGTCGGCGTCGCGACGTGCGCCGCATCCGCCGAGTCCGGAGCCCGTGGCCGGCGTCGCACCGGACGGTGGCCGCCGACCACGGTCGGGGCGGGCAACCTGGTGTACCCATGTCTCAAGGTGGTCATCCACCTGCCTGACCTGACACGATCCGGGCGCGACCACGTTGTTCCTGATGGTCGGCCTGCCCGGGGCCGGCAAGACCACTCGTGCCCGACAGCTCGCCGAGAAGCACGGCGCGCTGCGCCCGACGCCCGACGCCCGACGCCCGACGACCGACGCCCGACGCCCGACGCCCGACGCCCGACGCCCGACGACTGGATGATCCCCCTGTCGGGCTGTCGGATCCGGACGGGAAGCGCGATGTGCTGGAAGGGCGGATGCTCTGGCTCGCCCTGGAGGCGGTGAAGCTCGGCACCGACGTAGTGGTGGACTACGGCTGTTGGTCCCGGGATGAGCGGTCCGCGATCCGCTGGCTGGTGGAGGCCGAGAACGCGTGCTTCCGCATGATCTACCTGCCGGTGGACGATGCGACGCAACGCGCCCGGATCGCCCGCCGCTGGGCGACCGCCCCCGAGCGGACGTCGCCGATGTCCGAGGCCGACATCCTTTACGGGCGGGCGCACTTCGAGGAGCCCGACAAGGCGGAACTCGACAGCCTCACGATCGACGGCCCGCCTCACGGGTGGCCGACCTGGCGGGAATGGGCCGCCGACCGGTGGCCGTCTTTCGTGTGACCGTTCTCCCCCACGACGACGCCGTGCCGCGTTCCCGCCCCGGCCCATGAAGATCCGCCGCGTTCTCTTCCAGGCGGGCGAGGCTGCGGCGGGCCGGAACCTCCTGTGGTGCGCGGGCTGAGCGCCGTCGACATCGGGGACGGTCGGCAGTCTCGCCGCGGCCCGGCCGGAGACGCGTGTCCGCTGCCGTCCGGGGTACGGACTCCCTGGCTTCTTCCCCTGCCCCCCACCAGGCCCTCTTTCTTGACTCAGCGTCAAAGTGCGTCTGCCGTACGCCAATTGGCAACTCCCAATTTCATCGGACGCCTTCCATGAAACATGTCACCTGTGCAATGGTACATGTCACAGGTCGTGGGCATGCCAATACAGGCACCGGCCGTGTCCCCGTCGCATCGACGGCTCGGCCTCCCTTCCCTCCACGCCCTCTCCCTTTCCCTGTCGGCCACGCCCCGCGTGGCCCGATCCCTCATGGGAGGCGTAGTGAGAAAGTCACTGGTCCGGCGAAGTCTGGGCGCGGCACTGCCGCTGGCCCTGACCTTCGCCATGGGCATCGGCCTGCTGGCGCAGCCGGCCGGCGCGACCGAGAACCCGAAGTCCGCCACACACATCGCGGCGGGAGGCGGGAAGCACGCGGGGCCCCCGCCTGTCGCGCAGTACGCCACCGCCGAGACCGAACATGTCGGAAAGGGGCGCCTGAAGGCGTCCCAGCTCCCGCCGCTGGCGGCGAGCAAGGACGCGCTCAGGGAGCCTTACGGCAAGGCGGCGAAACCGCCG
Organism: Streptomyces sp. NPDC001056; assembly: GCF_053598955.1. Taxonomy (NCBI): domain Bacteria; kingdom Bacillati; phylum Actinomycetota; class Actinomycetes; order Kitasatosporales; family Streptomycetaceae; genus Streptomyces; species Streptomyces sp. NPDC001056. The sequence continues at coordinate 25,582 of NZ_JBSFLI010000014.1, read as the reverse complement.
CTGCGGCCCTCCAAGTCGGCAGAGACGACGGGCAAGGGCACGGCCGGGAAGAAGAGCGCCACCGCGGCCGCCGCGTGCAACGTCTCCGACTTCACCAGCCGCACCGGCAACGCGCTGGTGCGGCAGATCGAGGCGTCCACGACCGACTGCGTCAACACCCTGTTCAACCTGACCGGAAGCGACGCCTACAACGCCTTCCGCGAAGCCCAGATGACCACCGTCGCCTACGCTCTGCGCGACGGCTCGGCGTCCTACCCCGGCGACTCCAGCACCGGCATGCCGCAGCTCGTTCTCTACCTGCGCGCCGGCTACTACGTCCACTACTACAACGCCACGACGGTCGGCACCTACGGCAGCACCCTGCAGACCGCCATCCGCTCGGGCCTGGACGCCTTCTTCGCCAGCCCGCACTCCCGCGACGTCACCGACGCCAACGGCGAGACCCTCGCCGAAGCAGTCACCCTCATCGACAGCGCCGAGGAGAACGCCCGCTACATATATGTCCTCAAGCAGCTGCTGGCGGACTACGACGCCTCGTGGAACGCGTCGTGGTGGATGCTCAACGCGGTCAACAACGTCTACACCGTGACCTTCCGCGGGCACCAGGTGCCCGCGTTCGTGACGGCCGTCCAGTCGGACCCCAGCCTGATCGACTCCCTGTACGACTTCGCCTCCGGCCACCTGTCACTGCTCGGAACCGACCAGTCCTATCTCACGTCCAACGCGGGACGGGAACTCGGCAGGTTCCTCCAGCACTCCGCTCTGCAGTCCAAGGTCCGTCCACTGGCCGCCGGCCTGCTGAACTCAAGTTCGATCAAGGGCACCACCGCTCCCCTGTGGGTCGGCGTGGCCGAGATGACCGACTACTACGACCAGGCCGACTGCTCCTACTACGGCACCTGCAACCTGCAGTCGCAGCTGGCGAGTTCGGTGCTGACGGTGACCTACCCGTGCAGCTCCGGCATCACCATCAAAGCGCAGCAGATGACGTCGGGCGAACTGTCGTCCACCTGCTCCAGCCTGCGCAACCAGGACGCGTACTTCCACAGCGTCGTCAAGGACAACGGTCCCGTCGCCAACGACGACAACAGCACGATCGAAGTCGTGGTCTTCGACTCCAGCACCGACTACCAGACCTACGCCGGCGCCATGTACGGGATCGACACCAACAACGGCGGCATGTACCTTGAGGGCGACCCGGCGGCGGCCGGCAACCAGCCGCGCTTCATCGCCTACGAGGCCGAGTGGCTGCGCCCGGACTTCCAGATCTGGAACCTCAACCACGAGTACACGCACTACCTCGACGGCCGGTTCGACATGTACGGCGACTTCAACGCCGGCATCACCACACCGACCGTCTGGTGGATCGAGGGCTTCGCGGAGTACGTCTCCTACTCCTACCGCGGTGTCACCTACAACGAGGCCATGACCGAGGCCGGTTACGGTACCTACAGCCTCAGTACGCTGTTCGACACCACATACAGCAACGACACCACGCGGATCTACCGCTGGGGCTACCTGGCCTCCCGGTACATGCTCGAAAACCACCCCTCGGACATGGCCACCGTGCTCGGCTACTACCGCACCGGTGACTGGAACGCCGCCCGCAGCTACCTGACCGGCACCATCGGTACCCGCTACGACAGCGACTTCCGCACCTGGCTGGCCGGCTGCGCGGCGGGCAGCTGCGGCGGCGGTGGCGGTGGGACCAACAAGGCTCCGAACGCGGCGTTCGGCTTCTCCGTGAGCAACCTGACCGCCACCTTCACCGACCAGTCCACCGACTCCGACGGCACCATCGCGAAGCGGTCCTGGAACTTCGGTGACGGCACCACCTCCACCGCCACCAACCCGAGCAAGACCTTCGGCACGGCCGGCACCTACAGCGTCACGCTCACCGTCACCGACGACAAGAACGCGACCAGCAGCGTCACCAAGAGCGTCACCGTGGGTTCCGGCGGGGGCGGCATGACCGAGTGCACCGACCCGGACACCCGGGTCCTGGGCCAGAACTGCCGGCGCAGCAACCGGTCCGCCGCCACCGGCGACAACGACTACCTCTACGTCTACCTGCCGGCCGGCGTGTCCCAGCTGAGGATCACCACGTCCGGCGGCACCGGTGACGCCGACCTCTACTACAGCGGCAGCGGCTGGGCCACCAGCACCAGCTACACGAACCGTTCGACCGGTGCGGGCAACAGCCACACCCTGACCATCACCAACCCTCCGGCCGGCTACAACTACATCACCCTCTACGGGGCGCAGAGCTTCTCCGGCGTCACCGTCTCCACCCAGTACTGAGCCGCCCCCGCGGTACCGCTCCTCTCACGGCCGGCGCGGCTCCCCCGCCCGGCCGTGAGTCCCGGGCGGCGACGGCACAGGGGACCGCCGCCGCCCGGACTCCGGCCATCGCGAACGAACGACTCCGCCTCACCGAAGGAGGTGACCAGGTGAAGGCCTCACCGCCACGACCACGGCTTCTCCGGCCGGTCCTCGCTTCTCCCACGGTCGCCTGTGCCCTCGCGTCGCCCGCCGCGGACAGCGGCGACCGCACCACGCCGCGGCTTCCGTCTCGCGGACGTCCCCATCGCACCGCGCAGGTCTCCGGCCTCCCGCTTCGGCGAAGCATGGATCGACCAGCAGTACGGCGGGGCTCACCGGCGCCGTCACGCGCCTGCGGCGTCGACGTCCGTGAGGATTCGCGAGCCGATCAGCCGGGCGCTGTCGGACCGCGGGGTCACGCCGCTCTCCGGCTGAACGTCGCGTCCGGGGAGAACGGCGGGGCGCGGCCCCCGGGGAGTGGACACTGCCGGCAGTCACAGTCGTCCGCCCCCCCTGCCGGTACACCGCGACGGCCACCACCAGGTCCTCCCATGCCATGCCGCTCGTCTTGACGACCATCGGCCGGTCCGGGCGGACGACCGCTCCCGGGCGGAGCAGGTCGGCCATGGCCACCAGGGAGCCCGGGTCGAGCCTGCCCTCCCGCACCGCGAGGACGACGTCACCGGCCTCGCGGAGCGCGACGTCGCGGCTCTCCACGACGACCGTCGCGCGTCCCATGAGCACACCGTCGAGTTCCCGCGCCGACGGCTCGTGGGAACCGACGGCCAGCACGACCGCCGAGTCGCGCACGAGGTTCCCGTCGACGACCGGTTCACGGGCCGAGGTCGCCGCGACGACGACGTCCGCGCCGCGGACGCGACCGGCGATCGCCGCGTCGTCCGCCGCCAGGTGACGGTCGGCCCATGCCGGGGCCGCACCGCCGGAGCGTGTGACGGCCGTGACATCGGCGACCGGGACGTGGGCCCGGAGGGTGCGTACGTGCCCCTCGCCCTGCGGGCCCGTGCCGAAGACCACCAGGCGCAGCCCGCCGGCACCGGAGGCCGCGAGCGCGCGCAGCCGGTCCAGGCATGCGGCGACCGCGACCGCGGGCGTGCGCAGGGTTGTCAGCGCGACCCCGTCGAGGATCGCGACGGGGGTCAACGTCCCGCTGTCGTGCAGGATGTACGTCGCGTTGATCCGCCGCAGTCCGCGCGCCGCGTTGCCGGGAGCGACGGTCGCCACCTTCACCCCGAACCAGCCTCCGGCCTCCGACGGCATGAGCAGGCCCTGTCCGCCGGCCAGCGGGATGACGGAGCGTGGCACGTCGCCGTCCGGATCGAGGCCCCCGGCCAGGGCGTCACGAATCGCGGCGACAGCGGCGACGGGACCGAGTGAGAAGACGTCCTCGGCGTCGAGAACCACCCCGCTCACCGCAGCACGAACCCGGGAAGGAGAACGTCGCGGGGATCGACGGTGAACCGGCATGTCCCCACCTCGTGGGCCGTGCCCGTCACCGCCGTGATCACCGCCGGCTCGCCGTGCGCCGTGGTCCGCTCCGTGATCCGCGCGCGGAAGAGGGAGCCCACGACGGACTCGTGCCGCAGTTCGTCACCGGGGCTCAGTTCCCCGGCGTCGGCCAGCAGCGCGACCCTGGCGGACGTGCCCGAACCGCACGGGGACCGGTCGACCTCGCCGTCGGCGAACACCGTGATGTTGCGCTGGTGCAGTCGCCGGGTGCCGTCGGCCCGCAGCCGTGGCAAGCGGACTTCCTCGGTGAAGACCGTCCCGTAGATTCCGGAGAGCCGGGAATCCCGGGGGTGCTCGGCGGCACCGGCCGCGTTGAGGGCGTCGCGGATCTCCCGGCCCACCGCGATGAACTCCGTGACGTCCTCGGGCCGGACCCGCAGGCCGGCCGCCGCTGCCGGCAGCACGGCATACATCGCACCGCCGAAGGCGATGTCGGCGGTGACCCCGCCCCGCGAGGTCGCGACCTCGACGCCGCGGGCGTGGACGTGGCTCGCGACGTTCGTGAACGTCACGTCCTCGACGCGGCCCCCGCTGGTGCGGACGCTCGCCGTGACACGCCCTGAGGGGACGTCGACGACGACGTCGGTCACCCCGTCGGCGGGGGCCGGGACCCGGCCCGAGGCGACCGCCCAGGCCCCGAGGGCGATCGTGCCGTGCCCGCACGCCGTCGAGAACCCGTCCTTGTGCCAGAACAGGACCCCCAGATGGGCGCCTGCGTCGTCCGGTGGGACCAGGAAGCCGCCGTACATGTCCGCGTGGCCGCGGGGCTCGCCGCACAGCAGCGCCCGCACCCACTGCGCTTCGTCGCTCTTGGTCGCAACGACCCGGCGCTCGGCGACGGTGAGCCCGTCGCCGGTCACCGCTGCCGGGCTGTGAGGCACGATCCGGAACGGCTCACCGCCGGTGTGCCAGTCGATCGTCTCGACCGGTTCCGTCCATGTCATCCGTCACACTCCCAGATATGCCTCGACGACCTGCGGGTCGGCGCGCAGGCCGGCGGCCGACCCGGACAGGGTCACACGGCCCGAGTGCCCGCCCGGTTGATCGAGTCGCCGCGGCGTGCCGTCGGCGGTCGGCGTCGCGGACGGGAGGCTTGCCCGCACCCGTGGTGGATGTGTGGCATTCCCGCCGACTCGTATGCCGCGCGGCGGTACACGAGGCAGCTCAGAGGGTGAATCCGGCGGGGTAGGGGTCCGACGGATCGAGCAGGTACTGGGCGGTCCCGGTGATCCAGGCACGGCCGGTCACGGACGGCCGGATGGCCGGCCGGTCCCCGACCGTCGTCTCGTTCAGGACGCGCCCGACGAAGCGGGAGCCGATGAACGACTCGTTGACGAACTCCTGGCCGACCGCCAGCTGCCCGCGCGCGTGCAGCTGCGCCATCCGGGCACTGGTGCCCGTGCCGCAGGGCGACCGGTCGAACCATCCGGGATGGATCGCCATGGCGTGCCGGGAGTGCCGCGCGGTCGACCCGGGGGCCTCCAGACAGACGTGGTGGCACACGTCGATCTCCGGGTTCTCCGGGTGGGCCACCGGGTTCTGCTCGTTGATCGCGGCCATGACGGCCAGTCCGGCGTCGAGCAGCCGCTGCTTCTCCGCCCGGTCGAAGGGGATCCCGAGGTCCTCGGTCCGCACAAAGGCGTAGAAGTTGCCGCCGTAGGCGATGTCGTAGCGCACCGCCCCATAGCCCGGGACATCGACGACCTGGTCGAGGGCATGGCAGTACGACGCGACGTTCTCCAGGGTCACCGCCTCGGCGCGGCCCTCGCGAACCCGTACCCGGGCCGTGACCAGTCCCGCCGGTGTGTCGAGCCGCACCAGGGTCTCCGGCTCGACGACCTCGACCATTCCGGTCTCGACCAGGACCGTCGCGACGCCGATGGTCCCGTGCCCGCACATCGGCAGACAGCCGGAGACCTCGATGAAGAGCACGCCGAAGTCGGCGTCCGGCCGCGTCGGCGGCTGCAGGACGGCCCCGGACATCGACGCGTGCCCGCGCGGCTCGCACATGAGCAGGGTGCGCACGTGGTCGCGTTCCGCGAGGAAGCGCTGCCGCCTCTCGAACATCGTCGCCCCGGGCAGGACGCCCACACCGCCCGTGATCACGCGGGTCGGCATCCCCTCGGTGTGCGAGTCGACGGCGTGGTAACAGACCTTCGAGCGCATGGTCACCTCGCCCCGGCGTCGATGAGCACCTGGGTGGCGGCGCGCACCGCGGCCTCCGTCTCCGGGCGAAGCGGCTGCCGCGGCGGGCGGCAGACGCCACCGCGGCGGCCGATCATCTCCTGGCCGAGCTTGATGGCCTGGACGAACTCCGTCTTGCTGTCCCACCGCAGAACCGGGTGCAGTTGACGGTAGAGCGGCAGCGCCGTCTCAAGGTCGCCGGCGACCGACGCGTTGTACAGCGCGAGGCAGGACTCGGGGAACACCTGCGGATAACCGGCGACCCATCCCTTGGCGCCGGCGAGGCCGACTTCGAGAAGGGTGTCGTCGGTACCGATCATCAGGTCGAGTCCGGGCGCGAGTTCGGAGATCTCGTAGCAGCGTCGTACGTCGCCGGAGAACTCCTTGACACCGACGATGAGCCCCTCGGCATACAGCTTGGCCAGCAGTTCCGGGCGCAGGTCGACCTTGGTGTCGATGGGGTTGTTGTACGCGGTGACGGGCAGGCCGGCCGATGCCACCAGCTCGAAGTGCTCAAGGATCGCACGGTCGTCGGCGCGGTAGGAGTTGGGCGGCAGGCACATGACCGCCTGGCAGCCCGCGTCCTTGGCGAACCGGGCGTGCCGCCGGGCCTCCACACCGCCGTAGGCGCCGACGCCCGGCATCACGGTGAACCCCTCGGGGGCGCTGGCGACGGCCGTCTCGACGACGCGGTCGCGCTCCTCGTCCGTCAGCGTCTGGTATTCGCCCAGCGACCCGTTCGGCGCGACGCCGTGCAGCCCCCGCTCGGCGAGCCAGGCGACGCTCTCTCCATAGGCGCCGAAGTCGACCGTGAGGTCGTCGTCGAACGGCAGGCTGGTCGCGACGATGACGCCGTGCCAGGGCTTGCGGGTCTCGGTCATCAGTACTCCTTGTCGGTTGTCACTGGTTCTCACCGATGTCCGTCCGTCTCGGCGGTCATTCATCGAGCTCGGCGAGCGCACCGAGGGTGACGGGCGTCGCGACGAGGCGCTCCGCTGGCACGTAGGGCCGCTTCTGTGCGGCGAGGCAGTGCACGGCCGGTCCGCACATCCGCCCCTGGCACCAGCCCATGCCGGCTCGGGTCAGCTGCTTGACCTGCCGGTGGTCAGGTGCGCCGCCGTCGGCGCGGGCTGCCCGGACCGCGCCCGCGGTCACCTCCTCGCAGCGGCACACGACGGTTTCGTCGGTCAGCCACGAGGACCAGGCCGCGGGGATCGGGTGGGCAAGGCTCATCGCCCGTGCGAAGGCTCGTTGCCTTGCCACCGTGGCGCGCGCCTTGGCCAGGCGCTTGGTGCCCAGCACGGGCGCGGCGCCCGAGTCGGCGAGGACCGACGCCGCGGCGAGGCGGCCCTCGGCCACCGCGAGGGGTGCCCCGCCCACACCGCACGCCTCGCCCGCGGCGTAGAGACCGGGCACGGTGGTGCGCTGCCCGTCGTCGACGGCGACGACCGCGTTGCCGTCCGCCGAGTCCGTCATTTCACAGCCGAAGGGGACGAGCAGGTCGAGTTGCGGTGCGAAACCCCAGCCGACGCCGACGGCATCGACCTCGACCCGTCGTTCCGTGCCCGGACGCGGGCTGCCGTCGGAGGCCAGCGAGGCGATCCGGACCGAGGTCACGCGCTCGCCTCCTTCGGCGCCGGTGATCGCGGTGCGCGGGCGGACCGGGACGCGGTGGCGAGCGAGCACGGCGGCGTACCCGGCTCCCTCGGCCCACTTGCCCGGGTTGCGCAGCAGCGCACCCGGGTGCCGCAGCCACGCCCGCGGGTCGGCGGCCTCGCACACCGTGACCACCTCGACCCCGCGCGCCGCGAGGCCGGCTGCCACCGGCAGCAGGAAGGGGCCGGTACCGCCGAGCGCCACACGGTTCCCGGCCGCTACCCCGCCGCCCTTGAGCAGTGCCTGGAGGCCGCCGATGGTGAGCACGCCCGGCAGGTCCCATCCGGGGAACGGCAGTTGCCGGTCATAGGCCCCGGTCGCCACGAGGAGCCTCGGCGCGCGCAGGACCACGGCCCTCTCCCGTGGTGCTTCCTGCCGGTCGACCACGTGGACCGCGAACTCGTCGTCGTCGCGGACGGCCGACCACACGTGGTGCGCCAGGCGCAGGTCGAGCCGCCCCGCCACCCGACCCGCCGACAGCGCCTGGCACAGGGCGCGGTACTCGCGCAGTCCGTGGTGCAGATCCCCGGTCGGGATCGCCGCTCGCGCGCGCTCGGGCGGGTGCCGCCAGAACTGGCCGCCGACGGAGGGGCCGGAGTCCACGAGCACGACGCGCAGCCCGCCGGCCACCGCCGTGACCGCCGCGGCCATGCCGGCCGGCCCCGCGCCCACGACAATGAGGTCCACCGGCTCACTCATCGTCGTACTCCCCGGTCGTGACGGTCATCCCTTCGGCCGCCTGCACCAGGCAGGCGCGCTGACCGCCGACCCCGTCGATCCGCACGAGGCAGTCGAAGCAGACGCCGATGCCGCAGAAGACGCCGCGCGGGCGGTGCTGGACGCGGGTGGTGCGCCAGGCGACCCGGCCCGCGGCCACGAGGGCTGCGGCGAGGGTCTGTCCCTCGACGAACGGCAGGGGCTCGCCGTCGATGACGATCTCGCTCACTGTGTTGCACCTCCGGGGGTGAGGAAGCGGTCGGGCAGCAGGCCGGTGTGCGCGGCCGGGTCGGCGCCGCGCCAGGGACGGCCGAGCAGATGGGCCGTCACGAGCGCGCCGGTCGCGGGCGCGAGACCGATACCCGCCCCCTCGTGACCGCACGCGTGGACGATCCCCGGCACCCGCGGGTCGGGGCCGATGACCGGCAGATGGTCCGGACAGTAGGGCCGGAAGCCGCAGTAGGCGCGGATCAGGTGGACTCCGCTCAGGAAGGGGAAGAGCCGGCACGCCTGCGCCGCGAGCCGGGCGACCACCGCGGTGTTCATCGTCGTGTCGAAGCCGACGCGTTCCCGGCTGGCACCGATGAGGATCGTGCCGCCGGGCGTGCCCTCCACGACGCACGAGGTCTCCAGTCCGGCGTCGGACGAGGCGACGTTGGCCACGTAGTCGGCCGAGTAGACCTTGTGCCGGACCATGGGCGGCAGTGGCTCGGTCACGAGGACGAAGCCACGGCGTGGCAGCACCTCGACGGGCGCGCCGAGCCGGCGGCCGACCTCACCGCCCCAGGTCCCGGCGGCGTTGACGACGGCGTCGGCGGACAGGACGTCGCCGGTCGCCGTCCGGACGCCGGTGATCCTGCCGTCCCCGCCGGTCACCGCGCCGACGACCGCACCCGTGCGGAAGCGCGCGCCGTGCCGCACGGCGGCCCGCAGCAGCGCGGCCGCCGCCAGGACCGGCTGCACCTGGGCGTCCTGCGGGTAGCGGACGCCGCCGGGAACCCCGGGTGCCAGGTGGGGTTCGAGGTCCCGCACGTGGTCGACCGGCTCGATGCGGACGCCGGCCGCTTCCTGCCGCGCGGCGAACTCCCGGAGCGCCGCGAGGCCTTCGGTGGTGCTCGCGACGACCAGGCCGCCCTTGGGTTCGAGCTCGAACGACTCCGGCCCGAGCTCCTCGCCCGCCTCGTCCCACAGCTCCCGGCTCAGCCGCGCCAGGTCGAGTTCGGGGCCGGGTGCCTTGTCGGAGAGAAGCACGTTGCCCTCACCGCGACTTGTCGTCCCGGAACCGACGGGTCCGCGGTCGACGACCGTGACGTCCATGCCGGCCGAGGCGGCGTGGAAGGCGCACGCGGCGCCGACGACGCCCGCGCCCACGACGACGACCTTCGGGGTCATCGGCCCCTCCTCTGTGCAATGTCACATGCCATTGCTCAGGCTATACACCTGATCGGACCGAAGACAACGCCGACGGAGCATCTGGCGCGGGCGGCGGAACCGGCCGCCGCGGCCGCGCGTGACCACCGGGCCCTGCCCGCACACCGGCGGGCCGCTTTCCTCGACGCGTGCGCGGAGGAGATCGAGGCACTCGGCGCCGAACTCCTGCGGCTCGCCGCGAGCGAGTCCGGGCTGCCGCTCGACCGCCTGACCGGCGAACGCGCGCGCACCTGCGGGCAGTTGCGCATGTTCGCGGCTCTCGTCCGCAGCGGGCACGCGCTCGGTGTCCGCGTCGATCCCGCGATGCCCGAGCGCCGGCCGCTTCCGCATGACGGGACAGACCCTGCTCACCCCGGGCATCGCGGCGGCCTGCGTCAAGGGATCGGCGCGGTGGGCGGACACCGCAGGCGTCTCTGTGATGGCACAGGGAGTGCCCGGCGAGGGCCCCAACGCGCCGAGCCCCGTGGTCCTGGAGTGCGACGCGGCGGCCCACCTGGCCCACGAGGACCTTTCCGGCGAGGTCTTCGGTGCCGCAGGGCTCGTCGTACGGTGGTCCGGGACCGACGGGCTCCTCGCTCTGCTCAAGCGCGTCGAGGGGCAGTCGACGGCCACCCTGCACGGGACCGACGTCGATCTGGCGACGGCGGAGCGGATACTGCCGGTCCTGGAGCAGCGGGCCGGGCGCATCCTGTGGGGCGGCCGGCCGGCCGGGGTCCAGGTCTGTCACGCCATGGTGCACGGCGGCCCCTGGCCCGCCACTTCCTCGCCCGGCACGACCGGTGTCGGGACCCTGGCGGTCGAACACCGGCTCCGGCCCGGGTGCTACCAGTCGTTCCCCGACGCCCTCCTGCCCGCGGAACTGCGGCAGACAACCCCGTGGGGGTCACCCGACTCATGGACGGCGTGAAGGTGGATACGTCCGGATGGTGCGTCCTCGGCATCGATGGGCGCGGAAGGACGTCCGCCGATGACACACCGATCCCACGGGAAGGTGGAAACCGGTCTCGGCGGGCGGGATCGACACGGTACGCCGAATCCGGCGAGCGGTCCGGAGAAGCGGACGGCAGGCGACTGCCGCACCGCGCTCCAGGTCGACCCGACCACCCTGACCCGAACGGGCGGCTCGCGCGTGTGCGGCCGCCGCGCCCGAGCCGGGAGCCGGGCGACGAACCTCTCCGGTTCGACGGGCGCGTCCGGGCGCCACCGCTCGGGCCCTGTCCGCCCGGCGGCGGTCGTTCGCCGCGGATCAGTCCCCATGGCGGAGCCGGTCGTCAGCGTGTCCGTCCCGGCCGTCCAGCTCCGGGTCGCCCGCCCGGTCCCGGTGACTACGACGACGGCAGGGGCGTCGACTTCGAGTCCTTGCCGCGCGCCGGGTCGGGCACCGAGCCGACGCGAGTGATCACCGCGCGCCCGGCGGGAACGGCGGCCGATCGTGAGGGGGAGAGCGCCGCGGCCGGAGCGCTCGCGTGGTGTCACGGCGGGTGCACGCCGGAGCGGTCAGTCCTCGGCGGCCGACCCGGACGACGAGGTCCGCCCTACGAGGCGGTCCCGACCGCTCCCACCCGCATCCCCGGCGCCACGGCATGAAAGCCGGTCCGCACCGGCCCCGTCGGCCCGGGACAGGGCCAGCGCCGCGAGAGCCTCGGGAGCGCCCGACTGTCCCCGGACGCCCGGGAAGGCGTTGATGTCCACGATCAGTGGGGCGCCGTGGCCGCTGTCGATGATGTCCACGCCGTAGACGTCGAGGGAGAACACCTCGCCGACGCGGCGCACCAGGGCCGGCCATCCGCGCGGCAGATCGTCGAGGCGCAGCGCTCGTGTGGGACCGCGTCCCTCGGGGGAAAGCTCCGAACGGCGCAGGCCGGCGAAGAGCCGGTCGCCGATCGCCCAGAGCTTGTAGTCCCAGCCGTCGTTGGGGGCGAGATCCTGGACCACGACCGGCTCGTCCGGATGGGCGGCGGCCAGGTCCCGCAGCTGCGCGGGGCTGTCGACGCGGGCCACCACATCGTGCCGCCGGCTGTGGCGGCTCTTGACCACCGCGGGTCCGGACAGGGCCGGCCCGGACGCCAGCCGGGCAAGAGTGGAGAAGGTGCGCGTGGCCGCGAAGGGGAGGCCGGAACTCAGCGCCAGTGCCGCCATGGAGGTGCGGTCCTGGCACAGTTCGGTCGCGGCGGCCGAGTTGATCACACGGGCACGATGTCGCTCCATGGTCCGGGCGAGTGCGAGAGCACGTGGAGTACGTGCCTTCAGGAGGTAGACGTCGGCGAGCGGTCCGGGAACGGGCAGCGGCGTGCGCGGATCCAGCACATCCACGTGGTGGTCGGGCGCGAGCAGGGCTGTGGTGAGGCTCAGCAGCGGGTGGCTGGGATCAGACGTGATCAGGCCGATTCTCATGCCGTCTTGCCCGCCGTGAGGGGAACCGGAGCGGCGCCGAGCGACGGCTGCGCGGCCGCAGTCGCCCCGGACGTCGCACCGGACGCCAGGGAGAGAACGGCTCTTGCCAGGCGCGCCGGCGCGTCGGGGACCTGGCGGAAGCTGGGGAAGTCGTTCACGTCGACGACCACAGGTCCGTTCGGGCCCAGGACCACGTCCACACCGTACAGATCGAGGCCGTAGACCACGCCGACCTGAGCAGCGATCGCGGCGATCTCGGCCGACAACGGCACCCGGCGCTCCCGTACGGCGTGGTCGGGGTGGAGCGGGGATCGGCGCTCGGTGGCGTACAGCTCGTCGCCGACGCAGTAGACCTTGATGTCGATGCCCGAATTGGGAACGTACGGCTGGGCGATGAGCATGCCCTCCCCCGCCAGTTCGGGGAGCATCTCGGCGAGCCGGCCCGCGGAGGACACCAGGTGCACGGCCCGGCCGGAGCTGCCGTCAGCGGGTTTGACCACGATCGGATACTCCGACTCGGGTATCTCCAGCAGCAGTTCGGGCAGCGCTGCCGCGTAGGTCACAGGCAGGGGCAGCCCGTGGCTGAGGCCGACCGCGGCGGCCAGCGCCTTGTCCCTCACTCCGCGTATCGCCCGTGCGCTGTTGATCGTCGTCAGGCCGGCCGAGGCCGCCGCTTCGAGAAGGGTGAGGCCCGGACCGCCGGAGACCGTCTTGAGCACCCACGCGTCATGACTGCTCGTCTGTACGGCCTCGGTCAGGCGCAACAGGGAACCGCCGGGGCGCAACACGTCCACCTGGTGTCCCCAGGCGGCGAGTTGGCGGATCACCTCGACGGGCATGCCGTCGTGACGGTACTGCTCCTCCACCAGAAAGCAGAACTTCATCGTTTCTCCCCATCATCGCCGTGCGCCCGGCATACCGCTTGTCGTCCGGCGTTCCGTAAGGTCTTCCAGCGTTACAGAATGTCATTACCGCGCGGCCAGGCAGTCCTCTGCTCCCATGGGACCTGGGTCGCGCACGGTGAGACTTGCCAGGACCGGAACGGGCAGCGCGCCGACTCCGGGACTCATCCGCCGTCGCATCGCCCTGTCGAGCAGGCGGGTTCGACGCGGGTGCAGCCGCTGCGCGCCGCGAGGGAGCTGTACCACTTCTGGAACCTGACGCGGCGTCAACACTTGTGGCGGCCACCCCTGGTGGAGCGGTGGTCCGTCGAGTCGACAGAGAACAACCTCAACGGGCAGCCCCTGGAACAGGAAATACCCCGAAACGGAGCAAAGATGACAGCTGGTCAGATGGGACTTGAGGCATGAGCGGCGGGGAGATGCCCGGTGTCGACCTGGCCCGAGCAGCGACCGGAGGTGGCATCACCGAAGGACGGCGGTGGTCGCCGACGAAGCGGCAACAGCCGCGGATCGTCACGACGGGCGTCTCGTCGCGCGGGCGGTGATGCGGCGATGCCCCCGGGGCTCGCCGGGGCGCGTTGCGGCCGTCGGCTGCGACGCCGACGCGGGTCGGCTCACCCTGTGCCCGGAATCGCGGGACCGAGCACCCCGGCCGGCACCACTCGCCGACCGGGGTGCTCCGTCTCGGCTCACACGGTGGCGATCACATGGAGACGAGGCTGGAAGACATTCCCCAGGAGTCAGCCGAGAAGCGCGGTCGCTTCGACTTCCACGAGCACATCCGGCTCGAAGAGGTAGTCGACACCGATCAGGGAGGCCGGCGGCATGGGGAGCCGGAGCCCGATCTCGTCGGCGACGGCCTCCACACCGGCCATGAAGTCGCCGATCTTCTCCGGGCTCCACCGGGTCACGTAGAACGTCAGACGCAGCACGTCTGCGAACGACGCGCCCGCACCCGCCAGTCCCAGGGAGGTGTTGCGCAGTGCCTGGGCGACCTGCCCGGCCAGGTCGCCGGGTGCGACCGGAGTCCCATCGGCCCGGCGTGCGACCTGCCCACTGACGTGGACGTGTGTCGTGCCGGTCCCGACGGCCACGTGGTGATACGGAGCCGGCTGCAGCATGCCTTCCGGCGTGAAGTGCTGGACGGTCATCGGTGTTCTCCCTCTGTTCTAGGTATCCGTAAGCTACTTAGTGGAAGAAGGACACTTCAACGAGACCAGGTTTCTCCATGGACACCGACGACGAGTTCCTCATCGGCCCTCCTCATCGCGAACTGCTCGACCAGGTCCTCGACAAGTGGTCGCTCAGCGTTCTCAGCGAACTGTGCGAACGCCCGTGCCGCTTCAACGAGTTGCGCCGAGCCATCCCGCAGGTCACGCAGAAGTCGCTGACCGCGACACTCCGGCGACTCGAACGGAACGGCGTGATCGAGCGCGAGGTCGTCTCCACCCGCCCAGTGGCGATCACGTATCGGATCACCCCACTGGGCAAGACCCTGCGGCATCCCGTCGACGTGTTGCTGGAGTGGGTCTCAAAGAACATGGCCGCTGTCACACGCGCCCGTGAAGCCTTCGACATGCGGGAGGAAGCGGACTGCTGAGGCTCCCCCGCCCCGGCGGGAAGGTGCCGCGTGGGTGAGGAAGACACCGGTCCCGCCGTTCGCAGCGCGGCCCGTGGTGCCGGGGTGCTGCCGCTGTGGCCCGGCAGAGCGTGCGTCCTCCTCCGGCAGGCGCCTGTCGCCCGCGACGAGTACGGCTCGGGAATCGCCGAAAGATCTCCACGACGTAGCCGCATACGTCCTTCATGACCTCGTCGGCGTCCCCATCGATCCGGTCGGCAACCGGTGGATGCGGTCCGGGCCCGCGGGTCGGACGGCCCGAGGGAGTCTCACTCTCGGGCCGCCCGACCCGGCGACCCCGGGCTCAAGCGGACGGCGTGGCCGGGGGCCGCAGGCCGAGCCACTGCTCGGCGTCCCATGCCCGGAACCGCTCCATCTCGGCGAACCCCAGCTTGGCCGCGAGGCGCATCGAGCCGGCGTTGGCGGTCTGGGTGGTGAGCACCACCGGCTCGCCGGGAAGAACGTCGTCGAACCAGTCGAGTGCCGCCGCGCACGCCTCGGCGGCGTACCCGAATCCCCACGCCCGTGGGAGGAACAGGTAGCCGAGATCTGCCTTCCCCGCGGCAGCCGGGCGACGGTGCTCCGTCGCTCTCCTGAGCAGGATCTGGCCGATCATCGACCCGCCGAGTTCGACGACGAAGCTCCCGGGCCACCGCTCGGGCACCTCGGGCAACTCGCGGTCGAGGTCGTCACGGGGGCGGGGGCCGCCGAGGTAGACGTGCACCTCCGGCGAGGCCAGCAGCTCGATGAACGCCGCACGGTCCCGGGCCTCGGGCGCGCGAAGCACGAGTCTCTCTGTCCTGATCGGGTCGGGCGGCCACGGTAGGGGCCCCAGGTCTGCCATGCGCGCAGGCTAGCAGCCCAAGAGGCGCTGGAAACGGGCTTCTTCGCGACCGCCAACCGTCGGCGCGGCGCGGCGCGCCCGGCGGTGGCAGGGCCGCCCACCAGCGTCGACCAGCCCGTCCTCACCACCGGCACCGATCCGCAAGGGCGCACCTTGCCGGACCACTGGGCCTACGCCCGCCCCTGCCGCTCCGGCACCCGACGACGCGCGGCGGCGTCGGCGTTGGCGGAGAGGGCAGGATTCGAACCTGCGTGGGCCCCTGAGGGGCCCGACCGTGAGGCGAGCTCGCTGGTCCCCGATCAACCACTCCGGGCACCTCTCCCAGCGTCCGGCGTTCGGTCTCCCGTGCCGGTCACAGGAACAACCGTGCCAGGAACCGCTGACCGGACCCTGACATGCCGCTGACCGGACCGGGCCGGGCCCGCCGGGCCTGGCTCCGTCCGGGCGTGCGTGGCCCTGCGCATGCCTGCCCGGAAGGAGGAAGCGGGGGCGAATCCCATACCGGTGACGCAGCGATGACGGCTGCTCACCAGGGGGCTGTCCGGCGGTGCGGGCGCCGAACGGGGCGGTCGTGATCTCCTGGGCGATCCGGGTTGCCCGACTCGCCTCCGCGGGCGACATGAAGGTGATCGGAGCGGCCTTGGCACGGCACCGCGACGCGCTGCGCGAACTGGACGTCACCCCGCTCGACCACCGCGCCGGGAACGTGACGGCCCGCGCGCGAGCGCCGGCTCCTGACAGTGGCCCGTACTGAGGTTCCGGCCCGGGTCCGGCGTCGCAGGGGCGACATACCCGGAGTCGCACAACTCGGCGACGAGGCCGCGTGCGTAGTCCTCGTTCGTTTCCGGGATCGAGAACACCACCCGGAAATAGAGGGGCGCGACCACGTGATCCAGCACCCGCTCCAGTGGGGGTGCCCCCTCGCCCCGCCGGGCCGCGGCCTCCAGGGCGGCGTGGAATCGGGTGCTGACCCGCTCCAGGCACTCGCGCAGCCCGGCCCGTCGTTCATCCACGTCCGGTGCCACTTCGGCACGGAAGAATGCCACGCCTCCCGGCCGGGACAGGTCGGTGAGCGTCCACACCGCGGCCCGTTCGAGGTCCTTGCGCAGATCACCGAGCAGCTCCGGCGTCCCCTCCGCCTGGCGCTGGGCGGCCACGTCCGCCAGGAGGGCGGAGACAGTCCCCCAACGGCGGTAGAGGGGACTGGGGTTGAAGCCGGCGCGGCGCGCCACCGCGGGGATGGTCACCTTCTCCGATCCGACTTCCTGGTCCCGAGGAGACACCCGATGACCCAGTACGAGGTCCAGCACCAGCTCGGCAGGACGTTCCACGCCTGTCTCACCGCCCGTGACTGGGAGGGCATCCGGGCCCTGCTCACCGATGACGCCACCTGGACGCTCCCCGGTGACAACACCGTCTCCGGTACGGCGGAAGGCGCGGAGGCGGTCGTGGAGCGGGCGAAGAAGATCGCCTCCTACGGTCTCCGCTTCGAGCTGCTGCACATCCTGGTCAGTGCCGAGAACATGGCCCTGTCCCTGCACAACACCGCCCGCCGGGGCGAGGTCCGGCTGGACGAACACCTCTCCACCGTCTGCCGCCTTCACGACGGCAAGATCGCGAGCATCGAGACCTACCTGTCCGACGTCCCGGGCATGAACGCGTTCTTCGTCTGAGCCGCGCCGAGCCGAGCGTTCGGCGCCTCTCCCCCGTGGCAGCCGCGAACTCCTGGGCGAGGGCTTCGACGGGGTCCGGGCTCACAAGGCGTTCCAGACCGGCCGTCGTTATCGTCGCCCACCCGCCGGCCCGTGCCCGCATCTGCTCCTCGAAGGCGCGGACGACCTCGTCCAGATCTCCAGGTTCTGCGGCGATGGACTCGGTGGGTTCGGCGCCTTCCAGCATCGCGAGGTTCGCGCCCACCCCCAGTGGCGGCATCAGATGGGCGGCGTCGTCCAGCCGTACTCGCCGAGCGGCAGGTACCGCTCGATGAACTTCCCTTCCGCGTCAGTCAGTTGTGACGATCAGCCGAGACCGCGATGGGCGGCCCACAAGGCCCCGGCACGGCCGGCGGCGTCGGAGACCAGGGCCGCCAGTTCGGGTTCATCGGGCACAGGGAACGAGACGTACGCGCCGCGACCACCGCCGACTGGTCTGCCGTAGGCCTTCACGGCGAGGTGGCCGTCCGGGAGAAGCCGGACGTTGAGTGTGGTCAGCGTGAACGCTTCGCCGCGTCGGGTGTCCGTCCAGCGGAGCGACTGCGGGATCACGACATTGATCGCCAGAGCGCTTACTTCCAGATCGCTGCTCATGGACGGATGATCTCACGCGAGTCGCCGCAGGCGGCCGCCACCGGCTCCTACGGCAGGCAGTCTCATCGTGGAGGGCACCTGATCCCCACACATGACCTCGCGATGGCAGAGCGGCCGAGAACCAGGGTGGCTGAGAATGCACCTGCTGACCTCCCGGTCGTCCTCGGCACCGGACACCGCCTGTTCGTGGAGGGCACGGTCCCCACCATGTCCGGCACGGCATCGGACGAACTCCCCGGAAGGGGCCTGAAGGCGTCTGCCCGGACCGTCCCCGCCCGGGCAGACGCGGAACCATCGGCGCCGCGTCAGCGCCAGGTCTGGTTGCGGTTCTGGGTGCACTTCAGCATGCGCAGGCCGTACTCGCTGTCGTCCAGGCACAGGCCGGTGGCCTGGTTCTCGAAGCTCACCCGGTCACCGCGGGGGTAGACCCACCAGCTCTGCTCCTTGGACGAATCGCAGTCAGTGGTGTACGGGTGGGCGCCTTCGGGGACACCGCCGTACCAGCACCGGCCGGTTGCGATGTTGCGGAACTGGCGCGTGCCGTCCCCCTGCCAGATGTGCACGTTCCAGTTCTGGAAGTCGAGGCCGTTGCAGTCGAATCCGCGGAATCCGTAGGCGAAGCTGTCGTCGAGGCAGCCACCGGTCGCCATGTTGCCGAAGTGCTCGACCGCGTCGGCCGCACCGGTGGCGACCGTGGTGACCCGGGTCCCTTCGGGCTGGCGCGCCGCGGCGCCGGCGGCGCCGGCCAGAGCCGTGCTCAGGGAGGCGACGGCCGCGAGGACGACCGCCGTCCTGCGCCAGGTGCGTCGCCCGGACGGGGAGTGGATGGACATGAAGGCTCTCTCTCTGTGTGTGTGACGACTCGTGGTCAACGTGCTGACCGGCTTACACGTATTCGCAGTAGACGGGGCTGTCGTCCGTCTCCACCGGCACGCCGGGCACGGGGCCGTCGTTGGAGCCGCCACTGACGTACACGGCGCTCACCCAGCCGAGGTGGTGCTGCGGCGTGATGATCTCGACCCAGTAGTGGTTGTAGTAGGGGCCGTCGGACACGTAGCCGCCCCACCGCTGGCAGAACGCCTGCACGGTGGCGTTGGTGACCTGTTCGGTGGTGGCCAGGTCGCACGACGTGCTCGCGCAGTCGCGCACCCGCACCTGGCTCGCCCAGATGTGGACCGGCGACAGCGACGGATCGGCCTGGGCGGGGGCCGCCGCGAGGCCGAGCAGGCCGGTGAGGCCGAGCAGGGCGGCGAGCGCGGCGCGATGGGAGAACAGGCGAGTCATGATCTTCGAGAACACGGGTGGTGCCCCTCTCGTTGTGGACGTCGTGGATTCGGTGGTCAGGGACGCCGCTTTCGCGGTGCCGTCGGTGCCGCGTCGTCAGCGGCAGTCGCTGTCCTCCGGCAGCGCGGGGACCGGCTCGTCGTTGTTGCCGCCGCTGACGTACACGGCGCTCACCCAGCCGACCGTGCCGTGCGGCGTGATGACTTCGACCCAGTAGTGGTTGTAGTAGGGGCCGTCGGACACGTAGCCGCCCCACCGCTGGCAGATCGCCTGCACGGTGACGTCGGTCAGCTGCTCGGTGGTGGCCAGTCCGCACGACGTGCCGTCGCACGTGCGCACCCGCACCTGGTCGGCCCAGACATGGACCGGCCAGGTGCCCTGCTGAGCCTGGGCGGGGGCCGCCGCGAGGCCGAGCAGGGCGGTGAGGCCGAGCAGGGCGGTGAGGCCGAGCAGGGCGGTGAGGCCGAGCAGGGCGGTGAGCAGGGCCCGTGGGGAGAACAGGCGAGTCGTGATCTTCGAGAACACAGGTGGTGCCCCTCTCGTTCTGGAGTCGTGGAGTCGGCGGTCCGTGACGCCGTTCTCGCGGTGCCGTCGGCGACCGCTTGTCAGTGGCAGAAGTCGTCCTCCGGCAGTCCCGGGATCGGCTCGTCGTTGTTGCCGCCGCGCACGTACACCGCGCTGACCCAGCCGATCGGGCCGCCCGCGTCGACCTGCACCCACCAGTCGTTGCGGTAGGGGCCGTCGGCCACCTCGCTCCCGGTGCGCTGGCAGAACGCCGTGACCCACCGTTTGCCGATCTGCGCCCCGGAGATCGGCGGGCATGCGGCGGACACCTCCGGGCAGACCCGGACGTTCACGCCGGTCGCCCACACGTACACACTGGTGTCGTCCGCGGCGGCCCCGGCCGGCGCCGAGCACAGCAGGGGCAAGGACGCTGCGGCGGCGACGGCCCCGGCCGGCAGGGCGCGGCGCAGGGAGCGCGTCGTCGTGGAGCGGCTGGTCGTCATCGTTCTTCCTCCGGGGGTCTTCGGAACCGCTCCGCAACGGGCGGTCGGCGAAGCCTGCGGACGCGGCGTGCGCCCTTGTCGGTGTGGTGACGTGCCGGAGGGCGCACTCGTATGACCGCCGAACCCGGTCATACGGGGAATGCCTCCGTCCCGTCCCACAGATGTCCGCCCCCGGCCGAGGCGGCGGACCCGGCCCATCACCGACCGCATCGGGAGGAACACCGCATCGGCCACTGCCCGCCCGGCGGCTGCCTCCAGCGTCGGCGCGATACCACCGGACCGCTCGGAACCGGACAGCGGCCCGGCTTTCGGCATGTCCTCGCGTGGCGCGCGCCTATCGTTGTCATCCGTTGCAGCGGTGGTGGGTCGGGGGCGGGGAACGATGTTCGAAGTGCGCCTGCTGGGGCCGGTCGAGGTATGGGAGAACGGCACCCGGTGCGTGCGGCTCGGCGGCTCCAAGCCCGTCGCGGTGCTCTCCGCGCTCGTCATCCACCTCGGCGAAGTACTCTCCACCCCGCGGCTCGTGGACCTCGTATGGGAGGAGCGGGCGCCCGCCACCGCGGGCGCGCTGGTGGCCTCCCATGTGGCCGCGGTGCGCCGCGCGCTGTCCCCGGTCGGCGCGGCCCCGGCGATCCGCACCCGGGCCCCCGGTTACGTGGCCGATTTCGCCCCGGAACAGATCGACGCCCGCCGCTTCGAGAACCTGGTGTCCGCCGGACGGCGGGCAGCCGCCGCAGGCCGCGGCGCGGAGGCACTCGATCTGCTCGCCGGTTCCCTGGAGCTGTGGCGGGGGCAGGACGCCCTCGAAGGCGTCGGACAGTCCTTCGCCCGGATCGAGGCGGCCCGCCTGACGGAGCTGCGGCTCGTGGCGCAGGAGGACCTCTACGAACTGCGCCTGCGGCTGGGGCAGGCCAGTGAGGTCGTCGCTCCCCTCCTTGCCCATGTCGCCGCCCATCCGCTGCGCGAGCGACCGCGAGCCCAGTTGATGACCGCCCTGTTCCGTACCGGCCGGGCGCCGGACGCGCTGCGCGTCTTCCGGGAGGGCCGTGACATCCTGCGTACCGACCTGGGCCTGGAACCGGGCTCCGAACTGCGCGCCCTGCATCTGGCGGTCCTGCGGAACGACCCCCTGCTCGCGGGTGTCCGGCGGCCGGAAGCGGTCGGAGCCGAGGACCCGGCCGCCGGTCCGCCCCAGCCGGCACAGGGCGGCGCCACGGTACCCGGCACCCGCGATCCGGCGACCCCGCCCGGACCGCGGACCCGGGTCGGACCCACCACGTCGGACGAGGCCGAACACGCGCCTTCCTCCCCGGTACCCGAGCACGACCCCTCACCCTCCCGGCCCCGGCGAGCGCCCGCCCCGCCGCCCGCCCGCTCACCGTCCCATCTGCCGCCGGACGTGGCCGACTTCGTGGGCCGGGCCCGGCAGGTCACCTGGGCCACCACCCTGCTCGACCGGGCCCGCGATCCCGTCAGGACCGCGCCTCCCGTCGGAGTGATCTCCGGAAGACCCGGCACGGGCAAGACGGCGCTCGCCGTCCATGCGGCGCACCGCGCCGCGCACCTCTTCCCGGACGGCCGGCTCTTCCTCGACCTGCGCGGCTCGGACACCGCCCCGCTCGCGACCGCCGACGCCCTCGCCCGGCTGCTGCGGGCGCTGGGCGTCGATCACGAGACCGCGTCCGGGACCGACGACCTGATCGGGCTGTACCGGACCCAGGTCGCGGGCCGACGCGTCCTGCTGGTACTCGACAACGCCCCGAGCGAGGCCCACGTCCGGCCGCTGTTGCCGCCCGGCCCCGGCTCGGCCGTGCTGATCACCAGTCGAAGGCGGCTGACGGCGCTGGAGGGCGTGGACCGCCTCGACCTGTCGGTGCCGGACGCCGACGAGGCACTGGAGCTGCTGGCCACGGTGGCCGGTCGGCCCCGGGCGGAGCAGGCGCACGGGGACCTGGCCGAAATCGTCGCCCTGTGCGGTCAACTCCCGCTCGCCCTGCGCATCGCGGGTGCCCGGCTGGCCGCGCGCCCGCACTGGAGTCCCGGCCGTCTCGCCGATCGGCTGCGGGACGAACACCGCCGCCTCAACGAGCTGCGGGTGGGCGACCTGGAGGTGCGCGCCAGTCTCGAACTGGGCTACGGGGAGCTCGACCCGCCCGAACGCCGGGCACTGCGCCGGCTGGCGCTGATGGACCTGCCCGACTTCGCCGCCTGGATCGCCGCACCCCTCCTCGACCTTGGCACGGAGGAGGCGGAGGAGGCCGTCGAGCGGCTCGTCGACTGCCATCTCATCGAGGTGCTCGGAACCGACGGAACCGGCGAGAACCGCTACCGCATCCACGGCCTCGTCCGGGAACACGCCCGTGAGCGCTGCCTGACCGAGGAGAGCCTCGCGGAGCGAACGGCGGCCGTGCAGCGGCTGGTGGCCTGCTGGCTCGCGCTCTCCGACCGCGCCGCCGTGCAGGGCCCCGGAGGGGTCTCCTGGCTGCTCGCCCGGCCGCGTGTGGAGTGCCCGCTCGACCGGGCCACGCAGGACCGGCTGGTGTCCCGGCCGTCCGCCTGGTTCGCCGCCGAGCAGAGCTGCCTGGTCGCGGGCGTCCACCACTGCGCGAGCCAGGGCATGACCCGCTCGGCACGCGACCTGGCCGGCGCCCTGATAGCGAGTTCGGCCGCCCTGTACAACCAGTTCGACGTGTGGGCGCAGACCCACACCGTGGCCCTCGACGCGGTGCGCCGCGAGGGTGACGGCGAGGGCGAGGCATGGCTGCTCATCGGCCTGGGCCAACTGCGCTACGAGCAGGACAGGTTCGAGGACGCGTACGCCTACTTCGCCCGGGCCCGGGGCCTGTTCGACGAACAGCGCGGGAGCGGGACGACCGACGCCACGGGCGCGGGCCCGGGGCCCGACGACCGCACCGCCGGGGCCGGGGAGGACGCCGCGCGAGGGAGCGCGACGGCCCTGGCCGGAATGGGTGGCGTCCGCCGGGAACAGGCCCGGTTCGCCGAGGCGTCGGACATGCTCGGCCTGGCCCTGCGGCGGTTCGAGGAGCTGGGCGACGACGCGGGCCGGGCCCGGGCCCTGTACGGGATCGGTTACGTCCATCGCGAGCAGGGACGCGACGACGAGGCACGGAAGGCGCTGTCCCGGTCGATGGAGCTGTTCCGGCGGGCCGGGGACCGGCAGGGCCAGGCCCTCACCCTGCGGGCGCTCGCCCTGTGCCACCGGGCGCGCGGCGCGCTGACGGACGCGGAGGGCCTGCTGGCCGAGGCGTTGCGGGTCTTCACCGACCTCGGTGACAGCTTCGGGCTGATGTACACCGAGCAGGCGCTGGCCAAGGTGGAGCTGCGGCAGGGGCACCTGGAGCGGGCGAGCGGCCGTCTCGACCGCTGTCTGGGGGTGGCCCGGGAACGCCAGGACGACTTCGGTGAGGCCCTGGTGCTGCGTACACGGGGCGAGTGGCACCTGGCGTCGGGCGCCCCGCTCGACGCCGAGGAGCCCCTGCGGCGCGCGCTGGCGCTCTGGGAAGAGCTGGGCCTGCCACTGTGGCGGGCGCGCACGCTGCGCGACCTGGCCGAGGTGCACGCCTTCCGGGGTGATCACCAGGCCGCCGAGGAGGCCCGCCGGCAGGCCTACGAGACCTTCCGCGCACTGGACAGCCGGGAGGCGCGGGAGGATCGCCCCTGAGCGCGGCTGAGACCGAGAGCCTGTGCCCGATCCCGTGCGGCGAACGCGGCCGGCGCCCCGCACGGCGGCTCCCGTGGGGACCTGCAGAGCATCTGCAGAGTTTTTGCAGAGGCGCCCGGCACGCTCGGGTGCGTGACCGACCTCATCACCCTCTCCGATCCGCGGGTCGCCGCCGTCGTCGTGGACGACTGCGGCGAGCCGCTGGTCGATGTGCGAGACACACCGGAGTTGCGGCTCGACGACCGGCAGGCCGACGGCGCCGGCGCCTACGCCCGGCTCAGGTCCGGCGTGCTGCGACGGCTCCTTGAGGCCCAGCGGACGCTCCCCCAGGGGCTGCGCTTCCTGCTGGTGGAGGGATACCGGCCGCCGGGGCTGCAGAGCAGCTACTTCGAGCGGTACGCGACGGCCTTGCACGCCGCACACCCCGACGCGTCCCCGGCCCGTATCAGGGAGTTGGCGAGCGCCTACATCTCGCCGCCCGAGGTCGCCCCGCACGTCACGGGGAGCGCGGTGGACCTGACCCTGTGCACCGAGGACGGCACGGAACTGCCGCTCGGCACCGAGGTCAACGCCACGCCGGAGGAAAGCGACGGCGCGTGCCGCACGGACGCGCCGCGCATCGGTGCGCGGGCCCGTGCCAACCGGGCCGTGATGCAACGGGCGCTGATGTCCGCGGGATTCGTCAACTACCCCACGGAGTGGTGGCACTGGTCGTACGGGGACCGCTACTGGGCCCTGCTGCGCCGGGAGCCGGCCGCCCGCTACGGTCCCGTCGACCTTCTCCGCAAGAGCGGGGAACGGCATACGGGCCCCGGGTCACACCCCGGCGCGCCGACCTGAGCCGCTCGCCGCGCTTGCGCACGACGCCGCCTTCCGCACGGTCGTCATCCGCACCGTCTCTTCTCGCACGACCGGCCGGCGCACCGGACGCCGACCAGAACCAGCACACACCTGGCGCCGCATGACCGGCGGCACGCCAGGCGAAATGGGGGAAACGCCAGATGAACAGCACCGAGCCCTGCAACACCATCACCCTGACCGCCAAAAGCACCGACATCACCAAAGGCACCGGCACCGACACCGCTCATCCGCTCGACGGCATGAGCCCGGACGAGTTCGACGCGGTCTTCACCGAGACCATGCCCCGGCTGCGCCGGCGGCTGCTGACCCTGACCGGCAATCCGTACGACGCCGACGACCTGCTGCAGGAGACCTATCTACGGCTCGCCCGGCGAGCACGGGGACACACCCTGGCCCGTCAGCAGCACCCGTACGCCTACGCCTGCGCCGCCGCGCTCAACCTGCTGCGGGACTCGTGGCTGCGCCCGTCCCGGCGGGAGATGTGCACCGACCGGCTGCCCGAACCCCGTTGGGACGGCGGTGTGGAACGCTGCGAGGCTCGTTCCGTGGCGATCGCGCTGCTGAGCCTGCTGTCGCCGAAGGAGGCCGCCGCGGTCATCCTCGTGGACCTGGAGGGTCTCAGCCACGACGCGGCAGGAGAGCGGCTCGGCGCTCACCGGGGAACCGTACAGCGCAACCGGATGCGGGGACTGGCCAAGATGCGGGCCGCGCTGGGCGACTGAGCGTGCGGTGACGCGGCGCCCACGCTCCCGCCGGGGCGGAGCGCGGGCGCCTCCGGGCGCAGGTCCGCGTCGATCAGCAGCGGCGGGTCGGCGCTGGGCAGCTGGAGCAGTCTGCGCATCTCGGC
>NZ_JBSFLI010000013.1:0-189686 GCF_053598955.1 Streptomyces sp. NPDC001056 | reverse complement strand
ACCTCGACGTGGTCACCGTGACCCCCGAGAACGAGACCGACCTCCTGGTCCACGACGCCCACGCCGCCTCCCCCACCACCGCCTTCGCCCTCTCCCGCCTCGCCGACCCGGACACCCTGCACCACACCCCGATCGGCGTGTTCCGCTCGGTCGAACGGCCGGTCTACGACGAGCAGATGACCGCACAGCTGGACACCGCGGTCGAGCAGAGGGGCAAGGGCGACCTGGCCGCGCTGCTCGCGGGCGGCGACACCTGGACGGTCGTCGGCTGACACGGCTCCACCGCGCCACGCTCCACCGCTCCACCGCTCCACGAGGCCCGGGACGAACGTTCCCGGGCCTCGTCGCATGTCCGGGAGGACCACACAGAGAAGCTACTTTCTTTTAGTTAGCGCTAGCCGTATGGTTAGTGACATCCCCGCTGCAAGGAGTGTCACAGACCATGAGCATCGTCGTCACCGGAGCCACCGGACACCTCGGCCGGCACGTAGTGGAGCAGTTGCTGGAGAAGGTTCCGGCGGAGCGGATCACCGCCGTCGTACGCGACGAGAAGAAGGCCGCGGACTTCGCGGCCCGCGGCGTGCGACTGGCCGTCGCCGACTACAACGCACCCGAGACCTTCGAGGGCCTGTTCGCCGCGGGCGACAAGGTCCTGCTGATCTCGGGCAACGAGTTCGACAACGACCGGGTCCGGCAGCACACCGGGGTGATCGAGGCGGCGAAGGCGGCGGGTGCGGCGCTGCTCGCGTACACCAGCGCCCCGGGCACCCTGAAGGCCGCGCTGGCGGACGACCACCGGGCCACCGAGCAGGTGCTGCGCGCCTCCGGCCTGCCGTACACGCTGCTGCGCAACGGCTGGTACCACGAGAACTACACCGAACGGCTCGCCCCGGTGCTGGAGCACGGCGCGGTCGTGGCGGCGGCCGGCGAGGGGCGTGTCTCCTCGGCCGCCCGCGCCGACTACGCGGCCGCCGCGGTCGCGGTGCTGACCGGCGAGGGCCACGAGAACCGGACGTACGAGCTGGGCGGCGACGAGGCGTGGAGCTTCGCCGAGTACGCGGCCGAGCTGAGCCGGGGCACCGGCAGGGAGATCGTCTACAACGCCGTCACCGTCGAGACGATGCGGGGCATCCTCACCGGTTCCGGCCTGCCGGAGCCGCTGGCCGACGTCTTCGCCGGTGTGGACGCCTCGATCGCGCGGGGCGAGCTGGTGGTGGACTCCGGCGACCTCTCCCGGCTGACCGGCCGCCCGACGACCCCGCTGGCAGCGGCCGTCGAGGCCGCGCTCAAGGCCTGACACCCGGGCCGCTCCCGGCGCACCCGGCCCACCACCCCCGCCTGTCATGACCGTATGGCGATACGGACATGACAGGCGGGGGCGCTCGGCGTTACCTTCGTCCCCGCGCGCACGTCGGGCGCATGGAGGAGTGGAGGGAGGGCCCGTGCCCGGGACGTCCAAGGCTGAACACCGCATAGGTCTGCTGAACGGTTTCGCCGCCTACGGCATGTGGGGCCTCGTCCCCCTGTTCTGGCCGCTGATGAAGCCCGCGGGGGCGATGGAGATCCTGGCCCACCGCATGGTGTGGTCGCTGATCTTCGTCGCCGCGGCCCTGCTGTTCGTACGGCGCTGGGCCTGGGCCGGGGAACTCCTGCGCCAGCCGCGCCGGCTGGCACTGGTCATGGTCGCCGCCGTGGTGATCACCATCAACTGGGGCGTGTACATCTGGGCCGTGAACGCCGGCCATGTGGTCGAGGCGTCGCTCGGGTACTTCATCAACCCGCTGGTGACCATCGCCATGGGCGTGCTGCTGCTGAAGGAGCGGCTGCGGCCCGTGCAGTGGGCGGCGGTGGCGACCGGATTCGCCGCGGTCGTCGTCCTGACGATCGGCTACGGCCGCCCGCCGTGGATCTCGCTCTGCCTGGCCTTCAGCTTCGCCACCTACGGGCTGGTGAAGAAGAAGGTCGCGCTCGGCGGTGTCGAGTCACTCGCCGCCGAGACCGCGATCCAGTTCCTGCCCGCGCTCGGCTACCTGCTCTGGCTCGGCGCGCACGGCCACTCCACCTTCACGACCGAGGGGGCGGGCCACGCGGCGCTGCTCGCCTCCACCGGCCTCGTCACGGCGCTCCCGCTGGTCTGCTTCGGCGCGGCGGCGATCCGCGTCCCGCTGTCCACGCTGGGTCTGCTCCAGTACCTGGCTCCCCTCTTCCAGTTCGTGCTGGGCATCCTCTACTTCCACGAGGACATGCCCCCCGAGCGCTGGGCCGGCTTCGCCCTCGTCTGGGTCGCCCTGCTGCTGCTCACGGGCAACGCCCTGCACTCGGCGCGCCGGTCGAAGAAGGCCGTGGACGCCTTGGAGGCGAGGGTCTCGGGGGCTCGGATCGGCGCCGCCCGGACGGAGACTCCGGGCGAGACCCCGGTCGACGCCTGACCGTCACGCCTGACCGTCACGCCTGACCGTCACGCCTGACCGGTAAGCCTGTTCGTCAACCCTGACCGTCAAGCCTGATCATTACGCCTGATCGTTTCCTCAGGCGCACGGAGCGGTTAGGCCGCTCCGTGCTCGGCCGCCCGGGACGCCTGGGACGCCCGGTCGGTGAGGCGGAGCATGCGGGCGCGGGCGGACTCCAGGGGGCGGGGGTCCTCGGCGGCGGGACCCGGCTCGGCGGCGAGGTCGGACCAGAGGTCTATCAGGTCGCGGCCCAGCCGCAGGCCCTCCTCCGGGTCGCGCACGGCACGCCAGGCGGTCGACGCGCTCTGCACGTTGCCGTAGGCCGCGTCGGCGTCCCGCGCGGTGCGGCGCAGACGGGCGAGGTCGAGCGAGAGCCGGCAGGCGCGGACCGGTTCACCGGCCAGGTAGGCGATGTAGGCGGCCAGTTCACGCAGGTGCAGCACCTCGGCGTGGTCGGCGCCGAGGACGGCGGACGCCTCGCCGACCGTGCGCTCCACGAGTTGCGCCGCGTCCTCGATCCGGCCCGCCCGCACGGCCTCGTTGATCCGGGTCATCGGCTCGGTGAGCAGCTCGGCCCCCTCCACGGTCTCGGTCACCGGCCCGTCCCCGAGCACCTCCTCGGCCACGGCGTCGAAGCCGCGGGGCGGGGTGGGGGCGGCGGTGGTCGCGGGCACCGATTCGGTGGGCCAGGCAAGGGCCGCAGGGGCCTTCGGAGCGGGGGCGGGCGCGGCGGTGAGCGGTCGGGGAACGTCCACGGCCGGGGCGGGTACGCCGGCCACCGGCGCGGGGGCACCCGTTGTCGACGCGGGGGCGTCCTCGACGCCGGCGCCCGCGAGCGGGGCGGAGACCTCCGCCCCGGGCGCGGGCCCGGCCGCTCCGGACCCCGTCCCCTCCATGACCGGTGCCGGGCCGAACACGCCCCTCGGCGCCTGGAGGAACTCCGGCGCCTCCGGCGCGGCCACGCGTACCGCCTTGCCCGTGACCCGGCTGGAGCCGTCCGCCGAGACCTCCAGGGGGACGACGCAGCCGGCGCGGTCGTCCTGGATGGTGGCCCGGATGGGGGTGCCGAGGCTGATGGCGAGGCGCTGGAGATGGTCGAGGACGGCCTGCTGGATCTCCTCGCCCGGTGCCGCCACGACCGCCACGCCGCCCACGGACGCGCCGCCCGCGCCGTAGACCCGGACGGGCACCGCCGCCGGGTGCGCCACCGGCCCCGGCACCCGCTTCTTCTCGAAGCTCAGTCGAGCCATCGGTCCTTCCCTCACTCCCCCGCGCCGCGCACCGACGGTACGCATCCTGCCGACCAGTCTGTCCGCTCCATCCCCGCCTCCGCGTCACCACGACGTCACAGCCTCGTCCCAACGGCCCCTCGGCCCCGCCGGGAACCGCGACGGCCGCCGCGGATGTGCTGTTCAACGACGCGAAGCCAGGGGGGAGACGGCAGATGACCACCGCACGGGAGACCGCCGCGGCCGTCCGGGCCGGCGCGTTGACGGCCGTCGCCGCGGTCACGGCCGCGCTGGAGCGGATCGAACGCGTCGACCCGGTGCTGTGCGCCTTCACGGAGGTGTGGGAGGAGGACGCGCTGCGGGCCGCGCGGGCGGTGGACCGGCGGATCGCGCGGGGGGAACGGCCGCCGCTCGCCGGGGTGCCGATCGGCGTGAAGGGGCGGCACGGACCGCGTGCGGCGGGTCCGCTGGTCGCCGCCGGGTGCGTACCGGTGGGGGCCACCGCCGTGCCCGGTCCGGGGACTCCCTGGCAGACGTGGGGGCTCGGGCGGCACGGCCGTACGGTCAACCCCTGGCGGTACGACCGTACGCCCGGCGGTTCCTCGGCGGGGTCCGCCGCGGCCGTGGCCGCCGGGCTCGTGCCGCTGGCGACCGGCACCGACGGGGCGGGGTCGGTGCGGATCCCGGCCGCGTGGTGCGGGGTGGTCGGGCTGAAGGCGACCAACGGGCGGTTCCCGTCCGCCGACCGCACGGGGCTCGCGGCGCCCGGTGTGCTGACGCGGTGCGTCGCGGACGCGGAGGCGTACTGGGACGTGATGATCGGGCGGACCGGAGGGCGGGGAACCGCCGCCCCGCCCACTGCCTTCTGGTCGCCCGACCTCGGCTTCGCCGGCCCCGACCCCGAGCCCGTCGCGCTCGCCCACGCCGCCGTTCTCCGGCTCGCCGACGCGGGAGCCGTACGCCTCCTGCCGTCCGGGCCGCCCCTGCGCCTCGAAGACCCGGCCCCCGCCTGGCTCGCCCTGCGCGGCGGGGAGGGCGGTGACCCGCGTACGGCCGACCGCGTCCGCGCCGTCAACGACCGCCGCCTCGCCGCCCTCTTCCGCCGCGCCGATC
Source organism: Streptomyces sp. NPDC001056 (assembly GCF_053598955.1). Classification (NCBI taxonomy): domain Bacteria; kingdom Bacillati; phylum Actinomycetota; class Actinomycetes; order Kitasatosporales; family Streptomycetaceae; genus Streptomyces; species Streptomyces sp. NPDC001056. The sequence goes on along the minus strand of NZ_JBSFLI010000013.1, from coordinate 184,894 downwards.
TGCTCCTGACCCCCACCACCCCCTGCCCCGCGCACGGCCACGGCGGGCCCGGAGACCGCTACTCCACCGCGCTCACCTGGGCGTTCAACCTCAGCGGGCACCCGGCCCTCAGTCTCCCGGCGGGGCTCGGCCGCGACGGCTGCCCGCTGGGGCTCCAGCTCGTGGCGGCGCCCGGACGGGAGGAACTGCTGCTGGCGGTGGCCGGTTCGGCTACGCGGTGATGTCCTTCGTGGTGAACCGCGCCCAGGCCGCCGAGCCGAACACCGCCGCGTACAGGGCCTGGAGGCCGAGGTCGCGGGTGAGGTCGTGCCAGTAGACGGGGTCGCGCATCAGGTCCGCGAAGGACAGCCAGTAGTGGGAGAAGAGGTACGGCCGCACGGCGTGCAACTGCGGGAACTGGTCGAGGATCTGGACGGTGACGACCAGTCCGACCGTGGTCGCCATCGCCGCGATGCCGCTGTTGGTGAGGGTGGAGACGAAGAGGCCGAGGGATGCCACGCCGAGCAGGGACGCGGCCACCACCAGGGCGATCAGCAGGGCCCGCAGGAGGCCGTCGGCGAAGCTGATGCTGGTGCCGGAGATCGTCATCAGGTCGCCGAGCGGGAAGAGCAGCGCGCCGGTCAGCAGCGCGGAGGCGGCGACGACCAGGGTGGCCAGGAGGCAGAAGACGGCCACCGTCGCGTACTTGACGAGCAGCAGGCGGGTACGGCCCGCCGGGGCCACCAGCAGGTAGCGCAGGGTGCCCGCGCCCGCCTCGCCCGCGAGCGCGTCGCCCGCGACGACGCCGACCGCCATCGGCAGGAAGAACGGGAGTGTCGCGGCCAGCGCCGTGAACACCAGGAAGAGGCCGTTGTTGGTGACCTGACCGAGGAAGGCCGGGCCGGCCCCGTCGCCGGAGGAACCGCCGCCCCGGGTCTGGATCTTCACCGCGGCCCCGACCAGCACCGGGACCGCCGCCAGCACCCCGAGCAGCACGAGCGTCCGCCGGCGTCGGAGCGTGGTGAGCAGTTCGCTGCGCAGGAGGCCCAGGGTCCACAGGGGCCGATACACGGCGGTCGCGTTCCCCGCGTCAGCCCGCGACATCGAATCCCTCTCCCGTCAGCGCCATGAACGCGTCCTCCAGGGACGCCCGTCGGAGGCTGAAACCGCGCACCCGGACGCCCGCCGCGACCAGCGCCGCGTTCACCTCGGCGAGGTCCTTGGCGGGCGGCTCGCCGGTGACCTGTCCGCCGTCGGTGGTGACGTCCGCGGCGCCCTGTTCCTTCAGGACCCGGGCCGCCTCCGCCGGGTCCGGGGTGGTCACCACCAGGCGGTCGCGTGCCCCGGCCGCGAGTTCGGTCATGGCGCCCTGGGCGAGGAGCCGGCCGCGGGCCATCACGGCGGCGTGGGTGCACACCTGCTCGATCTCGTCGAGGAGGTGGGAGGAGAGGAAGACGGTGGTGCCGTCGGCGGCCAGTTCCCGGATCAGGATGCGGATCTCGCGCATGCCCTGCGGGTCGAGGCCGTTGGTCGGCTCGTCCAGGACCAGCAGCCGGCGCGGCCGCAGCAGCGCGGCGGCCAGGCCCAGGCGCTGCTTCATGCCGAGCGAGTACGCCCCGGCCCGCTTGCCCGCGGCCGCCGCGAGGCCCACCCGGTCGAGGGCGCCGGCGACCCGGGCGCGCCGGGTGCGCGGATCGGCGGTCGGGTCGGCGGCGTCGTAGCGCAGCAGGTTGTCCCGGCCGGAGAGGTGGCCGTACAGGGCCGGGCCCTCGATGAGCGCGCCGACCTGCGGCAGGACCGTGCGGACGGCCCGCGGCATGGGCAGGCCCAGGACGCGGGCCGCGCCGGAGGTCGGCTCGATCAGGCCCATCAGCATGCGGATGGTGGTGGTCTTGCCCGAGCCGTTCGGGCCGAGGAAGCCGAAGACGCTGCCCGCCGGGACGGTCAGGTCGAGACCGTCCACGGCGAGTTGTCCGCCGCGGTAGCGCTTGGTGAGGCCGCGCGTGGCGATCACGCCGTCCACCGCCCCGGGCCGGACCGGGTCCATCGGCTCCCCCTCGACTCGGTACGGCTTACTTGGCCGCGTTCGCCGCCTTCAGCAGCGCGTCCTTGGTGACCGCGCCGACGTACACCTTGCCGTCGTCGGTGATCAGGGCGTTGACCAGGCGGGTGGAGAAGACGGTGCCCTTGCCGAACTTGCCGGAGACCGGGTCGCCCAGCGAGCCGACGAAGCCGCCGAGGTCGCCGCCCTTGGCCCCGGTGGGCAGGCCGCCCTTGGCCCCGGTGTCGAAGGTGGCGATGGAGGTCCAGCCCTTGCCGAGGACGGTGCCGCCGGAGAGGCCCTTGGTCCCTTCGAGACCCTTGGCGCCCTCCATGCCCTCCATGCCCTCCATGCCCTTGCCGAAGCCGGGCTTCTCGGCGGCCTTGCCCTGCGCGTCCTTCTGCTCGGTGACCTTCGCGCCCTTCGGCGGGGTGAAGGCGAACGTCGAGGCGGCGGGCCGGGCGAAGGAGACCTCGGTGAAGCCCGCGTCGACCACGGCGGCGCCGCCGCTCTTCGGGGTCAGCGTGAACTTCAGCGGCATGCCGGTCCTCGCGTCCACGGCGATGTTGATCGCGCCGACCGTGGTGCCGGACTGCCGGGGCTTGATCTGCAGCTTGTAGGCGTCGCGCCCGGCGACCTGGGCGGTGCCGTCGACGGTCACCGACGTGGTGTCGTCCACCGCCTTCAGCGCCTGGTCGGCGAAGTCCTTGGGGGTGGCCGGGGGCTCGGCCCGCCGGTCCTTGCCGGCGGGCGCGGTGCCGTGGGTGACCTGGTTGCTCTTGCTGTCGTAGCCCCAGACGTCCTTGCCGTCGTGGATGACGCTGTACTCGGCGCCCTGCTCCAGGAGCGACAGCTTCTGCCGGTCCGGTCCGTCGGCCGCGACGCGCAGGGTGTGGGTGCCGGAGACCAGTTCGGTGAGCCGGGACCGCGGGTCGGCGGCGGAGCCGGAGCCGGAGCCCTGGGTCATGCCGGAGGCGATGCCGCTCTCCAGGCCGCCGAGGTCGGGCAGGCCCAGGTCCGTGCTGATCTTCACGGTGCCGGACAGCCGCTGCACGTCCGACTTGGCGATCTTGTCGATGAGCTGCTGCGCGGTGATCTTCGGCAGGTCGGGGTCGCCGGAGTCGGCGAGCGCCGGGACCAGCCCGATGGTGGCCGCAGCCACGCCCACCACCGCGACCGGAACGGCGTATCGTGCGGCCCTGCGCCGGCCCGAGCGCGTCTGCTCGTCCCGCGCGGCGCCCACTGCGTCGTCGGATTCGTACGGTGCCATGTGTGCCTTACCTCCGTCGTCGGCGGCGGCTGCCCTCACGCTGGTCCACCCGAGCCGCCATTCTCACCCGAATCGGTGAGGAGTGGTGATGTCCGTGGTGTCCATACGACCAAATCCGCGGTGAGGAATCGTCAGACCACGGAGCCAACTCGGCGTACGACTGCGGTATGACACGCAAGGGGCACCCCTAGGGGCTCGAACGCGTCCCTACGGGCAGGATGAAGGAGGCGGCCGGGTACGGCCACCCGGCGTGCGCCGAACGGGTCGGCCACCCGGCGGGCCGAACGGGTCGGCCACCCGGCGGGCGGAACGGGTCGGTCACCCGGCCCGGTGCACCACCGCGTCGCACAGCTCCCTCAGCGCCACCTTGGCGTCGCACTCCCGCAGCGGCGCGAGCGCGGCGCGCGCCTCCTCGGCGTAGCGCACGGTGTCCCGGCGGGCCTGTTCCAGGGCCGGGTGGGCGCGCAGCGCGGCCAGGGCCTCGGCGTGCCGGGCGTCGTCGCTGAGGTCGGAGTCCAGCAGCTCGCACAGGGCGATGTCCTCGGGCAGGCCGAGCCGGGCGGCCCGCTCGCGCAGCCGCAGGACGGGGAGGGTCGGGATGCCCTCGCGCAGGTCGGTGCCGGGGGTCTTGCCGGACTCGTGGGAGTCGGAGGCGATGTCCAGGACGTCGTCGGCGAGCTGGAAGGCCACGCCGAGCCGCTCGCCGTACTGGGTGAGCACGTCCACGACCGTCTCGTCGGCGCCGGACATCATCGCGCCGAACCGGCAGGACACCGCGACCAGCGAGCCCGTCTTGCCGCCGAGCACGTCGAGGTAGTGCTCGACCGGGTCGCGGCCGTCGGAGGGGCCCGCGGTCTCCAGGATCTGGCCGGTGACCAGCCGTTCGAACGCGAGGGCCTGGACCCGGACCGCCTCGGGGCCGAGATCCGCGAGGATCTGGGAGGCGCGGGCGAAGAGGAAGTCGCCGGTGAGGACCGCGACGGAGTTGCCCCAGCGGGTGTTGGCGCTGTCCACGCCCCGGCGCACGGCGGCCTCGTCCATGACGTCGTCGTGGTAGAGCGTGGCGAGGTGGGTCAGCTCCACGACCACGGCCGACGGCACCACACCGGGCGCGTAGGGGTCGCCGAACTGCGCCGCGAGCATCACGAGCAGCGGCCGGAACCGCTTCCCGCCGGCCCGCACGAGGTGCTGGGCGGCGCCCGTGATGAACGGGACCTCGCTCTTGGTGGCCTCTAGCAGGCCTTCCTCGACAGCCGCCAATCCGGCCTGGACATCGGCTTCGAGAGCCTGGTCCCGCACGCTCAGCCCGAACGGCCCGACGACGGTCACGAGGGGTCTCCTGTCTGCTGGTGTCTGCTGGCGATTACGCGGTTTGTCGATAGGTCGCTGCCCTCACTCAAGTCAGCGTATCCGGTCCGGTTTCGATCACCGATAGCGCCCACCCGTCCAGCCTGGGCGGTATCGGATCATGACCGGCATGCCTTTGATCAGATGAAAAGAACGGACATTTATTGACTTAACGGAAAATCGATAACTTCATCGCGACCCAGAGGCGGGCTGAGCCCGACTCCGCCCCACCGGGGGACGAATCCCTCATGCCCGATTTAGCGCAGTTTGCCATTTCGTGAGTTGGGTCACTCGGGCGCCTTCCCGCCGACAACCCGCCGACACCCCCCTTCGGCCTTGCCGTACAAGCGAGTTGAACGTTGGCAGTCGCAAAGGATCAAGTACCCCATAGGCTGATGATCAAGGTCAAATGCCGCGTTGCGTGAATTCGGCACTTGTTCCCCACATGTGCTCTCGCATACGTTCCCGACCCATCAGGCGGACGCCTAATCCTGCCGCCGCCTGACAACCCATCGACGAACTCATTCGTACGGCAGGAGCGGGGGACCCAGGTAAGTCGCCGGACCGGACGACTCACGGGGCGCAGCGCGTGACACAGCGCGCCGCACCGCGTGTTCGCACCGGGACGGCTTGGGGTACAGCCACGCCTCCCACGGGGGCGCGACCGGGCACCTCCCCGCCCGAACCCGACAGCTCACCTCGCAGGCGTAGGAGAGGAACGTCCCCATGTCTGCTGCCGTTCAGCCGCGCCGCACCCGTGCCAACCGCCTCGTCCGTCTGATCGCCGCCGCCGGCACCGGCGCCGCGGTGCTCGCCATGCCGCTCGTGGGCGCCGCCACCGCGTCCGCCACCACCGCGTCCGCCACCACCGGGACCACCGGCACCACCTCGGCCGCGACCACCCTCGCCGGGTACCCGAACAACCTCGACGGCTGGATCCGCGAGTCCCTCGCGATCATGGCCCAGAAGGGCATCCCGGGCTCCTACAACGGCATCTACCGCAACATCATCCGCGAGTCCTCGGGCAACCCGAACGCCATCAACCTGTGGGACTCCAACGCGGCCAAGGGCATACCGTCCAAGGGTCTGCTCCAGGTGATCGACCCGACCTTCAACGCGTACCACGTGGCCGGAACCTCGTTCAACATCTACGACCCGGTCGCCAACATCACCGCGGCCTGCAACTACGCCGCCCACCGCTACGGCTCGATCGACAACGTCCACGGCGCGTACTGATCGGCACCCGGCTCCGGCAGCCGGTGGCACCACCGCTGTTCCCGGTCACCCGGCCGGGAACAGCCTTTCGAGGACGACGGCGATGCCGTCGTCCTCGTTCGACGTCGTGACCTCGTCGGCGACCGCCTTCAGCTCGGGGTGGGCGTTCGCCATCGCGATCCCGTGCGCAGCCCAGCGGAACATCGGGATGTCGTTGGGCATGTCGCCGAAGGCCAGGGCCCGTTCCGCGGGGACCCCGAGCCGCTCGGCGGCCAGCGCGAGGCCGGTCGCCTTGGTCACCCCGCACGGCTGGAGCTCCACGGTGCCGGGCCCGGACATGGTGACCGTGGCCAGCGAACCCACCACCGAGCGGGCCACCGCGGCCAACTCGTCGTCGGACAGGGCGGCGTGGCGCAGCAGCACCTTGCTGATCGGCGCCTGCCACAGGTCGTCGCGCCGGGCCACCCGGACCGCGGGCAGGGTCGGGTGGGGCATCCGGTAGCCGGGCTCGATCAGGGTGAGCCCGTCGGTGCCGTCCTGGTCGGCGGCCGCGAACACCTGGCCCACCTCGGCCTCGATCTTGCCGAGCGCGGTCTCGGCCAGCTCCCGGTCCAGTCGGACCGACCACAGCAGACGGTCGGCTCCGGCGTCGTAGACCTGCGCGCCCTGCCCGCACACCGCGAGCCCGGTACTGCCGAGGGCGGCCAGCAGGGGGCGCACTCTGGGGGCCGGGCGGCCGGTGACGACCAGGTGCCGGGCCCCGGCCCGCGCCGCCCGCGCGAGCGCGCTCAGCGAGCGCTCGGAGACGGTGTCGTCGCCGCGCAGCAGCGTCCCGTCCAGGTCGGTGGCGATCAGGGCGTACGCGGGGGAGGGTGCCATGATCAGAGAATACGGACCCGGACCCTCCACCGACTCCCCTGCCGTTCCCGGCACTTGCGCGTCGACCGCCGCCAAGTGCGCTCCGGGGCGCCCCCGGTGGCGGGGGTGCCGGCGTGGCGCGGTCCGCGTCCGGCGGTCTCAGCAGTTCGCGCTGTAGCGGACGCAACCGGGTGGCGGGGTGTGGCGGTGGTCCCACTCCTGCTGCGCGGCCATCAGCGACAGTCCTGCCAGAAGGGCCACCAGCAGGTGCCCGATCACCGTCCAGCGGGCGCGGAAGACCGCCGCGAGCACCGCCAGGACGAGCACCGCGATCAGCAGCGTCCGCAGCCGCCCGGCATGCGCGAGGCCGGCCGCGTCGATCTGCGCCTGATCGCCTTGCGCCGCCCAGACGTCCAGGCCGTAGCCGTATATCCAGTCCAGCACGAGCCACGCGGTCTCCACCAGGAACAGCGGGATCGCGAGGGCGAGGTCCGGCCCCGGACGCGTGCGGCGCGACCAGGGGCGCCGGCGTTCCGGGGCCCGAAAGGTATCGGTCATGGGCGCAGGGTGCCGCGGGCCGGCGGTGCCGCGCATGAGTACCCGTACTCAGCTCCGGTCCGGTGGCGCGGCGGGCGCGGGGCGGCTCGCTCCCGGCCCGCCTCGGTCCCGCCCCGGCCCGCCGCGTCTCTCTCGCCCCGCCGCATCCCTCTCGCCCCACCGCGTCCCTCTCGCGCCCCGCCCCGTCTCCTCTTGCATCCCCGCCGCCTCGCCCCTCCCTTCTGGTCCCGCCCCCCGGCGCGCCGTCTCGCCCCCGTGCCGTGCCGTCCCGCCGCGGCGCCATCGCCCGTCCCGGCCGTCCGCCGGTGGCCGGCCGAGCGGTCCTGGGTGCCTCTCGCTCAGCCGTGCGCCGCCGCCAGATGCCCCGCCAGTCGCGGGGACGCGAAGTCCGTGCCGCACACGAAGCGCATCACCGGGCCGAACGAGGCCGCGGCCGGCAGACCGGTGAAGTACAGGCCGGGTACCGACGAGACGTACCCGGCGCCGAGCTTCGGGGCACCCCGGCTCACCGCGAGGCGGGCGCGCAGCCCGGGGCCGAGGAAGTCCATCGCGGCGACGTCCACCCGGTACCCGGTCGCGGCGATGACATGGTCCGCGGTGAGGCGCTCGGTGCGGCCGCCGTGGGTGCGCACGGTCAGCACCGGCCCGCCGTCCTCCGCCTCCGTGCCCAGTACCCGCTCGACCTCCGTCACCTGTACGGCGCCCTCGAAGCGTTCCCGCAGCCACCATGCGCCGAGCGGGCCGAGCACCCGCCGGACCAGGAAGTGCCGGGTGGCCTCGGGCAGGAAGCGGTAGGGGTGCGGGCAGTAGCTGAACGCCCACAGCGACCAGGCCCGCCCGAACGGCGACTCGGGCCGCAGCCGCGGCTGCTCCCAGGGCGGGGCCCCGAACGCGACCCGCCCCCGCCCCCGTGCCACCACCCGCACCCGGGCCCCCGCCTCGGCCGCGAGCACCGCCGTCTCCAGCGCGGACTGCCCGGCGCCGACGACGATCAGCTCCTTGCCCGCGAAGCGCGTGAGGTCGTGGTGCTGGGAACTGTGCGAGACGGGACCGCCCGGCGCGGGCCCGTCGGCCGCCGCCCGCCCCAGTTCCGCCGGGAGATGGGCGAGACCGGACAGCCCGGTGGCCACGACGACCGCGCGGGCGGTGCACGACTCCCCCGAGTCCAGCTTGAGTTCGAACCCCCCGCCGGCCTCGCGCCCCGGCTCGACCGAGACCACCCGCACCCGCTCCAGATCCGGCACGAGCCGCCGCTGGAACCACTCGCCGTACCCGATGAAGGTCTCCACCGGGATGATGTCCTCGTCGCCGACCAGGCGGCGGATCCCGGCCGCGGCGCAGTAGTCGGCGAGGGTGTGGCCGGGCCTCGGGCAGTGGAGGCTGGAGGCGGCGGGCGTCGACTTCAGGAGCATGCCCTCGGGCATATGGGCGCGCCAGCTGACCATGGGCTCGCCGAAGACCCGCACGGGCAGGCCGCGCGCTCGTAGATGCGCGGCGGCCGACAGGCCGAACGGCCCGGCCCCGATGACTGCAACCGGTCGGATCACGAGGTCCCTCCCCAGGACGCGTTGCTTCGTGGCCTGCTCGTGGTGGTGGCATGGCCTGCTTCGTGGTGATGGCGCGGTGATGGCGCGGTGATGGCGTGGTGATGGCGTGGCCCACTTCGGTGAGGGCATGGCCCGCTTCGTGGTGGTGCCGTGGGCTACCTCGTGCCGCTGCGGTGGGCCCGCCACAGCTGGTGCAGATGCCGCGCGCCCGGCCGCACGGAGCGGGCGAGCATCGTGAGGAACGGCAGCGGGTCGTCCGCCGCGAACCAGGCCAGCTCCGTCCCGCTCGCCCGCGCCGGCGCGTGCGGGGTCGTGCGGCCGCCGCGGCGGTAGGCGATCAGGGCGGGCAGGTCGACGTTCTCCACGACAAAGCGGCGGCCGGCCCGCTGCTCCCCCTTGGGCACGGGCCGCCCGGTCAGATCGAGGTGCAGTGCCCGTACGACGTCCACGCCCGCCTCGCTCTCGAACAGCCGGAACTGGGCACCCATCCGCGGGTTGAAGTCCAGCAGCTTGTACCGCCCGTCGCGCCGGTCGAAGCGCAGGTCCAGGTCGGCGACGCCGCTGAACCCGATCCGTTTGACGAACCGCGCGGCGAGCCCGGCGAGTTCCGGGTTGTCGACGACGTACGCGTGCGCGGTCATGCCCGCGTGCGGCGGCCAGGAACGCACCTTCACCCCGGTGAACAGCGCGAGCGGGTTCGCGTCCCGGTCGAAACAGGCGTGCACGATCCAGTCCTCGGCCTCCTCTCGCGGCAGGTACTCCTGGAGGATCACCCCGGGGTCCGCCCCCCACTCACGGGCCAGGGCGAGCAGCCCCGCGCGGGTCGCGATCCGCGTGGTGCCGCCCACGGCGGGCCGGCTGCGCCGCAGGAACGCCTCCCGGTTCTTGGCCACCACCGGGAAGTGCGCCGTGTCGGCGAAGGCCACGACCTCCTCGTACGACCGCGGGAAGGCCGCCGCCGGGGTCGCGAGCCCGTGCTCCTCGCACAGTTCGTGCAGCCCCTGCTTGCTCGCCACCCGGCGCGGCAGCGCGGGTTCCACGGGCGGGCAGAGGAAGGATCCGGCCAACTCCTCCCGGTGCTCGGCGATCAGGACGGCCGCCTCCTCGTCCGTCGGGATCAGCACGGCCGGGCGGCCGATCCGGCGGCCGATGCGCAGCAGCCCCGCCACCAGGTGACCCGGGTCCTCGGCCCCGGTCGTCGGCCAGACGAAGGCCCTGCGCAGGTAGCGGCAGGCGGCCGCCGGTGTGTACGGGTCCTCGGTGATCGCGTACATGGGCACGCCGAGCCGGCCCAGGCTGCGGATCGCGCCGACCCCGCCGTGGTGCAGCGGATAGGCGCCGAACTTGACGATCAGTGCCGGCACCCCGCGGTCGACGTCCACGGGCACACCGACGGTGTCTTCGGCCACGGGTCCCCCCACGTGTCCCCCCAGGGAACGGATCCACCCCGTCCGTCTCCCACCGAAGGACGCTAAGCCGGAACTACCGCCTCCGACAAGGGTCATTCGGACATTGCGAACTCTTGAGGCGCTAGGGGGACAACCCACGAGCCCCTGCCCAAGACCCCGGTCCCGCCCGTAACGTGTGGCCCGAACGCATCGCCATGCATGGCCCGGATGAGAGCGAGGCAGTACCCCATGCCCCCCTTCGACGTCCCCGAGGGCGACCCCTTCGGCCCGCACAACCTTCCCTATGGCGTGTTCTCGCCCTCCGGCAGCCGGGAGCGCAGGGTGGGTGTCCGGTTCGGGGACCAGGTCCTCGACGCGGGCGCCGCGGCCGCGGCCCTCGGCTCGCCGCACCACGCGCTGCTCGCCCGCCCCACGCTCAACCCGCTGCTGGCGGCCGGGCGCGCCACCTGGACCGAGGTGCGCGCCGCGCTCACCTCCTGGATCAGCGACCCCTCGTACCGCGAGACGCTGGAACCCCTCTTCCACCCGCTGTCCGAGGTGGACCTGCACCTGCCCTTCGAGGTCGCGGACTACGTCGACTTCTACGCCTCCGAGCACCACGCCCGTAACGTCGGCAAGGTCTTCCGCCCGGACGCCGCCGACTCCCTCACCCCCAACTGGAAGCACCTGCCGATCGGTTACCACGGGCGCTCCGGCACCGTCGTGGTCTCGGGCACGGATGTCGTACGGCCCTCCGGTCAGCGCAAGGCTCCCGCCGACCCCGCGCCCGTGTTCGGGCCCTCGATCCGGCTGGACATCGAGGCCGAGGTCGGCTTCGTCGTGGGTGTGCCGAGCGAGCTGGGGACCCCGGTCGCGCTCGGCGACTTCCGCGAGCACGTCTTCGGGCTGTGCCTGCTCAACGACTGGTCCGCGCGGGACATCCAGGCCTGGGAGTACGTCCCCCTCGGCCCGTTCCTCGGCAAGTCCTTCGCGACCTCCGTCTCGGCGTGGATCACCCCGCTCGACGCTCTGGAGCACGCGCGGGTGGCCCCGCCCGAGCGCACCCACCCGCTGCTGCCGTACCTGGACGACGCGGCGCCCGGCATCGAGCCCGGCGGCTACGACCTGCGGATCTCGGTCAGCCTCAACGGCCAGGTGGTCTCCGAGCCGCCCTTCTCCGCCATGTACTGGACCGCCGCCCAGCAACTCGCCCACATGACCGTCAACGGCGCCTCCCTGCGCACCGGCGACCTGTACGGCTCCGGCACCGTGAGCGGTCCCGAGGAGCGGCAGCGCGGCTCCCTGCTGGAGCTGACCTGGAACGGCCGCGACCCCCTCGAACTCCCCGGCGGCAAGCGGGCCTTCCTGGAGGACGGCGACGTGGTGGCCCTGACGGCCTGGGCGCCCGGCCCCGGCGGGACCCGGGTGGGCCTCGGCAAGGTGACGGGGCGGATCGTGCCCTCGGCCTGATCCGGTGGCGGGCGCCGCGCGGCGGGCCGGGAGCGGAGGGTTCGGCCCCGACACCTGACTCGCGGCGCCCTTCTTCGTCATACTGGCGGCAGTACGCACCGCAGCGGCGGCGCGTACTGCCGCCCGGCTTGGCACCACCCCTACCGCCCCCTCTCCGATCAGGAACCGGAGCCCCGGCATGACCGTCTGCCTGCTCCTGCTCAGCGTCGTCGCCCTGACGGCGGCCGGGCCGGCACCGCGCGCGCTGACCCGGGCCGACTGGCCCGAGCGGGAACCCGTGGTCGCGCTGTGGGTGTGGCAGTGCCTGGTCGCCACCGTCCTGTTGTGCGCTCTGGCCGCGCTGACGCTGGGCACCGCGGCGGTCTTCCGCACCGTGCGCGACCATGTGTTCGCCCCCGCGCCACCCGCCGTCACCGCCGCCTACGACCTCTCGGCCGCGCCGGTGTGGGCCGCCGTTCTCACCCTCCTGCTGGCGTGCGGGGCCGCGTGGACCACCGCGATGCTCGGCCGGGAACTGGTCGAGGCCCGTCGCAGCCGCGGGCAGGCACGCGCCCGGCTGCGCGAGCGCGCCCCCGACCTGCCCGCCGGACTACCGGTGGCGCGGGGCCCGATGCTGGTGCTGGAGGACGAGTACCCGGACGCCTGGTGGATGCCGGGGCACCCCCCGCAACTGGTGGTGACCACCGGCGCGCTGCACCGCCTCACCGGCCACCAACTGGACGCGGTCCTCACCCATGAGCGCGGCCATGCGCGTGCCCACCACGACTGGCTGCTGCACCTGTCCGCCGCGCTCGCCGCCGGCTTCCCCCGGGTGCCGCTCTTCGCCCACTTCCGCGACCAGACGCACCGCCTGGTGGAACTGGCCGCCGACGACACCGCCTCCCGGCGCTGCGGCCATCTGACCACCGCCCTCGCGCTGATCGAGCTGAACCAGCACCGGGGCGTCCTGTCCTGCGCCTCCAGCCGCCGCCTGCTGGGCGAGCGGGTGGACCGCCTCCTGGAACCGCCCCCGCGACTGCTGCGCCGTCAGCGCGCCCTGACCACGACGGTCGCCGCGCTGGTGCCGCTCCTCCCCCTGCTGATCACCTTCGCACCGGGGCTCAAGGCGCTGTCCTGACCGCGGCGACCCGCCGCGCGCCGGGCCGACGGCCGCTGCCCCGTGACCAGGGCTCTGCGGCCGGTGCCGTCCGCCGAGGCCGACGGCACCCTCCCGAGTCGGTCGTTTCCCCAGCCGGCTGGATCCCCAGCCGGCTATATCCAGTCGTCCGGCTCCGGCTCGTCCTCCGGGCCCGGCCAGTCGTCGTCCGGCGACTCCCCCGGGGCGGGCGGCTCGGCGGCGGCCGGCCCCGATCCGTCCAGCGAGGCCAGCACGGCCAGCACCTCCTCGCCGTACGTCGCCAGCTTCTTCTCGCCGACCCCGCTGACCGTGGCCAGGTCCCGGACGGAGCCCGGCATGCGGGAGACGATCGCGCGCAGGGTGGCGTCGTTGAAGATGATGTACGGCGGCACGCCCTGCTCCCGGGCCTGCCCGGTACGCCAGACGCGCAGCGCCTCGAAGGCGGGTTGCAGTTCCTCGGGCAGCTCGGCCACCTCGGCCTTGGCCTTGCCGCCGCCCCGGCCGGAACCGGAGCCCGAACCCGAACCCGACCGGGAGACGGCCGGTTTCTTCGGCTCCTTGCGCAGCGGCACCTCCCGCTCGCCCCGCAGCACCGAGCCGCTCTGCTCGGTGAGCACCAGCGTGCCGTACTCCCCCTCGACCGCCAGCAGCCCCTGGGCCAGCAGCTGCCGGATGGCGCCGCGCCACTCGGCCTCGGCGAGGTCCTGGCCGATGCCGAAGACGGACAGCTGGTCGTGGTCGAACTGGATCACCTTGCCGGTGCGCTTGCCCAGCAGGATGTCCACGATCTGCAGCGCGCCGAACTTCTGCCCGCGCTCCCGCTGCAACCGCACCACCGTGGACAGCACCTTCTGCGCGGCGACGGTGCCGTCCCAGGTCTCCGGCGGAGTCAGGCAGGTGTCGCAGTTGCCGCAGCCCGCGTGGTCGGGCTCCTGCCCGAAGTAGGCGAGCAGCTGGCCGCGCCGGCACCGGGCGGTCTCGCACAGCGCGAGCATCGCGTCCAGGTGGGAGGCGGCCCGGCGGCGGAACGCCTCGTCGCCCTCGCCGGACTGGATCAGCTTGCGCTGCTGCACCACGTCGTTCAGCCCGTAGGCCATCCAGGCCGTGGACGGCAGGCCGTCGCGGCCCGCGCGGCCGGTCTCCTGGTAGTAGCCCTCGATGGACTTGGGCAGGTCCAGGTGGGCCACGAAGCGCACGTCGGGCTTGTCGATGCCCATGCCGAAGGCGATGGTCGCGACCACGACCAGGCCGTCCTCGCGCAGGAACCGGGACTGGTGCGCCGCGCGCGTGCCCGCGTCCAGGCCCGCGTGGTACGGCACCGCCTCGATGCCGTTGGCGCTGAGGAACTCGGCGGTGCGCTCCACCGAGTTGCGCGAGAGGCAGTACACGATGCCCGCGTCGCCCGGGTGCTCCTCCCGCAGGAAGGCGAGGAGCTGCCGCCGCGGGTCGGCCTTGGGCACGATCCGGTACTGGATGTTGGGCCGGTCGAAGCTGGCGACGAAGTGGCGGGCCGCCGGCAGGTTCAGCCGCTGGGTGATCTCCTGGTGGGTGGCCCGGGTCGCGGTGGCCGTCAGGGCGATCCGCGGGACGTCCGGCCAGCGCTCGCCGAGCAGGCTCAGCGAGAGGTAGTCGGGGCGGAAGTCATGGCCCCACTGGGAGACGCAGTGCGCTTCGTCGATCGCGAAGACGGAGATCTTGCCGCGCGACAGCAGGTCCAGGGTGCTGTCCAGGCGCAGTCGCTCCGGCGCCAGGTACAGCAGGTCCAGCTCGCCCCCCAGGAACTCGGCCTCGACCGTCCGCCGCTCGTCGAAGTCCTGCGTCGAGTTGACGAACCCGGCGCGCACACCGAGGGCGCGCAGGGCGTCCACCTGGTCCTGCATGAGCGCGATCAGCGGCGAGACGACCACGCCGGTGCCGGGTCTGACCAGGGCCGGGATCTGGTAGCACAGCGACTTGCCGCCGCCGGTGGGCATGAGGACCAGGGCGTCGCCGCCCGCCACCACATGCTCGATGATCGCTTCCTGCTCGCCCCGGAAGGCGTCGTACCCGAAGACCCGGTGCAGCGTGGCCAGCGCCTCGCTCGCGTCCGCGCCGGGCCCCTCGGTCACCACTGGCATCTCGCTGATCCCGCCCGTCGCATCCATCGTCCTGTCCCCCGCCGGTCCCCCGTGTGCCGTCGTGTGCCGTCTGCCCACCACTGCCTCAACGATAGGGGTCCGCACCGACAACCCCCGAGTTATCCACAGGCGGCGAACGGCTGTGTGAGCGAATCGGCCCCCACACGCACGCTGCCACTCTAAGTAATCACACCATCACCCGAATGGCCGCCCCCGATGGCCCCCTGCCCCGGCCCCGGCACATCCTGCTCGGTGCGACCCCGTCTCCTCCCGAAGGAGCCCCGCACCATGCCCGCTCACCTCGCCGGTGCCGCCCGCGGCGCCGCCGCCCTCGCCCTCGCCTCCACCGCGGCCCTCGCCCTCGCGACCGCCCCAGCCCGAGCCGACCGGGGCCCGGTCGACGCCTCCGTCTGGAAGCAGCTCGCACCGGCGGTGGCGGCCACCGCGAAGTACAAGGACGTCCCCCTCGCCGTGGACGCCGGCTACCAGCCCAACCCCTGCACCATGGACATGAAGGACGGCATGGGCGCCATGGGCTACCACTACATCAACCCGAAACGCTACGGCTCCCTCGACCCGGCCGAGCCCGCCGCCCTGCTCTACGAGGACGACGGCAGGGGCGGGCGCAGGCTCACCGGGGTGGAGTGGATCGTGAAGGCCGACAAGAGCACCGCGCGGCCCACGATGTTCGGCCGGAAGTTCGAGGGCCCGGTCACCGCGCACCACAACTCGACCATCCCGACCCACTACTCGCTGCACGCCTGGCTCTACAAGAAGAACCCGAGCGGCCTGTTCTACGAGTGGAACCCCACCGTGAAGTGCCCCTACCCGGGCGCGCCGGGCTGACCGCACGCCGCCACGAAGACCCCGGCGACGCGAAAGGCCCCGGCTCCGAGGACAGAACCGGGGCCTTCTCGGCGCAACGCTCACCGCACGAACACACTCGCCTGATTCGCCAGGTCCAGGAAGTACTGCGGCGCCACACCCAGCACCAGCGTGACCGCCACGCCGAGCCCGATCGCCAGCATCGTCAGCGGCGACGGCACGGCCACCGTCGGCCCCTCCGGCTTGGGCTCGCTGAAGAACATCAGCACGATCACGCGGATGTAGAAGAACGCCGCGATCGCCGAGGAGATCACACCGATGACGACCAGCGGGGCCGCGCCCCCGGCCGCCGCCGCCTTGAACACCGCGAACTTCCCCGCGAAGCCGGAGGTCAGCGGGATGCCGGCGAAGGCCAGCAGGAACACCGCGAAGACCGCCGCCACCAGCGGGGAACGCCGGCCGAGCCCGGCCCACTTGGACAGGTGGGTCGCCTCGCCGCCCGCGTCCCGCACCAGCGTGACCACCGCGAAGGCGCCGATCGTCACGAACGAGTAGCCGGCCAGGTAGAACAGGACCGACGACACGCCGTTCTTCGAGGTCGCGATGACACCCGCGAGGATGAACCCCGCGTGCGCGATGGACGAGTAGGCCAGCAGTCGTTTGATGTCGGTCTGGGTGATCGCCACGATGGCTCCGCCCAGCATGGTGACGATCGCCACCGCCCACATCACCGGCCGCCAGTCCCAGCGCATCCCCGGCAGCACCACGTACAGCAGCCGCAGCAGCGCGCCGAACGCGGCCACCTTGGTCGCCGCCGCCATGAAGCCGGTCACCGGGGTGGGCGCGCCCTGGTAGACGTCGGGCGTCCACATGTGGAACGGCACCGCGCCCACCTTGAACAGCAGGCCCATCACCAGCAGGGCGCCGCCGAGGAGCAGCAGCGCGTCGTTGCCCATGGTGCCCGCCAGCGCCGGGTTCACATCGGTGACCGAGCCCTCCACGACCTGGGCGATGCGCGCGTACGACACCGAGCCCGCGTAGCCGTACAGCAGCGCGATGCCGAACAGGGTGAACGCGGAGGCGAACGCGCCCAGCAGGAAGTACTTGACCGCGGCCTCCTGCGACATCAGCCGCTTGCGGCGGGCCAGCGCGCACAGCAGGTACAGCGGCAGGGAGAAGACCTCCAGGGCGACGAACAGCGTCAGCAGGTCGTTCGCCGAGGTGAAGACCAGCATGCCGGCGACCGCGAAGAGCAGCAGCGGGAACACCTCGGTGGTGGTGAACCCGGCCTTGACCGCGGCCTTCTCGGCGTCGCTGCCGGGCACGGCGGCGGCCTGCGCGGCGAAGGAGTCGACCCGGTCGGCGCCCGCCGCGGGGTCCAGGCGCCGTTCGGCGAAGGTGAACAGGCCCACCAGACCGGCCAGCACGATGGTGCCCTGGAGGAACAGGGAGGGGCCGTCGACTGCGATGGCCCCCATGGCGGCGATGTGCGCCTTCGTGGTGCCGTACCCGTCGGCGGCGAGGCCGACGACCGCGGCGAACGCGGCGCACAGGGCGACGGCCGACACGAACACCTGCGCGTAGTAGCGGGACCTGCGCGGGACGAACGCCTCGACCAGCACGCCGACCAGCGCGGCACCGACGATGATCAGCGTGGGCGACAATTGCCCGTATTCGATCTTCGGCGCGCCGATCTGCGGGATGCGGTCGGCTGCGGTTGTCCACAGGCTGTGGACGGCTGGGGTGCTCACTTGGCCGCCTCCACCTCGGGCTTGGGGTCCTTCTTCTGGACGTCGGACATGGTGTGCCGGACCGCCGGGTTGACGATGTCCGTCACGGGCTTCGGGTAGACGCCCAGGAAGATCAGCAGCGCGATCAGCGGGGCGACGACCAGGAGTTCACGCACCCGCAGGTCGGGCATCGCGGACACCTCGGGCCTGACCGGACCCGTCATGGTGCGCTGGTAGAGCACCAGGGTGTAGAGCGCGGCGAGCACGATGCCGAAGGTGGCGATGATCCCGATCACCGGATGCCGCGTGAACGTGCCCACCAGGACCAGGAACTCGCTCACGAACGGCGCGAGGCCGGGCAGCGACAAAGTGGCGAGGCCGCCGATCAGGAAGGTGCCGGCGAGCACCGGGGCGACCTTCTGCACCCCGCCGTAGTCGGCGATGAGCCGCGAGCCGCGCCGGGAGATCAGGAAACCGGCGACCAGCATCAGCGCGGCCGTGGAAATGCCGTGGTTGACCATGTAGAGCGTGGCCCCGGACTGGCCCTGGCTGGTCATCGCGAAGACGCCCATGATGATGAAGCCGAAGTGGGAGATCGACGCGTACGCGATGAGGCGTTTGATGTCGCGCTGGCCGACCGCGAGCAGCGCGCCGTAGACGATGCTGATCAGCGCGAGGACCAGGATCACGGGCGTCGCCCACTTGCTGGCCTCCGGGAACAGCCCGAGGCAGAAGCGGAGCATCGCGAAGGTGCCCACCTTGTCGACCACCGCCGTGATGAGGACGGCGACCGGGGCGGTGGACTCCTGCATGGCGTTGGGCAGCCAGGTGTGCAGCGGCCACAGCGGGGCCTTCACCGCGAAGGCGAAGAAGAAGCCGAGGAACAGCCAGCGTTCGGTGCTCGTCGCCATGTGCAGCGAGCCGGCCGCGCGCGCCTCGGCGATCTGCTGGAGGGAGAAGTTCCCGGCGACCACATAGAGGCCGATCACCGCGGCCAGCATGATCAGACCGCCGACCAGGTTGTAGAGGAGGAACTTCACCGCCGCGTACGAACGCTGGGTGGCGGCCGCCTCCTCGCCCTGGGCATGGGCGCGGTCCCCGAAGCCGCCGATGAGGAAGTACATCGGGATCAGCATGGCTTCGAAGAAGATGTAGAAGAGGAAGACGTCGGTGGCCTCGAACGAGATGAGGACCATCGCCTCGACCGCCAGGATCAGCGCGAAGAAGCCCTGGGTGGGGCGCCAGCGCCGGCTGCCGGTCTCCAGCGGGTCGGCGTCGTGCCAGCCCGCCAGGACGATGAAGGGGATCAGTACGGCGGTCAGCGCGATCAGCGCCACGCCGATGCCGTCCACCCCCAGCTCGTAGCGCACCCCGAAGTCGCGGATCCAGGAATGGGATTCGGTGAGCTGGTAGCGGGCGCCCCCGGGGTCGAAGCGGACCAGGACGGTGACCGCCAGCGCGAGCGTGCCGAGCGAGACGAGCAGGGCGAGCCACTTGGCGGCGGTGCGCCTCGCGGCCGGTACGGCGGCCGTGGCGACGGCTCCCACGGCGGGGAGCGCCGCCGTCGCTGTCAGCAGGGGAAAGGACATCGGTATCAGACCGCCCTCATCAGCAGGGTCGCGGCGACCAGGAGTGCCGCACCGCCGAACATCGAGACCGCGTAGGAGCGGGCGAAGCCGTTCTGGAGCCGGCGCAGCCGCCCGGACAGACCGCCGAAGCCGGCCGCCGTGCCGTTCACGACGCCGTCGACCAGGGTGTGGTCGAGGTAGACCAGGGAGCGCGTCAGGTGCTCGCCGCCACGCACCAGGACCACGTGGTTGAAGTCGTCCTGGAGCAGGTCGCGGCGGGCCGCCCGGGTGAGCAGGGAGCCGCGCGGGGCGACGGCCGGGACAGGTTTGCGGCCGTACTGCGCCCAGGCGATGGCCACGCCGATCACGAGGCAGACCATCGTGGCCGCGGTGACCTCGCCGGCACTGACCGGGGAGTGGCCCTCGCTGTGCCCGGTGACCGGCTCCAGCCAGTGCAGGAAGCGGTCGCCGATGCTGAAGAAGCCACCGCCGAAGACCGAGCCGACGGCCAGCACGATCATCGGGATCGTCATGACCTTCGGGGACTCGTGCGGATGCGGCTCGGCGTGTTCGCCGCGGTGCTCGGCGGCGGGTTCGGCGCTCGGCGCCTCGGGCGAACGCGTCGCCTGGTTCTTCCAGCGCTCCTCGCCGAAGAACGTCATCAGCATCACCCGCGTCATGTAGAACGCGGTGATGGCCGCGCCCACCAGGGCCGCGCCGCCGAGGATCCAGCCCTCGGTGCCGCCCTTGGCGAAGGCCGCCTCGATGATCTTGTCCTTGGAGAAGAAGCCGGACAGGCCCGGGAAGCCGATGATGGCCAGGTAGCCGAGGCCGAAGGTGACGAAGGTGACCGGCATGTACTTCCTGAGGCCGCCGTACCTGCGCATGTCGACCTCGTCGTTCATGCCGTGCATCACGGAGCCCGCGCCGAGGAACAGCCCGGCCTTGAAGAAGCCGTGGGTCACCAGGTGCATGATCGCGAAGACGTAGCCGATGGGGCCGAGGCCCGCGGCGAGCACCATGTAGCCGATCTGCGACATGGTCGAGCCGGCCAGCGCCTTCTTGATGTCGTCCTTGGCGCAACCGACGATCGCACCGAAGAGCAGCGTGACCGTGCCCACCACGGTGACGACCAGCTGCGCGTCCGGCGCCGCGTCGAAGACGGCCGCCGAGCGGACGATCAGGTAGACGCCCGCGGTCACCATGGTCGCCGCGTGAATGAGGGCCGAGACCGGGGTCGGGCCCTCCATGGCGTCCCCGAGCCAGGACTGGAGCGGCACCTGGGCGGACTTGCCGCACGCGGCGAGCAGCAGCATCAGGCCGATCGCGGTGAGCTTGCCCTGGGAGGCTCCGTCGACGTGCCCGAACACCGGGCCGAAGGCGAAGGTGCCGAAGGTGGTGAACATCAGCATGATCGCGATCGACAGGCCCATGTCGCCGACGCGGTTGACCAGGAACGCCTTCTTGGCGGCCGTGGCGGCGCTGGGCTTGTGCTGCCAGAAGCCGATCAGCAGGTACGAGGCGAGGCCCACGCCCTCCCAGCCGACGTACAGCAGAAGGTAGTTGTCGGCGAGGACGAGCAGCAGCATCGCCGCGAGGAACAGGTTCAGATAACCGAAGAAGCGGCGGCGGCGCTCGTCGTGCTCCATGTACCCGACCGAGTACAGGTGGATCAGCGAGCCGACGCCGGTGATCAGCAGGACGAAGGTCATCGACAACTGGTCGAGGCGGAAGGTGACGTCCGCCTGGAAGCCCTCGACCGGGATCCAGGTCCACAGGTGCTGGATCAGGGTGCGGTGCTCGGCGTTCCTGCCGAGCAGGTCGGTGAACAGGATCAGGCCGAACACGAAGGACGCGGTCGACAGCAGGGTGCCGATCCAGTGGCCGACGCGGTCCAGGCGCCGGCCGCCGAGCAGGAGGACGGCCGCTCCGAGCAGGGGCGCCGCGATGAGCAGCGCGATCAGTTTCTCCACGATTCTCCCGACCCCTTACAGCTTCATCAGGCTGGCGTCGTCGACCGAGGCCGAGTGGCGGGCACGGAACAGCGACACGATGATCGCGAGACCCACCACGACCTCCGCGGCGGCGACGACCATCGTGAAGAAGGCGATGACCTGGCCGTCCAGGTTGCCGTGCAGCCGGGAGAAGGTGACGAACGCCAGGTTGCAGGCGTTCAGCATCAGCTCGATGCACATGAAGACCACGATGGCGTTGCGCCGGATCAGGACGCCGGTGGCGCCGATCGTGAACAACAGGCCCGCGAGGTACAGGTAGTTGACCGGGTTCACTTCGACGCCTCCTCGGGCCGCTTGAACGTCTCCGGTGCGATCGGCGTCCGCTCCAGGCGCTCCTTGGAGCGCTGTTCCAGCGCCCGCAGATCGTTGATGGCCTCCGTGGACACGTCCCGGATCTGGCCGCGTTCGCGCAGCGTCTTGCTGACGGTCAGCTCGGAGGGGGTGCCGTCGGGGAGCAGACCCGCGATGTCCACCGCGTTGTGCCGGGCGTAGACGCCCGGGGCGGGCAGCGGCGGCACGTACCTGCCCTCGCGGACGCGCTGTTCGGCCAGCTCGCGCTGGGTCCTGGCGCGCTCGGTGCGCTCGCGGTGGGTGAGCACCATGGCGCCGACGGCGGCCGTGATCAGCAGGGCGCCGGTGATCTCGAAGGCGAAGACGTACTTGGTGAAGATGAGGGCGGCGAGGCCCTCCACGTTGCCGTTCGCGTTCGCCTGGCCGGTGCCGGTGAAGTCCTTCAGGGAGGCGTTGGCGATCCCGGCGAACAGCAGCACGCCGAAGCCGACCCCGCACAGCAGGGCCAGCCAGCGCTGGCCCTTGATGGTCTCCTTCAGCGAGTCCGCGGCCGTGACGCCGACGAGCATCACCACGAACAGGAACAGCATCATGATCGCGCCCGTGTAGACGACGATCTGCACGATGCCCAGGAAGTAGGCGCCGTTGGCGAGGTAGAAGACCGCCAGGACGATCATGGTCCCGGCGAGGCTGAGGGCGCTGTGCACGGCCTTCCTCATGAGGACGGTGCACAGGGCGCCGATCACCGCGACGGTGCCGAGCACCCAGAACTGGAAGGCCTCGCCGGTGGAGGTCGTGTAGGCGGCGAGCTGCGCGCTCATGCGTCCACCTCCTGGTCCTCTTCCTTCTCCCCCTTGGAGACGGCGGCCTGGCGGACCGTGCCGGGGGCGGCCTGCGTGACCAGGCCCCGGTAGTAGTCCTCCTCGGTGGTGCCGGGGAAGATGGAGTGCGGCGTGTCGACCATGCCCTCTTCGAGGCCGGCCAGCAGCTGCTCCTTGGTGTAGATGAGGTTGGCGCGGCTGGAGTCGGCCAGTTCGAACTCGTTGGTCATCGTGAGCGCGCGCGTGGGGCACGCCTCGATGCACAGGCCGCACAGGATGCAGCGGGCGTAGTTGATCTGGTAGACGCGGCCGTAGCGCTCGCCCGGCGAGTAGCGTTCCTCGTCGGTGTTGTCGGCGCCCTCCACATAGATGGCGTCGGCGGGGCAGGCCCAGGCGCACAGCTCGCAGCCGACGCACTTCTCCAGGCCGTCCGGATGGCGGTTGAGCTGGTGCCGTCCGTGGAAACGCGGAGCGGTGGTCTTCTTCTGCTCCGGGTACTGCTCGGTCAGCCGCTTCTTGAACATGGCCTTGAAGGTCACGCCGAAGCCGGCCACGGGGTTCTGGAAACCGGGCTTGATCTCCTTGGGCTCCTCAGCCATCGGACGCCTCCTTTCCATCCGAAGATCCCTGTGACGATCCGTCACCGACAGTGTCGGTCCCACCACTGACAATCAGCTCCCGCTCCCGGCGCGGGCGGCGCCTGGGCACCGGCGGAAGCTCCTGTCCGGGCAGCGGCGGCACCGGGAACCCGCCCGCCATCGGGTCGAACCCGCCCTGCTCGGCCGCCGGTTGCCCGGCCGTCTGCGCCTTCTCGCGGAAGATGTCGACGACGAAGGAGATCAGCAGCAGGGCGAGCACACCGCCGCCCACGTAGAGGGCGATGTCGGCGAAGTCGTAGTGCTCGTTGCGCAGCGCCCGCACGGACGCGACGAGCATCAGCCAGGTCACCGAGACCGGGATGAGGACCTTCCAGCCGAGCTTCATCAGCTGGTCGTAGCGGACGCGGGGCAGGGTGCCGCGCAGCCAGATGAAGAAGAACAGCAGCAGCTGCACCTTGATGACGAACCAGAGCATCGGCCACCAGCCGTGGTTGGCGCCCGCCCAGAAGGTGCTGATCGGCCAGGGGGCCCGCCAGCCGCCGAGGAAGAGGGTGGTGGAGACGGCGGAGACCGTCACCATGTTCACGTACTCGGCGAGCATGAACATCGCGAACTTGATGGACGAGTACTCGGTGTTGAAGCCGCCCACCAGGTCACCCTCGGACTCCGGCATGTCGAAGGGGGCGCGGTTGGTCTCGCCGACCATGGTGACGATGTAGAGGAGGAAGGAGACCGGCAGCAGCAGGATGTACCAGCGGTCGTGCTGCTGGGCCACGATGGTCGACGTCGACATCGACCCCGAGTAGAGGAACACCGAGGCGAACGCGGCG
Source organism: Streptomyces sp. NPDC001056 (assembly GCF_053598955.1). Classification (NCBI taxonomy): domain Bacteria; kingdom Bacillati; phylum Actinomycetota; class Actinomycetes; order Kitasatosporales; family Streptomycetaceae; genus Streptomyces; species Streptomyces sp. NPDC001056. Next base: position 161,308 of record NZ_JBSFLI010000013.1, on the reverse strand, counting down.
CCCATGGCGATCTCGTAGGAGATCATCTGCGCGCACGAGCGCAGCCCGCCGAGGAGCGGATACGTCGATCCGGAACTCCAGCCGGCGAGGACGATGCCGTAGATGCCGACCGAGGCGACCGCGAGGATGTAGAGCATCGCGATCGGCAGGTCGGTGAGCTGCATCGTCGTACGGGTGCCGAAGATGGAGATCTCGTGGTCGGCGGGGCCGAACGGGATCACCGCGATCGCCATGAAGGCCGGGATGGCCGCCACGATCGGCGCGAGGACGTAGACGGCCTTGTCCGCTCGGCGGACGATCAGGTCCTCCTTGAGCATCAGTTTCACGCCGTCGGCGAGCGACTGGAGCATGCCCCAGGGGCCGTGCCGGTTGGGCCCGATGCGCAGCTGCATCCAGGCGACGACCTTGCGCTCCCAGACGATGGAGAACAGCACGGTCACCATCAGGAAGGCGAAGCAGAAGACGGCCTTGACGACGACCAGCCACCAGGGGTCGCGGCCGAACATCGAGAGGTCTTCAGCGGCGAGGTACGGGCTCATGCCTCCACCTCCTTGGGGGCCGTGTCGGCGGAGGCCGCCGGGCCGATGCGGACGAGGTTGCCGGGCTGTGCGCCGGTGTCGGAGGCGACGCCGCCGCCGACGGAGTTCAGCGGGAGCCAGACCACCCGGTCGGGCATCTCGGTGATCTGGAGCGGGAGTTCGACGGTTCCGGCGGGTCCGGTGACGGCGAGGCGAGCGCCGTCCTCGACACCCGCCTCGGCGGCCGTGGCGGCCGACAGCCGGGCGCGGGCGGCGTGCCGGGTTCCGGCCAGCGCCTCGTCGCCCTCCTGGAGGACGCCCTGGTCGAGCAGCAGCCGGTGGCCCGCGAGCACGGCCTCCCCGGCGGCCGGGCGGGGCACGGCACCCGCCGCCTCCCGGGGGTCGGCGGCGTACGGGCCGTTCCAGAGGCCGAGCCGGTCGATCTCCGCGCGGACGGTGCGCAGGTCCGGCAGGCCGAGGTGGATGTCCATCGCGTCGGCCAGCATGTGCAGCACGCGCGCGTCGGTCGGGGCCAGGCGGCGCGTCATCTGGTCCGGCTTGAGCGCGGCCTCGAAGAGGCGCACCCTGCCCTCCCAGTCGAGGAAGGTCCCGGCCTTCTCGGCGACCGCGGCGACCGGCAGGACGACGTCGGCGCGTTCGGTGACCTCGCTCGGCCGCAGTTCCAGCGAGACCAGGAAGCCGACCTGGTCCAGCGCCTCGCGGGCGCGGGCCGGGTCGGGCAGGCCGGCGACCTCGACGCCCGCGACCACCAGAGCCGCGAGGGCGCCGTCGGCCGCGGCCTCGACGATCCGCTCGGTGTCGCGGCCGTAGCCCGGCGGCAGCTCGGACAGGCCCCAGGCGGCGGCCACCTCGTCGCGGGCGCGCGGGTCGGTCGCGGGGCGGCCGCCCGGCAGCAGCGCGGGCAGCGCGCCGGCCTCCAGGGCGCCGCGCTCCCCGGCCCGGCGCGGGATCCACACCAGTCGGGCGCCGGTCGCGGTGGCGGCCCGTACCGCGGCCGTGAACCCGCCGGGGACCGAGGCCAGCCGTTCCCCTACGACGATGACGGCGCCCTCGCCGCGCAGCGCCTCGGCGGCCCGGGTGCCGGGCGCCTCCAGACCGACCCCGCTCGCGAGCGCGTCCAACCACTCGGTCTCGGTGCCGGGCGCGGCCGGCAGCAGGGTGCCGCCCGCCTTCTGAAGGCCCCGGGTGGCGTGCGTGGCCAGCGCGAACACCAGCTGCTTGTGGCTCCGCCACGCCTTGCGCAGCCGCAGGAAGACGCCGGGCGCCTCCTCCTCCGACTCGAATCCGACGAGCAGGACGGCGGGCGCCTTCTCCAGGGAGGTGTACGTGACCCCGCTGCCGTCCAGGTCACGCCCGCGGCCCGCGACCCGGGAGGCGAGGAAGGCCGCCTCCTCCGCGCTGTGCACGCGGGCGCGGAAATCGATGTCGTTCGTGCCGAGGGCCACCCGCGCGAACTTGCTGTACGCGTAGGCGTCCTCGACGGTGAGCCGGCCGCCGGTCAGGACGCCGGCCCGGGAGCGGGCCGCGGTCAGGCCGCGCGCGGCGGCCTCCAGCGCCTCCGGCCAGGACGCGGGCTCCAGGGTCCCCTCCGCGCTCCGCACCAGCGGGGTGTCGAGGCGGTCCTTGAGCTGCGCGTAACGGAACGCGAAGCGCCCCTTGTCACAGATCCACTCCTCGTTGACCTCGGGGTCGTTGGCGGCGAGTCGCCGCATGACCTTGCCGCGCCGGTGGTCGGTGCGGGTGGCGCAGCCGCCCGCGCAGTGCTCGCACACCGACGGCGAGGAGACCAGGTCGAACGGGCGGGAGCGGAAGCGGTAGGCCGCCGAGGTGAGCGCCCCGACCGGGCAGATCTGGATGGTGTTGCCGGAGAAGTACGACTCGAACGGGTCGCCCTCGCCGGTGCCGACCTGCTGGAGCGCGCCCCGCTCGATCAGCTCGATCATGGGGTCGCCCGCGATCTGGTGGGAGAAGCGGGTGCAGCGGGCGCACAGCACACAGCGCTCGCGGTCCAGCAGCACCTGGCTGGAGATCGCGACCGGCTTCTCGTAGGTGCGCTTGCGGCCCTCGAAGCGGGACTCGGCGTTGCCGTGCGACATGGCCTGGTTCTGCAGCGGGCACTCGCCGCCCTTGTCGCAGACCGGGCAGTCCAGCGGGTGGTTGATGAGCAGCAGCTCCATCACACCGTGCTGGGCCTTCTCGGCGACCGGCGAGGTCAGCTGGGTGCGCACCACCATGCCGTCGGTGCAGGTGATGGTGCAGGAGGCCATGGGCTTGCGCTGGCCCTCCACCTCCACGATGCACTGCCGGCAGGCGCCGGCCGGGGCGAGCAGCGGGTGGTCGCAGAAGCGGGGGATCTCGATGCCGAGCTGTTCGGCGGCCCGGATGACCAGAGTGCCCTTGGGCACGCTGATCCCGATGCCGTCGATCGTCAGCGTGACGAGGTCTTCCGGCGGGAGGGCCGCCTCTCCGCCACCCGCGGGAGCGTTGGTGGTCACGGTCATGCGTTCACCTCCGGGCGGTCCGCCCAGGCCGTCGACTTGGCCGGGTCGAAGGGGCAGCCCCGGCCCGTGATGTGCTGCTCGTACTCCTCGCGGAAGTACTTCAGCGAGGAGAAGATCGGGGAGGCCGCGCCGTCGCCGAGGGCGCAGAAGGACTTGCCGTTGATGTTGTCGGCGATGTCCGCGAGCTTGTCGAGGTCGGACCTGGCGCCCTTGCCGGCCTCGATGTCCCGCAGCAACTGCACCAGCCAGTACGTCCCTTCACGGCACGGGGTGCACTTGCCGCAGGACTCGTGGGCGTAGAACTCGGTCCAGCGGGTGACCGCGCGGACCACGCAGGTGGTCTCGTCGAAGCACTGCAGGGCCTTGGTGCCGAGCATCGAGCCCGCGGCGCCGACGCCCTCGTAGTCGAGGGGCACGTCGAGGTGTTCGGCGGTGAACATCGGCGTGGAGGAGCCGCCCGGCGTCCAGAACTTCAGCCGGTGGCCGGGGCGCATCCCGCCGCTCATCTCCAGCAGCTGGCGCAGGGTGACGCCGAGCGGGGCCTCGTACTGGCCGGGGCTCGCGACATGGCCGCTGAGCGAGTAGAGCGTGAAGCCCGGGGACTTCTCGCTGCCCATCGACCTGAACCATTCTTTCCCGTTCTTCAGGATCGCGGGAACCGAGGCGATGGACTCGACGTTGTTCACCACAGTGGGGCAGGCGTAGAGCCCCTCGACGGCGGGGAAGGGGGGACGCAGTCGCGGTTGGCCGCGGCGGCCTTCGAGCGAGTCGAGCAGCGCGGTCTCCTCGCCGCAGATGTACGCGCCGGCGCCGGCGTGCACGGTGAGGTCGAGGTCCATTCCGCTGCCGAGGATGTTCTCGCCGAGGTAGCCCGCCGCGTAGGCCTCGCGCACGGCCTCGTGCAACCGCCTCAGCACGGGAACCACTTCACCCCGGAGGTAGATGAAGGCATGCGAGGACCGGATGGCGTAGCACGCGATCACGATGCCCTCGACGAGGCTGTGCGGGTTCGCGTACAGGAGCGGGATGTCCTTGCAGGTGCCCGGCTCCGACTCGTCGGCGTTGACCACGAGATAGTGCGGTTTGCCGTCGCCCTGCGGGATGAACTGCCACTTCATCCCGGTCGGGAAGCCCGCGCCGCCGCGGCCGCGCAGGCCGGATTCCTTGACGTAGGCGATCAGGTCGTCGGGCGACATGGCGAGCGCCCTGCGGAGCCCCTCGTATCCTTCGTGCCGCCGGTAGACGTCCAGGGACCAGGAGCGGTCCTCGTCCCAGAAGGCCGACAGCACGGGTGCGAGCAGCTTCTCCGGGCTGGAGTCCTTGAGTTCGGCTGCCACGCTCATCACTCCCCCTCCTCTTCGGCCTGGCGGGAGGACGGCCCGTCCTGGGGTTCCTGGCCGCGGGGATGCACCACGCGCGCGGGTGCGGGCTCGCCCTTGGCGAGGCGCAGGCCCACCAGCGAGGCGGGTCCGGCGCTGCCGCCCTCCTCGACGGCTCCGGGCCGCTCGTCCGGGAAGCCGGCCAGGATCCGGGCGGTCTCCTTGAAGGTGCAGAGCCGGGCGCCGCGGGTGGGCTGTACGGCCCGTCCGGCGCGCAGGTCGTCCACCAGGTCCCGGGCGCTGGCGGGCGTCTGGTTGTCGAAGAACTCCCAGTTGACCATCACGACGGGCGCGAAGTCGCAGGCCGCGTTGCACTCGATGTGCTCCAGGGTGACCAGGCCGTCGTCGGTGGTCTCCCCGTTGCCGACGCCCAGGTGTTCCTGGAGCGCCTCGAAGATCGCGTCGCCGCCCATCACCGCGCACAGCGTGTTGGTGCACACCCCGACCTGGTAGTCGCCGGAGGGGCGGCGCCGGTACATGGTGTAGAAGGTGGCCACCGCGGTGACCTCGGCCGTGGTGAGGCCGAGCGTCTCCGCGCAGAACCGCATTCCGGTGCGCGTGACATGGCCCTCCTCGGACTGCACGAGGTGGAGCAGCGGCAGCAGCGCGGAGCGGGAGTCGGGGTAGCGCGCGATGACCTCGCGCGCGTCCGCCTCCAGGCGCTCCCGTACGTCGTCCGGGTAGGCGGGGGCGGGCGGTTCGGGCATGCCCAGGCTGACGCCGTGCTCCGAAGAAGAGGTGGTCACCGGTCGACGCCTCCCATCACGGGGTCGATGGACGCGACGGCGACGATCACGTCGGCGACCTGGCCGCCCTCGCACATCGCCGCCATGGCCTGAAGATTGGTGAAGGACGGGTCGCGGAAGTGGACCCGGTAGGGGCGGGTGCCGCCGTCGGACACGGCGTGCACGCCGAGCTCGCCCTTGGGGGACTCGACGGCCGCGTACGCCTGGCCGGGCGGGACCCGGAAGCCCTCGGTGACCAGCTTGAAGTGGTGGATCAGGGCCTCCATGGAGGTGCCCATGATCTTCTTGATGTGGTCGAGGGAGTTGCCGAGTCCGTCCGGGCCGAGGGCCAGCTGGGCGGGCCAGGCGATCTTCTTGTCGGCGACCATGACCGGTCCGGGTGCCAGCCGGTCCAGGCACTGCTCGATGATCCCGAGCGACTGGCGCATCTCCTCCAGGCGGATCAGGAAGCGGCCGTAGGCGTCGCAGCTGTCGGCGGTCGGGACCTCGAAGTCATAGGTCTCGTAGCCGCAGTACGGCTGGGACTTGCGCAGGTCGTGCGGCAGGCCGGTGGCGCGCAGGATCGGGCCGGTGGCGCCGAGGGCCATGCAGCCGGCCAGGTCGAGATAGCCGATGTCGCCCATGCGGGCCTTGAAGATGGGGTTCCCGGTGGCGAGCTTGTCGTACTCCGGGAGGTTTCGGCGCATCTTCTTGACGAACTCGCGGATCTGGTCGACCGCGCCGGGCGGCAGGTCCTGGGCGAGTCCGCCGGGGCGGATGTACGCGTGGTTCATCCGCAGGCCGGTGATCAGCTCGTAGAGGTCGAGAATCATTTCACGATCGCGGAAGCCGTAGATCATGATCGTGGTCGCGCCCAGCTCCATGCCGCCGGTGGCGATGCACACCAGGTGGGAGGAGAGCCGGTTCAGCTCCATCAGGAGCACCCGGATGATCGTGGCGCGCTCGGTGACGTCGTCCTCGATGCCGAGGAGTTTCTCGACGGCGAGACAGTAGGCGGTCTCGTTGAAGAAGGACGTCAGGTAGTCCATGCGCGTGACGAAGGTGGTGCCCTGCGTCCACGTGCGGTATTCGAGGTTCTTCTCGATGCCCGTGTGCAGGTAGCCGATGCCGCAGCGGGCCTCGGTGACCGTCTCGCCCTCGATCTCCAGGATGAGCCGGAGCACCCCGTGGGTGGAGGGGTGCTGGGGACCCATGTTGACGACGATGCGCTCGTCGTCGGCGCGGGCCGCGGACTGGACGACCTCGTCCCAGTCGCCACCGGTGACCGTGTAGACGGTGCCCTCGGTGGTTTCCCGGGAGGCTGCTGACTGGGTGCTGCTCACGAGTACGACCTCCGCTGGTCCGGAGCCGGGATCTGGGCGCCCTTGTACTCGACGGGGATGCCGCCGAGCGGGTAGTCCTTGCGCTGCGGGTGGCCCTGCCAGTCGTCCGGCATCATGATCCGCGTGAGGGCCGGGTGGCCGTCGAAGACGATTCCGAAGAAGTCGTAGGTCTCGCGCTCGTGCCAGTCGTTGGTGGGGTACACGGAGACCAGGGACGGGATGCGCGGGTCGGCGTCGGGGGCGCTGACCTCCAGCCGGATCAGCCGGTTGTGGGTGATCGAGCGCAGGTGGTAGACGGCGTGCAGCTCGCGGCCCTTGTCGTGCGGGTAGTGCACGCCGCTGACGCCGGTGCACAGCTCGAAGCGCAGGGCGGGGTCGTCGCGCAGGGTGCGGGCGACGCGGAGCAGGTGCTCGCGCTCGATGTGGAAGGTGAGTTCGCCGCGGTCGACGACCGTCTTCTCGATGGCGTTGTCCGGCAGCAGGCCCTGTTCCTCCAGGGCGCCCTCCAGCTCGTCGGCGACCTCGTCGAACCATCCCCCGTAGGGCCGGTTCGCCGGTCCGGGCAGGCGGATCGAGCGGACCAGGCCGCCGTAGCCGGAGGTGTCGCCGCCGTTGTCGGCGCCGAACATGCCGCGCTGGACGCGGATCTCCTCACCGCCCTGGCCGCGCTGGCCGGGGAGGTTGGAGGCGGAGAGGTCCTTCTCGGGGTTCACCCCGTTCGCTCCGCCGCCCTGGGTGCCGTTGGCGTCACTCACCGCAGCAGCCCCTTCATCTCGATGGTGGGCAGGGCCTTGAGCGCCGCCTCCTCCGCCTCGCGGGCCGCTTCCTCCGCGTTCACGCCGAGCTTGGAGGACTGGATCTTCTGGTGGAGCTTGAGGATCGCGTCCATCAGCATCTCGGGGCGGGGCGGGCAGCCGGGGAGGTAGATGTCGACCGGGACGATGTGGTCGACGCCCTGGACGATCGCGTAGTTGTTGAACATGCCGCCCGAGGAGGCGCAGACGCCCATGGAGATCACCCACTTGGGGTTGGGCATCTGGTCGTAGACCTGCCGCAGTACCGGCGCCATCTTCTGGCTGACCCGGCCGGCCACGATCATCAGGTCCGCCTGGCGCGGCGAGCCGCGGAACACCTCCATGCCGAAGCGCGCGAGGTCATAGCGGCCGGCGCCGGTGGTCATCATCTCGATGGCACAACAGGCCAGGCCGAAGGTCGCCGGGAAGACGGATGCCTTGCGCACCCAGCCCGCGGCCTGTTCGACGGTGGTCAGCAGGAAGCCGCTCGGCAGCTTTTCTTCGAGTCCCATGTCTTATATGGCCCCTCAGTCCCATTCCAGGCCGCCGCGCCGCCATACGTACGCGTACGCGACGAAGACGGTGAGCACGAAGAGCAGCATCTCCACGAGCCCGAAAAGCCCCAGGGCGTCGAAGGTGACGGCCCAGGGGTAGAGGAAGACGATCTCGATGTCGAAGACGATGAAGAGCATCGCCGTCAGGTAGTACTTGATGGGGAAGCGCCCGCCGCCGGCCGGCGTGGGGGTCGGCTCGATACCGCACTCGTAGGCTTCGAGCTTGGCGCGGTTGTACCGCTTCGGACCGATCAGCGTGGCCATGACCACGGAGAAGATCGCAAAGCCTGCCCCGAGGGCTCCCAGTACGAGGATGGGCGCATACGCGTTCACCGCTCCTCGCTCCTCTCAGTCGGCACTGACTGCTGGCGGTTCGCTGGGCTCACATCCGCCCCACCGGCCCCACGAACCCCGCTCGTCCCGGCGAAGATCGAGAACATGTGAAGCAGGTCACAAGCCCAACTGCCTCGCATCTTATGCCCGCCGATCTGTGATCTGCGACACGGGGTATTCCACAAGCTTTGTGATCTCCACCACCTGACGAAGGATCATGAAGTCGGATGATGGGTGATCTTCATACGCGAAGCGTTCACTTGATCACCAGAAGTGACATTCCCGCCCGTCACCGCAGGCCGGAGGGGGCGTCTCAATATCAAGAGAGTTCGCTTGCATGCAAATTGGCGTTGGACACTCGATCTTGGTAGTGGATCTCGTTCACACATCAGGGGGAGACGGGAGGTGCGGTGTGGACGGGAGTGAAAGCGCGTGCGCGCGTTCACGAGCCCCACACGCGCGGGACGCCGGCCCTCGTGCGACCGTTCCGTGACCTCGGTCACAGTCACAGCAGCCTCCCAGGAACCGGGCTTGGCCAACCACCCCAACCGGTGGTAAGCGTGGGGCAATTCGGACGTAATGATCAAAGACCGTGATCAAGGGCTTGATCACGGGCGTCCGTAATGTCCGTTACGGCGTCAATAAGGAACGACACGCCCGAGGTTTGAGGTCTCGATTGGGCAACTGTGGCGCAGCACACGTTTCTTGAAGATATGGAGTAGCCCCTGATACCGGTTGTTCCCATGTCCCACACCGCTCACATACGCAGCCACCGGAAGCCCCGCCGCAGCGCGTCGTCCCTCGCGATGCGGGCCGGAGTTGCCGGTGGCGTCCTCAGCACCCTGGCCGTCGCCGGGTCCGCCGGTTCGGCCAGCGCCGCCGAGCCGGTGACGCAGACCCTCGAACTGCCCACCCTGACGGCCGACCTGGCCGCCCAGGCGGCCCAGTCCGCGGACGCCACGCAGCAGGCCGCGGCGAACTACCAGCTCCAGGCCGAGCGCGACGCGGCCGCCGCGAAGGCCGCGAAGCAGGCCAAGGCGGACCTCGCCGAGGCCAAGCAGAAGGCGGCCGAGGCCAAGAAGAAGGCCGAGGAGGCCGCCCGCAAGGCGGCCGCCGAGCGCGCCTCCCGCAGCACGGCCCGTACGACCCTCTCGACGAGCGCCTCCACCGGCTCCACCGCCACGAGCACCAGCACCAGCTCCTCCACGGCCACCGGTTCCGCCGCGGCCGTCGTCAGCTTCGTCAAGTCGCAGCTGGGCAAGGCGTACGTCTCCGGTGCCACCGGCCCCTCCGCGTACGACTGCTCGGGCCTCGTGCAGACCGCCTTCAAGCAGGTCGGCGTGAACCTGCCGCGCGTCTCCCAGGACCAGTCGACCGCCGGCACCCAGGTCTCGCTGAGCAACCTCCAGCCGGGCGACATCCTGTACTGGGGCAGCGCGGGCAGCGCGTACCACGTCGCGGTGTACGTGGGCGGCGGCATGTTCGTCGGCGCGCAGAACCCGTCGGACGGCGTCGCGGAGCACCCGCTGTCGTACGACCAGCCGACGGGCGCCGTGCGGGTGCTCTGAGACATCCCGTACCGTTTCGCATACATGGGGCGCTTCGCGCGCCTTGCGCAGGGCCGCAGCCGCTCGGGGGCAGCGGCCCTGCGGCGTTCCCTGGCATGCTCGGGACTCGGCCGCCGCACGGCGGTCTCGTCCACGAGTGAAGGAGAAGACGCGATGCCACGCGTGTTCGTACAGGGCGCCCCCGTCGCCCGATTCCCCCGGTACGCCCCCGAGGCCGGGCGCGGCGCGGTGCGCCGGATCACCGAGGTCGGCGAGGCGGTGCTGCACAAGCCGTGCCGGGACGTCACGGAGTTCGGGCCCGACCTCGCGGCGCTCGTCGACGACATGTTCCGCACGATGTACGTCGCCGAGGGGGCGGGGCTCGCGGCGAATCAGGTCGGGGTCGATCTGCGCCTTTTCGTGTACGACTGCCCCGATGACGACGGGAACCGACATGTCGGACACATCGTCAACCCCGTACTGGAATCACCCCTCGGCGGCCGGCGGCTGCTGGACGAGGGCGAGGGGTGCCTGTCGGTGCCGGGCGCGGTGATGGCCGTACCGCGGCCGGACCGGGCCGTCGTGCGCGGGCAGGACCGGGACGGCAACCCCGTGGAGATCGAGGGCACGGGCTACTTCGCGCGCTGCCTCGCCCACGAGACGGATCACACCGGTGGGTACATCTACCTCGATCGGCTGACCAAACGGGAGAAAAAGGACGCGCTGCGACAGATGGCGGACCGGCGGGAGGAGGTTTACGCCCGCAGGTCCGCCAAAGAGGCCGCCCTCGACGCCTGATCAGGCCTTCGGGGTCACCTTCGTCAGCCCGTTGATGATCCGGTCCATCGCGTCGCCGCCCGTCGGGTCGGTCAGGTTGGCCAGGAGCTTCAGGGTGAACTTCATCAGGACCGGGTGGGTCAGGCCGCGTTGGGTGGCGATCTGCATGACCTTGGGGTTGCCGATGAGCTTCACGAAGGCGCGGCCGAGGTTGTAGTAGCCGCCGTAGGTGTCCTTGAGGACGCGCGGGTAGCGCTGCAACGCGATCTCGCGCTGCGCCGGCGTCGCCCGCGCGTGTGCCTGGACGATGACGTCGGCGGCGATCTGGCCGGACTCCATGGCGTAGGCGATGCCCTCACCGTTGAAGGGGTTCACCAGGCCGCCGGCGTCGCCGACCAGCAGCAGCCCGCGGGTGTAGTGGGGCTGGCGGTTGAAGGCCATCGGCAGCGCGGCGCCGCGGATCGGGCCGGTCATGTTCTCGGGGGTGTAGCCCCAGTCCTCGGGCATGGACGCGCACCAGGCCTTGAGGATCTCGCGCCAGTCCAGTTCCTTGAAGGCGGCGGAGGTGTTGAGGACGCCGAGGCCGACGTTGGACGTGCCGTCGCCCATGCCGAAGATCCAGCCGTAGCCGGGCAGCAGCCGCTCCTGGGGGCCGCGCCGGTCCCACAGCTCCAGCCAGGACTCCAGGTAGTCGTCGTCGTGGCGGGGCGAGGTGAAGTACGTGCGCACCGCGACGCCCATCGGCCGGTCCTCTCGGCGGTGCAGGCCCATCGCCAGCGACAGCCGGGTGGAGTTGCCGTCGGCCGCGACGACGAGCGGCGCGTGATAGCGGACCTCGCGCTTCTCCTCGCCGAGCCTGGCGGTCACACCGGTGATGCGGCCGGTGCGCTCGTCCACGATCGGGCCGGAGACATTGCAGCGCTCGTACAGCCGCGCGCCCGCCTTCTGCGCGTTTCGGGCCAGGATCTCGTCGAAGTCGTCGCGCTTGCGCACGAGTCCGTAGTTCGGGTAGGCCGCGAGGTCCGGCCAGTCCAGCTGGAGACGGGAGCCGCCGCCGATGATGCGCAGGCCCTTGTTGCGCAGCCAGCCGGCCTCCTCGGAGATGTCGATGCCCATGGCGACGAGCTGCTTGACCGCGCGGGGCGTGAGGCCGTCGCCGCACACCTTCTCGCGCGGGAACTCCGTCTTCTCCAGGAGCAGGACGTCGAGACCGGCCTTGGCCAGGTGGTACGCGGTCGCGGAGCCGGCTGGCCCCGCGCCCACGACGATCACATCGGCGGAGTGGTCGGAGAGGGGCTCGGTCACGGCGGGATCTCCCCAAGTTCGAAATCTGCGTGCCGACCGGCACTGGACATGGGCAGTCTATTCAGCGGAATAGATCACCCGGCTGAAGGGCTGCCCTGTGAACCGACCTCTCCCCGCGCTGCGGCTGCGTGTTCCCACCCATGAGGACGCCCTCGACTGGCACCGGGTCTTCGCCGATCCCGAGGTGATGGAGTTCCACGGCGGCAAGCCCGCCGGGCTGTCGGTGTACGAGGAACTGACCGCGCGCCAGCGGCGGCACGACGCGGAACTCGGCTTCTGCCTCTGGACGGTCCTGGACGAGTCCGACGAGGTCCTCGGCTTCACCGGCGCCCAGCCCTGGCGCCCCGAGTGGGGCCCGGTCGGCGCGATCGAGATCGGCTGGCGGCTCGGCCGGGCGCACTGGGGCAAGGGGTACGTCACCGCCGCCGCGCGCGAGACCCTGCGGCGGGTGCGGGAGGCGGGGGTGCCGGAGGTGGTGGCGATGGTACGGCCGGGCAACGAGCGGTCCATCGCGGTGACCCGGCGCCTGGGCATGCGCCCCGCGGAGACCTACCCGCACCCGGTCCTGGACGAGGAAGCGCTCTGCTTCCGGCTGGCCCTCGACCCCCTTGACAGTGACGTAAAGTAACCAACTGTCACAGTATGACACCGACTCCTTCCGGCCGGAACGCACCGGGGCTACCCTGCCAGTACCGCTGGGGGTGACGTCTGTGCACACAACACCCAAAACACCCGAAGTGCGTGTGCCACGGCTGGTCGGTCTGATGGCCGTGGACGCGCGCGAGACCGCCCGGGCCCGGGGCCTGTTCCTGGCCGCGCCGGACCGCCCGGACTTCCAACGGGCGGTCGTGGACTACGTCGTACGCCAGTACCCGCAGCCCGGCGCGGAGGTCCCGGTGGACTCGATGGTGTACGTGTGGTTCGACTTCACGGAGGGCGAGGGCGGCGGGGGCGTGCGCGAACCGCGCGTCCCCCGGCCGCCGACGGGCGGGCTCCAGCGGGAACTGGGGGAACCGGGGGACGCGTTCGAGATGATCGGCCGGTGAGGCTCAGTCCTTGAAGCCGCGGTGCAGGGCGACCACGCCCCCGGTGAGGTTGCGCCAGGCCACCCGGGACCAGCCCGCCTCGCGGAGCCGTTCGGCGAGGCCGGGCTGGTCCGGCCAGGCGCGGATGGACTCGGCGAGGTAGACGTACGCGTCCGGGTTCGAGGACACCGCGCGCGCGACCGGGGGCAGGGCGCGCATCAGGTACTCGGTGTAGACGGTCCGGAAGGGCGTCCAGGTCGGGTGCGAGAACTCGCAGATCACGACGCGCCCGCCGGGCCTGGTGACGCGGTACATCTCGCGCAGCGCGGCGTCGGTGTCCTGCACGTTGCGCAGGCCGAAGGAGATGGTCACGGCGTCGAAGGTGTCGTCCTTGAACGGCAGCCTCGTCGCGTCGCCCGCCGTGAACGGCAGCCAGGTGTGACGCTTCTTGCCGACCTGGAGCATGCCGAGCGAGAAGTCGCAGGGCACGACGTACGCGCCGGTGCGGGCGAAGGGCAGGGAGGAGGTGGCGGTGCCGGCGGCGAGGTCCAGGATCTTCTGCGCGGGGCGGGCGTCGACGGCCCGGGCGACCTCCTTGCGCCAGCGGCGGTCCTGTCCCAGGGACAGCACGTCGTTGGTCAGGTCGTACCGTTCCGCCACGTTGTCGAACATCGAGGCGACTTCGTGCGGCTGCTTGTCCAGGGATGCGCGGGTCACCCGGCCATTGTCGCAGCCCGGTCCCGGCGGACGGCTCCGGGTCGGGCGTGTTCGGGTCCTCGCCGGCTGCCAGGAGGACCGACGTCAGCGACGCCGGTACAGCAGCCGTCCCCCGATCACCGTCGCCACGCACGTCGACGCCCCCCGCTCGGCGAGTTCCGACGCGTCGGACACGTCGAAGACGGCGAAGCGGGCGGCGGAACCCGGCTCACGCGGCGACGGCACCTCCGGGGGCAGCCCGCACGCGAGGGGGTCCAGGGAAGGCACCCCGCCGGGACGGCCCGCGCGGCTCACCAGGTCCAGCCCGGTGCGCCGTACCGCGTCCACGACGGCCGGCCTGCGCAGCGCCTCGCACGCCACCGCCACCGTCCCGTGCGCCAGCATCCGCTGCACCCCGCGCCGTGCGCTCCCGCCCCACCGGACGTCGTCCGGCGCGAGGGCGGCGAGCGCGTCGCCCGTCAGCGGTTCGGTGCCCAGCTCCTCGGCCTCCCGGGGGTCCGGGTGGTACGTCTCCTCCAGCAGCTCCGTGCCGTGGAGGTTGACGAAACCGGGCGTCAGGATGCCCGGCCACCGCCGCACCCGCGCCCGCGGATACGCGTCGGCCAGCTGCCGGACATCGCCCGCGGCCACGACCCACGCGCCCTCGACGGCGAGCGCGTGCCCCGTGGAGTCCGCGTGAATCGTCAGCACGGCGCGCTCAGTTCGCGGAGAGCAGCTTCAGCTCGGGGTGCGCGGTGCCGCCCTCGATCGCCGTGGAGGAGATGTGGGAGACCACGCGGTCGTCGACGGGGTCGTCGGCCGGGTCGTCGTGCACGACGAGGTGCTCGTACGTCGTCGCGCGCTGCGCCGGCACCCGCCCCGCCTTGCGGATGAGGTCGATGATCTCCAGCCGGTTGGAGCGGTGCCGGGCGCCGGCCGAGGAGACCACGTTCTCCTCCAGCATGATCGAGCCGAGGTCGTCCGCGCCGTAGTGCAGGGACAGCTGGCCGACCTCCTTGCCCGTGGTGAGCCAGGAGCCCTGGATGTGCTGGACGTTGTCGAGGAACAGCCGCGCGATGGCGATCATCCGCAGGTACTCGAAGAGGGTCGCCTGGGTACGGCCCTTGAGGTGGTTGTTCTCGGGCTGGTACGTGTACGGGATGAACGCGCGGAAGCCGCCCGTGCGGTCCTGCACGTCACGGATCATCCGCAGGTGCTCGATGCGCTCGGCGTTGGTCTCGCCGGTGCCCATCAGCATGGTGGAGGTGGACTCCACGCCCAGGCCGTGCGCCGTCTCCATGATCTCCAGCCAGCGCTCGCCGCTCTCCTTGAGCGGGGCGATGGCCTTGCGCGGCCGCTCGGGCAGCAGCTCGGCGCCGGCGCCGGCGAAGGAGTCGAGACCGGCCGCGTGGATGCGGGTGATGGCCTCCTCGACCGACACCCCGCTGATCCGGGCCATGTGCTCGACCTCGGACGCGCCCAGCGAGTGGATCACCAGTTGGGGGAAGGCGTCCTTGATGGCCTTGAAGTGCTTCTCGTAGTACTCGACGCCGTAGTCCGGGTGGTGGCCGCCCTGGAACATGATCTGGGTGCCGCCCAGCTCGACGGTCTCCGCGCAGCGGCGCAGGATGTCGTCCAGGTCGCGGGTCCAGCCCTTGTCCGTGTCCTTGGGGGCCGCGTAGAAGGCGCAGAACCTGCACGCCGTGACACACACGTTCGTGTAGTTGATGTTGCGCTCGATGATGTACGTCGCGATGTGCTCGATACCCGCGTACTTACGGCGGCGTACGGCATCGGCGGCGGCGCCCAGCGCGTGCAGCGGGGCGTCGCGGTAGAGGGCGACGGCCTCTTCCGGGGTGATCCGCCCGCCGGCGGCGGCACGGTCGAGGACGGACTGGAGGTCGGCCTTCTCGGTCACCGGGGGGTCCCTTTCGTAAGGGGTACGGACGGACCGGACCAGCCTACGACAGCGCCGTATACGCGCCGATCAGCACCCCGGCGAGCGTCCCGCCCAGCAGGAACGGCCCGAAGGCGATCCCCGCCCTGCGCGACGCCCGCCGCACGGCGACGAGCGCACCGCCGTACAGCGCCCCGGCGAGGACCGCGGCGAAGGTCCCCAGCAGTACGGCACTCCACCCGTACCACCCGAGCACGGCCCCCATCCCCAGGGCCAGCTTCGCGTCCCCGAGTCCCATCCCGCCCGGGTTCACCAGGTGCAGCACCGCGTACCCGACCCCGAGCGCGCCCGCCCCGCCCCACGCGGTGGGCCAGTGCCCGGCGTGCCCGGGGAACAGCGAGGCGAGCCCCAGCAGCGCGAGGGCGGCGGCGGCGAGCGGCAGCGTCAGCACGTCGGGCAGCCGTCGCACCCGGACGTCGACCACGCCCAGCAGCACGCCCACCGGCGCGAGCAGCAGCCAGACCGCCAGCTCGGGCCTCGGGCCGGTCGCGGCGGCGAGGGCGGCGCACAGGAGGGCGGTGACGGCGGAGAGAGGGGCGAAGGGCGCGCCCTGGCGCGCGCATTCCCGGCACTCCACCGGTCCGAGCCATCCCCGCAGTACGTGTTCCCCCGGGCACCGGGCGCGCCACGCCTCCTCCACCGGCACGGCGAACCGGTAGGCGGCCCTGGGCAGCAGCGCTCCCGCCACCGCACCCCACAGCGCGGCGGCGCCCCACAGCGGCACGTCACCCATCCCGGCTCGACGAGTGCACGGGCCGGGAACCGGTCGGGGTCGAGATCCTGCGTCGCGCCATGGCAGGTGTCCTGGGTCGTATGAGCGGGAGAAGTGGTGCTCGGGACGCTGAGAGACTACAGAGATCGCGGGCGGCGGACGGCCGGTCCCGTGAGGTCCGTGACGGTCCGAAGGCGGCGGCGAGGGCGTGGTCGCGCGCTTCGGAACACTTCTTCGATGGGTGGGTTGTGAGCATAACGGAACGGTTGTCCATGAGAGCCGCGGCCGTGGCGGTGGCCGCGTTGGCGGTGACCACGGGCTGTGGAGGTCCGGGCGGCGACACGGATCCCGGGTCGGTGGTGAAGAAGGCACAGTCGCTCGCGCAGGAGACGCTCGACGCGGTCCGGCCCGCCGCCGGGTCGGCCGCCACGTCGGTCGAGGGCGGCAGTTGGGAGAAGTGTCCGTCCGAGGAGCCCGGCCCGGACAGGTTCAGCTACGACTACGGCCTGAGGCTCGATGTCCCGAAGGACTCGTCCCGACGAGTCCTGGACGCGGCGAAAGCCCACTTCGTCAAGGCCGGATACACGCTCGACGCCCCGGACCCGAAGGTGGCCCGGGTCGGGGGGACGCTCCCCAAGTCGCAGTGGTGGGTCGGTGTCGGCGTGCAGAACGCGTCGTCGATGTTCATCAGCACCGGTTCGGGATGCGTCCCCCTGTCCGCCGACCCGAGGTCTGACGCCGGCAGGTCCTAGCCGACCTTCGTCAGCACCGCCACCGTGTCGCCCTGCGTCTCGCTGCCCGAGGTGTACGTCAAATCGCCGTAGGTGGGCGTGAGTTCCACCACGTGGGTGGCCGCGTCGCAGCCGGCGTGGCCGGCCGAGGTGGCGGTCAGCCGAGAGGCGGTGGCCTGTTTCAGGACGAGGACGTCGGTGCAGACCCTGCCCCGTTGATCCGTCTGTCTCAGGCTGCCCAACTCCGCGCCCACCGCGGCCTGGTGAACGGTGAGGCGGTAAGTGCCGATACGCCGGCCGCTGTCCAGGCCGGTGGCCGGCCCCTCCCACGTCCCGAGACAGCGGGCCGGTATCGCGCCGGGACCCTTGGTCCCACCGCCGCCGGAACCGCCCTGGGGAGGGTCCGTGGAGGTCCCGGTGGGCTCGGGCTCGGAGTCGCCGGGAGGTGTCGCGCCCGAAGTCGCCGAGCCTGCGGCGGGGTTGGGCGCACCGCCCGCCTCGCTGGTGTGGCCGCCGGACCACGGGCGCAGCAGGGCGCCCGTCCCGACCGTCGCCACGGCCAGCGCGCCGGCGACCGCGAGCGCCACCGTGCAGCTGATCCGGCGCCCGCCGCGGGGGTCCGAGGGCGACGCGCTCGCCGCCACGCTCACCGAAAGCTTCCCGGGCCGCGCGCCGTCCCCGTCCCGGGGCGCGGGCACGACGGTCGGCGTACCGGGCGGCGCGGGGGCGTGGGCGGGCGGGGCGGGGAAGCCGGAGGCGGGGGCGGACGGGACCGAGAACGCGGACGCGGTTCCCGGTCCGAGTCCCAGCCTCGGCCCCGGTTCCCGGTCCCGGGCGGAATCCCGGTCCCGATCCCCCCGCAGCGTAGTGATTACGGCTGGAGCAGATCCACCTTCACATCCGCCGGGAAGCCCGTCGTCGGACCGACCCGGCGCGCGAACTCGGCGACCGCGGCCAGCTGCGGCTCGCCGAAGCTGAAGTCGAGGGTGGTGAAGTACTTGGCGAGGGTCTCCGCGTCGAAGGCCTCCCAGTGGGCCGCCTGCTCGGCGACCTTGTCGACCTCTTCGAGGGAGATCTTCTTGGACTCCAGGAAGGCCTGGTGCACCTGGTGGGTGATGAGCGGTTCGCGCTCCAGGTAGTCCCGCCGGGCCGCCCACACCGCGAAGACGAACGGCAGGCCGGTCCACTCCTTCCACAGCGCGCCCAGGTCGTGCACGGCGAGGCCGTAGCGCGGGCCGTCGTGCAGGTTGGCGCGCAGGGCCGCGTCGCCGATCAGCACGGCGGCCTCGGCCTCCTGCATCATCAGGCTGAGGTCGGGCGGGCACGTGTAGTACTCGGGCCGGACGCCGTACCGCTCGGCCAGCAGGAGCTGCGCGAGGCGGACCGAGGTGCGGGAGGTCGAGCCGAGGGCGACCTTGGCGCCGTCCAGCTGCTCCAGCGGCACCTGCGAGACGATCACGCAGGACATCACCGGGCCGTCGCAGCCGACCGCGATGTCCGGGAAGGCGACCAGATCATCCGAGTTCTTCAGGTACTCGACCAGGGTGACCGGGGCCACGTCGAGCTCTCCTTGGATCAACCGCTCGCTGAGCTTCTCCGGCGTGTCCTTGGTCAGCTGGAAGTCGAGGAGGGTGCCGGTTCTCGCGAGCCCCCAGTAGAGGGGCAGGCAGTTCAGGAACTGGATGTGGCCGACGCGCGGCCGGGTGCGAGAAATGTCCACATCGCGGGACTCTAGCCCTCGGCTGGTACGGTGCTTGGACCGGCCCCACCGTCAAACGGGTTACCGACTTTCAAACATCCGGGTGAAGTGATCTTGCCCTCTATTGCTTTCGGCTGCCCGCATGCTAGGCTCGCCGCAAGTTGCAGTTTGGTTTCCCTTGCAGTACAGAGCCTGCGGAGCATGTGACCGCGGGCTCTCGTCGTTTTCAGACGTATGCAGTGGTGCAGCAGGTTTTCGCACTTGCAGGTTCTGGAGCAGGGCAAACCCTTTTGAGCCCAAGGAGGGCTTATGGCTACCGGAACCGTTAAGTGGTTCAACGCCGAAAAGGGCTTTGGCTTCATCGCCCAGGAGGGCGGCGGCCCCGACGTCTTCGTTCACTACTCCGCGATCAACGCCACCGGCTTCCGCTCCCTGGAGGAGAACCAGCAGGTGTCCTTCGACGTGACGCAGGGCCCGAAGGGCCCGCAGGCGGAGAACGTCACCCCCGTCTGATCACTGCCTGATCGCAGAACCTGAGAGCAGTACCCAAGGAGCCCCGTGCCGTCTTCGGCAACGGGGCTCCTGCCTTTCCCCGCATCCGGAGCAATTTCTTCCGCTGTTCCCTATTCGTTCATGAACTACGTTCCATGCTCATGACCGAAACCCAGGATCAAACCCAGGACCAGTCCCAGGACCAGACCCGGGACCAGACCCGGGACTTCCCGGACTTCCTCACCGCCACCCGCGCCTTCTACGACACCGTCGCCGAGGACTACGCCCAGCACTTCGCGAATCCGCTCGCCGACAAGCCACTGGAGCGGGCCCTGCTCGCCGCCTTCGCCGAGCTGGTGGGCCCCGGCGGCGCGGTCGCGGACCTCGGCTGCGGTCCCGGCGCGGTCACCGGGCACCTCGCCGCCCTGGGCCTGGACGTCCTCGGGCTCGACCTCTCCGCCGCCATGCTCGACGTGGCCCGCCGCGAGCACCCCGGGCTGCGCTTCGGGCAGGGCTCCATGCTGGACCTCCCGCTCCCCGACGGGGGCCTCGCCGGTGCCGTCTCCTGGTACTCCTCCATCCACACCCCGGACGAGCGGCTCCCGGACCTGTTCGCCGAGCTGTACCGCGTCCTCGCCCCCGGCGGGCAGCTGCTGCTGGCCTTCCAGGTCGGCGAGGAGCCCCTGCGGCCGGCGGACCCCTGGGGCCACCCGGTGACGCTGGACTTCCGGCGGCGCCGGCCCGAGGACATGGCCCGGCTGCTGACGCGGGCGGGGTTCGCGCCCGTCTTCCGCACCGTCCGCGCGCCCGACGAAACGCTCGGCGCGGGTGTCGCCCAGGTCCCACAGGCCTTCCTGGGAGCCGCCAAACCCGCCTGACACCCTTCCGACACCTGTTCTGACCTGCGTCGTCGAACAGGGGTACCGACGGCCTCCCCGGCCCCGGTACCCAGCGGGGACGGCATGGGGACCGCTTACCCCAAACATCGGTCGTGGCGTCGGGGAGGGCCCGGCGACCGGAACACGGTCCGTCTCTCACAAGGGGTTGCACATGCGTTCCATCGCACTGCGTACGAAGACGGTTCTGACGGCTCTGACCGGCGCGGGCGTCCTCGCCCTGGGTGCCGCCGCGGCCCTGCCCGCCACCGGGCTGCACCAGGCCGTGGTGCACGGCACCAGCAGCCACCCGAGCACCGTGCTGGCCGACGACCGTGGTCCGGGCGTCGTCGGCTCCTGACCGTCCGTCCGCACACCAGCGGGCGCCCGCCGCAGCGCGTCACACCCCCCGCCTTCCCCGAACACCGCACCACCGCACCACCGCACCCCCACACCACCGCACCCCCCACACCACCGCACCCCCCCACACCACCGCACCCCCCCCCACACCACCACTCCCCCGCACACGAGCGCTCAACGGCACCGGCCGGGTCCCGCACCCCCGGTGCCGTTGCCGTTGCCGTCCCGTACGACACCGGTGCCGGACGAACCGAAGGCCGGCCGGGTCCTACAGCCGCCGCCCGGCCTCCGTGACCCCCATCGCGTCGTACAGCGCCCGCGCCTCCGCGCTGTGCCGCTCGGCCGTCTTCTCGTCGTCCAGCGCCTGCGCCGCCTCCGCCATCCCGTGCAGGGCGTGCGCGATCTCTATCCGGTACCCGTGCCGGGAGGCCAGTTCGTGGGCCTGCCCGTGCAGTTCCATCGCCCGCTCCGGCGCCCCGCTGCGCAGATGGACGAGCCCCACCACGTTGGACACCGTCGCCTGGCGCAGCGCCGTGCCCTCCGCGGAGACCAGGTCGAGCGCCCGCTCGGCATGCTCCGCGGCCGAGCGGAGATCGCCGAGCCGCTGGCAGACCCGCGCCCAGTGGGCGAGGACCACGGCGACGTTGGCCGGCTTGCGGGACTCGTCGCACAGCTCCAGGGCCTGGGCGAGGCAGGCGCGCGCCCGCTCGTCCTCGCCGGTGCCGAGGTGGGCGAGGGCGAGGAAGGTCAGGGAGTGGATCTCGTTGCTGCGCTCGCCCAGGCGCCGGTTCAGCTCGGTGGCGCGGGCCGCGTTGCGGGCGCCCTCCGCGTAGTGCCCGGTCCAGATCTGCACGGTGGAGAGGTTGACCAGCGCCTGCGCCTCCATCCGGGACAGGCCCAGCTCCCGGTGCAGCGCGATGCCCTGGTCCAGGTAGGCGCGGGCCTGTTCGAAGTTGCCGAGGGAGCCGTGCAGCAGGCCGAGCACGTCCAGGCACATCGCCTCGGAGCGCGGATCGCTGCCCTGGGACAGCTCCAGGCCCTCCTGGGCGGTGGTGATGCCGTCCTGGAAGTCGCCGAGCCACCAGTGCGCCACCGCCAGGTTGCACAGGCTGATGCCGAGCAGCGCCGGGTTCTCCAGCCGGCGGCAGGCGGCGACCCCGATCCGGCCGACCACCCGGAACTCCTCGTAGCGGCCGCGCAGGTCCAGGTAGAAGAGCAGGTTGCGGGCGAGCAGGGCGGCCGGGCGGTGCAGGCCCTGGGTGCCGGCCTGGGCGACGACCGCGAGCAGCGCCTCGTACTCCCGGTCGAACCAGCGCAGCGCCTGCTCGCCGTCGTCCAGGCGGGGCAGGTCGGGCACGCTCCTGGCCGGGTCGTCGCCGTAGCGGCTGCGGCCGGGGAAGAGGGTCTCGCAGGCTTGGTCCGTGGTCTCGATGTAGTACGCCACGAGGCGCTCGACGGCGGACTCCTCGTCGTCCTCCGCCTCGCGGACGCTGAGGGCGTAGGTGCGCACCAGGTCGTGGAAGCCGTACAGGCCCGCCTCGTGCTGCTCCAGCAGGTGCGCGTCGAGCAGGCACTCCAGCAGGTCCTCGGCCTCGTGGCCGTCGGTGCCGAGCAGGGCGGCGGCGGAGGGCACGTCGATGGCGCTGCCGGGGTGCAGCCCGAGCAGCCGGAAGGCGCCGCGCTGGTCCTCGTCCATCGCCTGGTACGACAGCCGGAGCGTGGCCTCGACGCTGCGTTCCCCGGCACTCAGTTCGCGCAGCCGCCGGGTCTCGTCGGCGAGCCGGTCGACCAGGTACTGCACGGTCCAGCGGGGCCGGTTGCGCAGCCGGGCGGTGGTGATGCGCAGGGCGAGCGGCAGCCCCCCGCACAGCCGCGCCAGCCGGTCCACGGCCCGGGGCTCGGCGGCGGTGCGGTCGGCGCCCAGCATCCGGGTGAGCAGGGTGGCGCTGTCACCGGCCGACAGGAGCCCCAGCGACAGCCACTCGGAGCCGTCGAGGTCGAGCATCCGGACCCGGCTGGTGACGATGGCGAGGCAGTCCTCGGAGGCCGGCAGCAGGGGCCGTACCTGGGCGGCGTCGGCAGCGTTGTCAAGGAGCAGCAATAACTTGCGCTGCGCGGAAACGGTCCGCCAGAAGGTGGTACGCCGTTCCAGATCGTCCGGTATTCGATCATCCGGTATGCCCAGTGTGTGCAATAAGGAGTGCAATACGGCCCCCGGTTCCTGGGCCTTCTCGCCCGGACTGAAGCCGCGCAGGTCCACGAAGAGCTGTCCGTCGGGATACTCGGGGGCCAGCAGGTGGGCGGCGTGCACCGCGAGCGCGGTCTTGCCGCTGCCGCCCATGCCGTCCACGCCGACGATCCGGGTGCCGCCGGTGGCCGGGGCGCAGCCCACGGTGACCAGCCGGGACAGTTCCTCGTCGCGGCCGGTGAAGTCCGGCAGGTCGTAGGGCAGGGTGCAGGGCGCGGGCTCGGTGCCGGAGGTCTGGGTGGTGTACGGCGCGGGGACCAGCAGCGCGGCGCGGTCGGCCACCGACTGCGGTACCCGGGCGGCCACTTCGGGGCTGTCGCGCAGGATCGCCTCGTAGAGCCGGGTGAGTTCGGCGCCCGGGTCGATGCCCAGCTCCTCCACCAGCAGGTCGCGCACCCGCCCGAACTCCTCCAGCGCCTCGGCCTGCCGCCCGGCCCGGTACAGCGCCACCATCAGCCGCCCGCGCAGGGTCTCCCGCAGCGGGTGCGCGGTCACCAACTCCCTCAGCGGGCCCACGAGTTCGCCGGACTGTCCCAGCTCCAGCTGGAGTTCGAAGTACTGCTCGGCGACCGCCATGTGGCGTTCTTCGAGGGCCGCCGACGCCGCGCTGATCACGGAACCGCCCGCGCCCGCCATCACCGGGCCCCGCCACAGCTCCAGGCAGGACCGCAGATGGCCGACGGCCTCCTCGGGCCGGCCGGCCGCCACCGCCTGCCGCGCCTGTCGGGACCGTTCGGTGAACTCGTGCAGGTCCAGCTGGCGTTCGCCCAGCACGGCCCGGTAGCCGGCGCCGTCGGTGACGATCAGGGCCGCGCCGTCCGGGATGCGGGTGCGCAGCGCGGCGACGCACTTGCGTATCTGGTGACTCGCGGTCTGCGGTGGCTCGTCGTCCCACGCCGCGGCGACCAGCCGGGCCATCGGGACCATCCGGCCGGGTTCGAGCAGCAGGGTGACCAGCACCCGCTCCTGTGTGGGACTGCCCAGCCGCAACCGGCGCTCGCCGCACCAGCCTTCCAGCGAGCCGAGGATGTTGAAGCGCACGACAGGACGACCGGATGCCGCCGATTCCACGAACCCGTCCCCTCCGCCCCCGCCGCACCGCCCGGCCCGAGATGTTCGGGACCACCCTAGGTTGTACCCGAACGAGCAGCACGGAGGAGGCGATTCCGGCTACCTGGGGTCTTCCTCGGTCCTGGCGAACAGGCTAACCACCTCAGGCGATCTGGAGGAGGGCCGAACGCGCATCGCCGAG
The DNA here is from genome assembly GCF_053598955.1 of Streptomyces sp. NPDC001056. Classification (NCBI taxonomy): domain Bacteria; kingdom Bacillati; phylum Actinomycetota; class Actinomycetes; order Kitasatosporales; family Streptomycetaceae; genus Streptomyces; species Streptomyces sp. NPDC001056. The sequence goes on along the minus strand of NZ_JBSFLI010000013.1, from coordinate 137,464 downwards.
GAGGGCCGGATCATGACGGAGGATCGCGCTCTCCACCCGGCGCAGCGCGGGCGAGGGCTGGATGCCCAGTTCGTCGTCGAGCTGGCGGCGCATCCGGCGGAACACGTCGAGCGCGTCCGCCTGCCGCCCCGAGCAGTACAGGGCGACCATCAACTGCTCACAGAACCGTTCGCGCAGCGGGTGGTTGGTATGGGCCTCGGCCAGCTCCGCGAGCACCGCCGCATGCCGTCCGAGCCGCAGTTCGGCGTCGAACCGCAGCTCCATCGCCCGCATCCGGTACTCCTCGTAGCGCGCCCCGGCCAGCTGGCACAGGGGCCCGCCGGCGAACCCGCCGAACACCGGCCCCCGCCACAGCGCGAGCGCCTGCCCCAGCATCCGGGCGGTGCCCTCCGCGTCGTACGGCGACGCCGACTCGGCCTCCCGCACGGTCCGCACGAACTCGGCGGCGTCCACTTCGTCCTCGTCCACGGTCAGCCGGTAACCGGAGGGATGAATCGTCACCCGAGATACCGGACGCCCCGGTTCCAGGGCCTTCAGCTTCCGTCGAAGCCTGCTCACGTGCGCTTGGAGGGCGTTGGCCTGGTTGTCCGGCGCGGCCTCACCCCACATCTCCTCGACCAGGCTCTCCCCGGAAACCGGCTGACCCTCGCTGACCAGCAGCGTTTGTACGAGGGTCCGCTGTAGGTCGCCGCAGATCTCCGCCGGCCCGGACACGGTACGGACCTGCAGTGCCCCGAGGATCGAGAACTTCAGCATCCTTGCTCCGCCTCCTGTTGACGTCGCTGGCGTCGTCGTCCTTCTTCCGGCGACGTATCAACAGTGGGACGGACTCGTACCGGTTCGTTACCGATCCGTTCCCCGGACCGGGGTCAGCTCGCCTCGCCCGCGCCGGGCGCGCCGAGCGAGGTGACCCGCTGGGCGGCGCCCGCCGGGGAGTCGGCGCAGACGACGAAGTGCCCGGGGCGGCGGGCTCCGGGGCCCGGCACGAACCGGACATCCGGCAGCATGGCCGCGGAACCCGGCGGCCGGCTCGATTCCACCGCCGCGGCGAACCGTTCCGGCCGTACCGCCTCCACGAGCTTCCCGGCCAGGACCCGTAGGGCTCCGGCGGCGAGATCGAATCCCCCCGCCGCCTTCAGCAGCTCGGGAATCGGATCGTCCGGGAGGCCCGCCCGGCAGCCGGTGATCACCGGGCCCTGCCGGGTGAGGGTGACGCCGGTGTGGGCGGGACCGTACTGGTACCCGGTCAGGTCCAGCAGCGCGGTCACCACGGCCCGCACCTCCGCCGCGGTGTCCTCCGTCAGCGGGGCCGGGGAGAGCAGGCCGTACGACGTCCGGGCCGTGATCCCCACGGTCTGGTGCATCCCGTGCACGCTCAGCGTCTCCACGGTCAGCCGGGGCGCGCCGGAGACCGCGCCGGCGTCCGGCGACAGCCGGTTGTCCCGGACCAGGCGCTGTACGGCGTCCACGTCCGCGAGCAGGCGCAGGGCGCGCGCGGGATTGACGAAGAGCCCGGCGGCCTCGGCCTCGTCCAGGAGGGGCCGCAGCGCGGACTCGTCGTGCGGGTCGACGCGGGCCGAGCGCACGTGCACACCGGCCCGGTGTGCCTCGCTGAGGAGGCGCGGGTCCGGGTTCAGCAGAAAGATCCGGCTGACGTCGTTGTCTTCTTTCATACCTCTGCTCGGATGACGAAGTCGGCGAGGGGGGAAAGGCAGGCTACGAGCGGGCGTTACCGATCCGGTCCCGGACGGTTCCCCAGCGGTTGGTTGCGGACGGAACGCCCCGTACGGTACTCGTCCCACCGCCCCGCCGACCCGTCAACGGCTCACCTCGCCCGTACTTGGGCAACTGTGAGGAAGGCTGCCCAGGTGGCGGGGCGGATGGTGACGTGCGCGGTGGGCTGTTTGGAGTCGCGGATGTGGATGGCGGTGGGGTGCTCGGCGAGTTCGAGGCAATCGCCGCCCTCGCCGCTGCTGTAGCTGGATTTACGCCAGGCGTAGGCGGCTTCGACGCACTGGCCGCCCTCACCGTCGCTGTAGCTCGACTTGAACCAGTTCAACTGTTCTATGGTCATCGCTTTTCCAGCATCTCCTCGATCAACTCAAGGGACTCGTAGGGGTTGAGAGCCTGCGCCCGGATGATCCCATAGCGAGCAGCAAGGAGGCGGACCTCCTCGCGGTCGGCGATCAGCTTGGGGTGACCCTGGACCTCCATGTATGCAACCTGCTCCTTCCCCTTCGGGATAAGCAAGGTAAATGGGCCGCCCAGCGACGGATGCACCTCACGGCCTGTGGGCATCACCTGCAACTGCACGTTGCGCATGCGGCCGATGCGCAGCAGGTGGCGAAGCTGCCCCTTGTGCACCTCGGGCCCGCCGATCGGTCGCTCCAGGACCGCCTGCTCCATGACGAAGCTGAACTCCGGCAGCGGCCACCGTTCGAAGATCTGCTGGCGCGAGAGCCGGTCGGCCACCCGCTTCTCGATCGTCTCCTCATCCAGCGGCGGATACCTCTGCGTGAACACCGCCCTGGCGTAATCCTCGGTCTGCAACAGACCGAGGACACCCATCGTGCTGTAGTCGTGCAGAGACACCGCCAGCGCCTCCAGGCCGGCGTAATCCCGGTACCACTCGGGATGCCGCGTCCGTGCCCTGGTCATCGCCTCCTCCACGTCGGGGATGACCGCGATCAGCATCCTGTTGGCGCCGAGGATCGGGTCCGCCTTGATCAGGAACTCCGGCCTCGGGGTCCGTACCCCCCGCTCCATGGCCGAGATCTGATCCGGGCCGTAGCCGACCAGTGCCCCGAACTCCGACTGGCTGAGCCCCGCCCGCTCCCGCAGTAACTTCAACTGCCTGCCCACCATGGCGAAGACACCCGCCGCCCCGTTTTCCTCACCGGGTGTCTCCGGCCGCCGCTCCTGCTCCGCTACCACTCCGCCCTCCGCCCATTCCGTACACGCACCGACTCGCACCCGTACGACTACGCAGAGTCGCCGGGCCCCTCCTGGTCAGCGTAGGGAGAACCGGCCACGCTCGGTGATGTGAATCTGGAAATCTCCACCCCCCTCCCTCAGCTGGTCCAGCGCCTCAGCGCCACCCCCCGCGGCGCCCGACTGGCCCGGCGGCTCACCGCGTCCTCGCTCGCCGAGTGGGGTTACTCCTACGACAGCGAGCCGAACGAGACCGCCCAGCTCCTCGTCTCCGAACTCGCGACGAACGCCGTCACCCACGGTCGCGTACCCGGCCGGGACTTCGAGCTGCGCCTGGCCCTCCTGCCGGAGGCGGACACGCTCCGCGTCGAGGTGAGCGACCCCCGGGGCGACCGGCCGCTGAAAACCCTCCGCGCCGCGCCGTGGGACGAGCACGGCCGGGGTCTGATCGTCGTGGACGCCCTCGCCCGGACCTGGGGCGTGCGCGAGCGCGTCGTGGGCAAGACGGTGTGGGCCGAGCTGCCGCTGACACCCGAAAAGCGGGGCGGTCCCGGGACGCCGTAGCGCCCGGGACCGCCCCGCCGAAGCGAGCCGCGGATCAGCTGTGGTTGTAGGTGACCGAGAAGTTCTCCCCGCCGCTCAGCGAGGAGGTCGTGGCCTTGGTGGTGCTGCCCGAGGCCATGTCGATCTTGTCGGGCGAGTAGTTGCCGATCGCCTGGCCGTTGGCCGTGGCGCCGGTGAAGCTCGCGGTGCCGAAGTTCGACAGCGGCAGCACACCGGTGGAGCTGGACGGCGCCTCGGCTATGACCTCGGCGGAGGCGTTGGACAAGCCGCTCTGCGTCTTCGTGGTGGTCTTCGTCCAGCCCCTGGTGGTGTCCGAGAGGGTGAGCGTGTACGTGCTGCCGCTGCGGCTGACGGTGGCGGTGAAGTGGTCACCGGCGCTCACCGTGTTGCTGTAGTTGACGGGGTACGCGGGGTACATCTCGTACCAGGACGAGTAGACCGCCCGGCCGCTGGAGCAGTCCGCCTCGGTGCCCGTCTGCTCCACCGAGTTGCTGCCGTCACCGTCGATGCCGACCCAGAACGAGGAGTACGTGGTCGCGCTGGAGCAGCTGACCGCCGGTTGCACCCAGCTCGCGGAGACGCTGGTGAACGTCGTGCCGGTCGCGGCGTAGCCGGCCCAGTTGGAGCTGGTGCTGTTCCTGATGCCGCCGACCATGTGGTGGCCGCTGAGGTGCCCGCTGACCGGGGTCATGCGCAGCGCCGGCGCGGCGACGGCGGCCGCGGGGGAGGTCGCCAGGGCGGACAGGACGGCGGCGGCTACGGCTGTGGCGGCGGTGAGGCGGATCGTTGCAGACATGCTGCTCCTTCTCGCTGACTCGCGGTGCAGACGTGACTGGCGGCCACCAGTGGGGGGAGACGTGCGCCCGTGCTTGTCAGTGTGCAGTCAATCTGCGGTCCGCTGTCACCCGGCTACCGGGTTTTCACAGCAAAGCTCCTGCCAAGTGCCCGCTACAAAAGGCGTGTTGGCGGTGATATTGCCCGGAAGGCGAAGCCCGGGGACCGCTCACGCCCGGTCGTACAGCCCCTCCACCTCTCGGCCGAAGTCCGCCAGGATCTGCCGGCGCCGGAGCTTCATGGAGGGGGTGAGATGCCCGGCCTCCTCCGTGAAGTCGACGGGGAGGACGGTGAAGCGGCGGATGGACTCGGGGCGGGAGACGAGGCGGTTGGCGTCGTCGACGGCGCGCTGGAGGAGGGCCCGCAACTCGGGGTCGTCGGCGATGAGTTCCGGCGGGACCGGGTGCCTGCCGTTCATCTGCCGCCAGTGGACGATGCCCTCGGGGTCGAGCGTGAGGAGGGCGGCGACGTAGGGGCGGTCGTCGCCGACGAGCATCACCTGGGAGATCAGGGGGTGTTGGCGCAGCCAGTCCTCCAGCGGGGCGGGGGCGACCGACTTGCCGCCGGAGGTGATGAGGAGTTCCTTCTTGCGGCCGGTGATGGTGAGGTAGCCCTCGTCGTCCAGCTCGCCCAGGTCCCCCGTGTGCAGCCAGCCGTCGCGGGTGACGGGGACGACGCCGCCGGCCTGCGGGTCCCAGTAGCCGCGCAGCACATGGTCACCGGCGATCAGGATCTCCCCGTCGGCGGCGATCCGCACCCGGGTGCCGGGCAGCGGCCAGCCCACGGTGCCCAGACGGGGCTTGAGCGGCGGCGTGACGGTGGTGGCGCCGGTGGTCTCCGTGAGGCCGTACCCCTCGTAGATCTCGATGCCCGCCCCGGCGTAGAACGCGGCGAGGCCGCGCCCGAGCGGCGAGCCCCCGCAGATGACGTGCCGGACGCGGCCGCCCATCGCGGCACGGATACGTCGGTAGACGAGGGGGTCGTAGAAGCCGCGCTGGGTCTTGAGCGCGCGGCCGGGCCCGCCGCCGGTGCCGGACTGGCCGGCCTGGAGCGCCTCGCCGTAGCGCCGGGCGACGGCGGCGGCGCGGTCGAAGGCGGCACCCCGGCCGCCCGACTCGGCCTGTGCGCGCGCGGAGTTGAAGATCTTCTCCAGCATGTAGGGGATGGTCAGCAGGCAGGTGGGCTTGAAAGCGGCGAGGTCGGGCAGCAGGTCGTCGGCCTTGAGGCTGGGCGCGTGCCCGAGGCGGACGCGGGCGCGGACGCAGGCGATGGCGACCATGCGTCCGAAGACGTGCGAGAGGGGGAGGAAGAGCAGCACGGAGGGGTCGTTGTCGTGCTGCTTGAAGACGGGGTGGAGGAGTTCGATCGCGTTGTCGACCTCGGCGAAGAAGTTGCCGTGCGACAGGGCGCAGCCCTTGGGGCGGCCCGTGGTGCCGGAGGTGTAGACGAGGGTGGCGAGGGTGGCGGGCCCGAGCATGCCGCGCCGCACCCCGACCTCTCCTTCCGGCACGGGCGCCCCCGCGTCGGCGAGCCGCTCCACGTGCCCCTTCTCCATGACCCACAAGTGCCGTAGACCGGGCAGGTGTTGCAGTTCGGGCCCGAGCGCGGCGGCCTGGGCGGCCGTCTCCGTCACGAGGGCGACGGCGCCGGAGTCGTGCAGGATCCACCGGGTCTGGAAGACGGAGGAGGTGGGATAGACGGGGACGGTGACGAGCCCCGCGGCCCACGCGGCGAAGTCGAGCAGCGTCCACTCGTACGTCGTGCGCGCCATGATCGCGATCCGGTCCCCGGGCACGAGCCCCTCCGCGATCAGCCCCTTCGCCACCGCGAGCACCTCCTCGGCGAACCGCGCGGCGGTGATGTCCTGCCAGTGGCCGCCGGGGAGCTTGCGGCTGAGTACGACCGCGCCCGGGTCCTCGGCGGCGTTGTCGAACGGCAGGTCGGCCAGCGACCCATGGGTCACCGGCGCGGCGAAGGGCGGCACGACCGCTTCCCGCACGGCCCCGTCGAGCCGCCGTGTCCCGGGGGCGACGAGTACCGGTCTGCCGTCGTAGTCCACGGCGGACACAGGGGAGTTGTGGGGGTGGGGGGACACGTGGGGCTCCTCGGGCGTACGGCGAGGCGATCAACGGCGGCCGGAGCGCGCGGTGAACGAGCTGAGGTGTTACCGCCGGTCAGGCGAGTGATCGTACGGGCCCGTTGTGGGGGCTTTGTGCGGTTCCGGGGACGGTCCGGAGGTGGTCCGGGGGTGGTCCGGGGACGGGGCCGTGCGGGGCGGTCGCAGCTTCCGTCACTGGCCCACCTGGTCTTACCTGCGGTAACTTTACTACCGCGTAAAGAAATTGTTCCCGTCCCCAGGGGGTTTCATGTCGACCGTCCTCGACAAGCCGCCGGCCCTGGGTCCGGTGCTGCTGGCCGGCGCGGTGCGCTCCCTGCGCAAACGGCCGTCGCCGGGGGCGCCGTACCCCCGCACCCGCCTGGTCCTGCGGGACGCCCGCGCCGACGGGTCACGCCTGTCGGCCTACTCCCGCCTGTGCGCCTTTCCCGTCCCGGCCGCCGCCCTGCCCCTCCCCTATCCCCATGTCCTCGCCTTCCCGCTGGCCATGCGGCTGCTCGGCACGCGCGACTTCCCGCTCCCGCTGCCGGGGCTGGTGCACACGTCGATCGAGGCCGTGCGCCATGCGCCGCTGCCGGTCTCGGGGTCGTACGAACTCACGGTGTACGTCTCGGGGTTGGCCCCGCACCGTCGCGGGACGGAGGCGACGGTGGTGACGGAGGCGCGACTGGCGGGCGAGCTGGTGTGGGAGTCCCGCAGCACGTACCTGTCCCGGCACCGGACGGCGGGTGAGGGCACGCCCCCGTCTCCCCCGAAGGCGGCGAGCCCCCTCCCCTGCCTGGAGGAGTGGGAGGTGCCGGGGAACCTGGGCCGCGCCTACGCCTCCGCCTCGGGCGACCGCAACCCGATCCATCTCACCGCCCTCACGGCCCGCCTCTTCGGCTTCCGCCGGGCGATCGCGCACGGCATGTGGACGGCGGCCCGGTGCCTGGCGGCGTACGGGGAGGTGCCCGACGGTTCCCTGGTCCGGGTGGAGTTCCGGGCGCCGGTGCCGCTGCCGGGGGTGGTGCGGTACGGGTCGGAGGGCCGCGAGTTCGAACTGCGCGGCCCCGAGGGCCGCCTGCACCTGTCCGGAACGGTGGGCGAGGCGCCGTAGGGCCCGCCGGGACCCGGCCCGCGTCCCCTCGACCGCATGCCTCTCGCCGCCATCCCCTCGCCTTCGGTGAACGGCTTCTTCCTGGGCCCGTTGCCCATCCACGTCTACGGGCTGACGGACATCGTGGGCATCGCCCTCGCCGTCTTCCTGGGCCGCCGCCGGCGGGCGACGGGCGGCGATCCGGCCCGCTCCTGACAAAGGCCGACGACCGCCACGGCTCCGGCACCTCCACGTCGGCGGGGCGGTAGCGGCCGGCCCTTTCGCTCACGGCCGCTCACGTCAGTAGTGCGGCGACGGCGTCCGGGGCCTCGCGCATGGCGTTGTGGCCGGTCGGGAGGTCGTGCACGTGCCAGTCCGGATCGGCTTGGAGCCGGGTGCGGAGTCCGGTGAAGGGGGTGCGGTCCTCCCATCCGGAGCAGTAGACGAACTCGCGGCGGGGCACCTGGTCGACGGCGCCGGTGAGCCGGATCGTCTGCGTGAACGAGGCGAGCGGATGGGGGCGGCGGCGGGGATCGCCGCCGGCCGGCGGAAGCACGGAGTAGCCGGTGGTCGCGGCGCCGGTGATGAACGCCTGCCGGTAGCGCTCGGTGGTCGCCGACCAGCACGACTCGCCGTCGCGCGGCACGTAGGCGTCGAGATGCACCAGGCGGGAGACCCGGCCGCGGGCACGGTCGGCGGCGGCGGAGATCACCATCCCGCCGTAGCTGTGGCCGACCAGCGTGGCGCCGGTGAGGCGAGCGCGGTCCAGGAGGCGCAGTACGTCGTCGGCATGGGTGTCGAGGTTGGCGGCCGCGACCGTCGCCTCGTCGTCGTCGGGCCGCAGACCGGTCAGGGTCAGGGCGTGGACGGTGTGACCGGCGCGCTCCAGCAGCGGAACCACCGCCTCGAACGACCACGAGCCGTGCCAGCCACCGGGCACGAGGACGAACGTCGCCATGGGCTTCCCCCTCTCTTCGGCCGCGGCACCGAGGCACGCTCCCGCGGCTCCCCACCGCTCCAGATCATCATGCCGGGCCATGCCGACCACCAGAATCCGCCGCGTGATGCCCGAGCGCCGCCTCGCACGCGCGAGGTCCGTCTCAGGGCAGGCCGACCGGGGTCGCCCAGCGGTTGCCCGACATCAGGTCGCCCAGGCCGGACCAGGCGAAGTTCATCAGGGTGGCGGCGGCCTGGGGGGCGGTGATGCCCTCGGTCGTGTTGGCCCAGTCCGCGAGGGACTCCGCCGCGCCGATCAGGGCCGTCGCGAGGCCCTCGATCTCGTCGGCGGGGAGGTCGCGGGAGTGGGGGGACTCGTGGGCGGCCGAGGCGATCAGGCGGGTGACGAAGGCGGTCATCTCCGCGCGCATGACGTCGGCCTCGGCGGTGAACCTCGGGCCGTGGGTGCGGGCTTGGAGGTGGAGGACGGTCCAGCCGTCGGGGTGTTCGGCGGTGTAGGCGAAGAACGCCTGGACGCCGTCCCAGAGTTGGCGGTCGGCGGGAAGAGCGGGGCGGACCGCCGCGCGGACGGCCTCGGTCAGGGCGGCGGCCTCGCGGCGGATGCACGCGGTGAAGAGGTCGTCCTTGGAGTTGAGGTAGAGGTAGACCAACGGCTTGGAGACGCCCGCCAGTTCGGCGATCTCGTCCATCGACGCGGCCGTGTACCCGTGCCGGGCGATGACCTTCACGGCGGCGTCGAGCATCTGCCGCTCGCGCTCCGCCCTCGGCATCCGTTTGGTCCTGCCGCCACTCATGAGGGCAAGACTAGAGGGATGCCGGGTCCGTCATCCGGCCTTCGGCGATCTTGGCCGGGGGACGGTGGGTGTCGGTTACGACGGCTGGCTCTGCGCCCGCGCGCTGTCGTCGGCGACGTCCTCCTGGCTGCGGTTCGCCTCCAGGTTCGCCTTCATGCGGTCGACGCGGCCCACGACCTGCATCGACGCCCGGTCCCGCTCCTTGCGCAGCACCACCCAGCTGATCGGCGCCGAGATGACCAGGGCGAGCAGCAGCACCCACAGGCCGTTGGAGGCGCCGAAGCCGCGCGGGAAGATGCCGGAGTAGACGGCTCCCCAGACGACCAGGAGGCAGCCCGCGAAGATACCGAGGCGCATCAGCGTGTAGCGGAGCATCTCAATCCACTCGTCCGATTCCAAAAGGGGTCATCGTCCAGTGAAGCACGTGTCACGGGCGATCATGCAGCGGGGTCGGCGGCGGGTCCGGCGGCCGGGGGCCCGGCCGGCCGGGCGTTCAGCGCCCGAGGGACAGCAGCATGAAGATCTCGTCGCGGTCGTCGTCCGGCGCGACGCGTACGGCGCCGGGGACGCGGCCGACCTCCTTGTAGCCGCAGGAGGCGTAGAACCGCTCCAGGCCGTGGCCGCCCCGGCAGGACAGGCGGATCGCCTCGATGCCGTCGGTCGCGCGGGCCGCGTCCTCGGCGGCGGCCAGCAGATCGCGGCCGTAGCCCTTGCCCTGGTGGCGGGGGTGGACCATCACGGAGTACAGCGACAGCCAGTGCGCGTTCAGGTGCTGCGGGTTCGAGGTGAGGAACGCGGCGGCGACCGGCGTGCCGTGCGGGTCCTGGCCGACGAGGAGTCGGGTGTGACCCTCGGCCATCCGCACCAGGTGGCGCACCAGCTCGGGCCGTATCTCCTCGCGGCGGACCGGCGGGACGAAACCGACGGCACCGCCCGCGTTCGTGACGTCCGTCCACAGGTCGAGGAGGCCGTCGCGGAGGACGGGGGTGATGGGGGGTTCCAGGGTGAAAGTAAGGGACACTGACGCATCTTATCCATTACCCGAGGATGCGAGCGGCGATTTTCAGATCGGCGAGAAAACCCTGGTAGGCCGTGTCGCGGTCGTCCGCGCGAAGCACCGAGGACGGGTGGACGGTGGGGAGGAGGCGTTCGGGGCGGCCGTGGAGCTCCCGCTCGATGACGGTGCCGCGGACCCGGCCGACCCGGAAGGACGACCCGAGGAGGGCCCTGCCCGCGGTGGCGCCGAGGACGACGACCAGTTCCGGCTCGACCAGCGCCAGTTCCCTCGCCGGCCAGGGGGCGCAGGCGGTCATCTCCCGCAGGGTCGGGGCGCGGTGGATCCGCCGCTTGCGGGGCTCGGTCCGCGCGAACTTGAAGTGCTTGACCGCGTTCGTGACGTACGCCTCCGCCGGGTCCAGACCGGCCTCCGCCAGCGCCTTGTGCAGCAGCCGCCCCGCCGGCCCCACGAACGGCCTGCCCTGGCGGTCCTCCTGATCACCGGGCTGCTCCCCCACGAACATCACACGGGCGTCCTTGTCCCCCTCCCCGAAGACGGTCTGGGTGGCCGGGCCGTGCAGGGGGCAGCCCCGGCAGTCGGCCGCCGCCCTGCGCAACGCGTCGAGCCCACCGCGGTCGGGAACGAAGGGGGCCGCGGTGTAGGCGTCCTCGGGGGTGGTCGCGGAGGGCATGTCCGCCGGGTACCCGTGTGGGGGGGAAGGCGAACGGGGAGGCTCTGGGTAGGACGTTTTTTCGGGGGGTCCCATGCGGGTACGGGCACTGCGCTCGGTGAGCCTGTTCGGAGCGGTGGCCTTGGCGGCCGTCGCCGGCTGCGGTGGGCAGAAGGGCGCCGGTGACGACGCGAAGGCGTCCGCGCGCCGGGCCGCCCTGGTCGCGGAGGCGTGGGACGGGTCGGCCGCCGCGGCCGCGTGGCGGGCCGGTTATCACCCCATGGGGGACGTGGTCCAGCTGCCGCGGGGCGGGTTGCGGAGCCGGGCGGAAGAAGAGGCCCTTCGAGACCACGCCGTCGTCCTGCGGGGCACGCTGCCCGGTGCCGGGCCGAAGAACGGACGGGTGACGTGGGTCGGGGGCGGGTCGGTCGCGCGGCCGATGGTGGGGGCGGCGGAGTCGTACGAAGCCCTGGCGGGGGGCCGCGCCGACGGAAAGCCGCACCTCACCGTGACCGGTGCGAAGCCGGGCCGGATGACCGTGGCCACCAGCCGGGGCCCGGCGGTGGTCCCTGCCTGGCTGTTCTCCCTGGAGGGCTACGCGGACCCGCTCAAGCGGTCCGCCGTCACCGCGTCACCGCTCCCCCGGCCGCCGATCGGGTGGAGCCGCGGCGTCCCGGGGCTTCCCCTCGCCCGGGTGGTCCGGATCGCCGCGGACGGGCGTTCGGTGACGGTGATCGCCCTCGACGGCGCCTGCGACGACGGGCCCGTGGTGACCGTCCTGGAGACCGCAGGCAGCGTCGTGCTCTCCGGCGCCGTCGAGAACCGGGAGCACGGCGACTGCACCAAGCAGGCGAGGCTGCGCCAGGTGACGGTGAAGCTCGCGCGGCCCGTCGGCGATCGGGTCGTGCTCGACGCGCACACCGGCCGGCCGATTCCTTGCGAGCCGGCGTACGGACCGTCACCCAGCCGGAGTTGAGGGGGCGCGGTCACGGGGCACGGGCCGGTCGTGGCTGGTCGCGCGGTTTCCCGCGTCCCTCGGGGCGGGCCACTCGCGCCAGCCGGACCGCCACCGCCCACCCGCCGGCCGACCGAGGCGGGTGGCGGGCGAGAGGTCGTCAGATGCGCATCGGCTGGGGGGAGTCCCGGCGTGCCGGGTCGGCGGGGTCGTACTCGCGGATGATCTCGTAGCGCGTGTTGCGTTCCACCGGGCGGAAGCCGGCGTCGCGGATCAGCTCCAGGAGGTCCTCGCGGGTCAGCTTGTTCGGGGTGCCGTAGTTGTCCGCGTCGTGGGTGATCTTGTACTCCACCACCGAGCCGTCCATGTCGTCCGCGCCGTGCTGGAGGGCCAGCTGCGCGGTCTGGACGCCGTGCATGACCCAGAAGACCTTCACATGCGGGATGTTGTCGAACAGCAGGCGGGAGACCGCGAAGGTCTTCAGGGCCTCGGCACCCGTCGCCATCGTCGTCCGCGCCTGGAGGCGGTTGCGGACCTTGCCGTCCTTCATGTCCACGAAGTCGTGCTGGTAGCGCAGGGGGATGAAGACCTGGAAGCCGCCGGTCTCGTCCTGGAGTTCACGCAGCCGCAGGACGTGGTCCACCCGGTGGCGCGGCTCCTCGATGTGGCCGTAGAGCATCGTGGCCGGGGTCTTCAGACCCTTCTGGTGCGCCAGCCGGTGGATCCGGGACCAGTCCTCCCAGTGGGTCCGGTGGTCCACGATGTGCTGGCGGACCTCCCAGTCGAAGATCTCCGCGCCCCCGCCGGTGAGCGACTCCAGACCCGCGTCGATCAGCTCGTCCAGGATCTCGGAGGCCGACAGCCCGGAGATCGTCTCGAAGTGGTGGATCTCCGTCGCCGTGAAGGCCTTGAGGGAGACGTTCGGGAGCGCCGCCTTCAGCTCGCGCAGCGAGCGCGGGTAGTAGCGCCACGGCAGGTTCGGGTGCAGGCCGTTGACGATGTGCAGCTCGGTGAGGTTCTCCGTCTCCATCGCCTTCGCGAGCTTGACGGCCTCCTCGATCCGCATCGTGTACGCGTCCTTCTCCCCCGGCTTGCGCTGGAAGGAGCAGTACGCGCAGGAGGCCGTGCACACGTTCGTCATGTTCAGGTGCCGGTTGACGTTGAAGTGCACGACGTCGCCGTTCTTGCGCGTCCGCACCTCGTGCGCCAGCCCGCCGAGCCAGGCCAGGTCGTCCGACTCGTACAGCGCGATGCCGTCCTCGCGGGTCAGCCGCTCACCGGAGCGGACCTTCTCCTCCAGCTCGCGCTTGAGCCCGACGTCCATGCCAACACCTTTCTACGACAGCTCGGCCTACGGTATCCCTAGACCTCTTCCGGCAGTTCCCCGACCCGGTTCTCCCACTTCGTGGACAGCACGATGGTGGTACGGGTCCGCGACACGCCCTTCGTCCCGCTGAGCCGGCGGATGATCCGCTCCAGGCCGTCCACGTCCGCCGCGCGCGCCTTGAGCATGAAGGAGTCGTCGCCGGCGATGAACCAGCAGTCCTCGATCTCCTTGAGGTCCCGCAGCCGCTGCGCCACGTCCTCGTGGTCGGCCGCGTCGGACAGCGAGATGCCGATCAGGGCGGTGACGCCGAGACCGAGCGAGGCCGCGTCGACCGTGGCGCGGTAGCCGGTGATGACCCCGGCCGCCTCCAGCCGGTTGATGCGGTCCGTGACGCTCGGGCCCGACAGGCCGACGAGGCGCCCCAGCTCCGCGTAGGAGGCCCGGCCGTTCTCCCTCAGGGCCTGGATGAGCTGCCTGTCCACCGCGTCCATGCGATCGAAGCCTTCCGCTGAAGAGTTCTTGAGTGATGAGGGGTAACGGCGCTACTGCTGCTGACGGGCGGAGCCGCCGCCCAGCTCGCCCCTCCAGCGCCGGTACAGCCCGTGCTCGACGCCCGCCGCGTCCAGCACGCGCCCGGCGACGAAGTCCACCAGATCCTGGATGTGCGTGGCACCCGCGTAGAAGGCGGGCGAGGCGGGGACGACCGAGGCGCCGGCGTCGTCCAGGGCGACGAGGTGCCGCAGGGTCTGACCGTTCAGGGGAGTCTCCCGCACGGCGACGACGAGGGTGCGGCGTTCCTTCAGTGTGACGCTCGCCGTGCGCTGGAGCAGGTCCTTGGACAGCCCCAGCGCGACCCCGGCCACACAGGCCGTGGAGGCGGGCACGATCAGCATGCCCTTCGCCGGGTACGACCCCGACGACGGTCCCGCCGCGAGGTCGCCCGCGTTCCAGTACCGCACCCCGCTGAGGTCCACATCGAAGGTCCCGGGCTTGCCGTCGGCGCCACGGGCCAGCCATTCCCGCAGGTCGTCCTGCCAGTGGGCGTCCCGGAACGAGATCCCCGTCTCGTCCAGCAGCGTCAGCCGGGAGGCCCGGCTGACCACCAGGTCCACCGCCTCCCCCGCCCCCAGCAGCGCCCGCAGCACGGCAGCCGCATACGGCGTCCCGGAAGCACCGGACACCCCCACGATCCAAGGCACGCGCCGCGTTTCTCCTGCGTTCACACCTTGAGCGTACCGGCGCGCCCACCCGGGCTCAGGCCGGGTGGGCGCAAGAAGCGGGCCGAGGCCCCTTGTCCGGCGTCATCAGGCCGTGAGACCCCGGACCAGCAGGTCCAGCAGGGCGCACACGAAGAGCGCGATGCCGATGAACCCGTTGACGCTGAAGAACGCCCGGTTCAGCCGGGACAGGTCGTGCGGGCGCACGATGCTGTGCTCGTAGAGGAAGGCCCCGGCGACGATCACCAGGCCGAGCCAGAAGAACGCTCCGGCGTGGGTCGCGAGGGCGTACCAGACGAAGAGCGCGGTGGTGATCGCGTGGCAGGCGCGGGCGCCCCGGATGGCGGCCGGGATGCCGAAGCGGGCCGGGACGGACTTCACGCCGATCGCACGGTCGGTCTCCACGTCCTGGCAGGCGTAGATCAGGTCGAAGCCGCCGATCCAGACACCGACCGCGAGGCCGAGGATCACCGCGTCCCAGGACCAGCTGCCGGAGATCGCGAGCCAGCCGCCGATGGGGCCCATGGCCTGGGCGATCCCCAGGATGGCCTGCGGGAAGTTCGTGAACCGCTTCCCGTAGGGGTAGACCACCATCGGGATCACCGCGACGGGGGCGAGGGCCAGGCAGAGCGGGTTCAGGAGCGCCGCCGCGCCCAGGAAGACCACCAGCGCGACCAGCGCGCCCGTCCACGCGTGCCGTACCGACATCGCGCCGGTCACCAGCTCGCGGTGGGCCGTGCGCGGGTTACGGGCGTCGATCTCCCGGTCGATGATCCGGTTCACGGCCATCGCGAAGGTGCGCAGACCGACCATGCAGACCGTGACCAGCAGCAGCCGGGCCCAGTGGATGTTCTTGTCCAGCTCGAACATCGCCGTCAGCGAGGCGATGTAGGCGAAGGGCAGCGCGAAGACCGAGTGCTCGATCATCACCAGGCGCAGGAACGCCTTGGTGCGTCCCGGCCGGGGGATTGCGGCGGCCGTGCTCACAGGCCGTACTCCTTCCAGCGGCGGTCGACCAGGGCCGCCGTATCCGGGTCCGACAGGACCATCTCCGGCCACCCGCCGTCGCGCGTGTAGCCCTCCTCCGGCCACTTGCGGGTGGCGTCGATCCCGGCCTTGCCGCCCCAGAACTGCTGGTAGGAGGCGTGGTCGAGGTGGTCCACGGGGCCTTCCACGACCGTGAGGTCACGGGAGTAGTCGGTGTTGCCGAGGGCGCGCCAGGCGACCTCGTGCAGATCGTGGACGTCGCAGTCCGCGTCCACGACCACGATCAGCTTGGTGAGCGACATCATGTGCGCCCCCCAGACCGCGTGCATGACCTTCTGCGCGTGCTTCGGGTACTTCTTGTCGATCGAGACGATCGCGCAGTTGTGGAAGCCGCCGGCCTCGGGCAGGTGGTAGTCCACGATGTCCGGCACGATGATCTTCAGCAGCGGCAGGAAGAAGCGTTCCGTGGCGCGGCCGAGCGGGCCGTCCTCGGTCGGCGGGCGGCCGACCACGATCGACTGGAGCAGCGGCCGCTTCCGCATCGTCACGCAGTCGATCTTCAGCGCGGGGAACGGCTCCTGCGGGGTGTAGAAGCCGGTGTGGTCGCCGAAGGGGCCCTCGGGCAGCATCTCGCCCGGCTCCAGCCAGCCCTCCAGGACGACCTCGGCATTGGCCGGGACCTGGAGCGGGACCGTCTTGCAGTCGACCATCTCGATCCGCTTGCCCGCGATGAACCCGGCGAACAGGTACTCGTCGATGTCGCCGGGCAGCGGCGCGGTGGAGGCGTAGGTGACGGCCGGGGGGCAGCCGAAGGCGATGGCGACCGGCAGCCGCTCGCCCCGGCGGGCGGCGACCTGGTAGTGGTTCCGGCTGTCCTTGTGGATCTGCCAGTGCATGCCGATGGTGCGCTTGTCGTGGCGCTGGAGGCGGTAGAGGCCGAGGTTGCGGATGCCGCTCTCGGGGTCCTTGGTGTGGGTCAGGCCCAGGTTGAAGAAGGAGCCGCCGTCCTCGGGCCAGGTGAACAGCGCGGGGAGCCGGTCGAGGTCGACGTCGTCGCCCTGGAGGACGACCTCCTGCACCGGCGCTTCCTTGATCTTCCTCGGCGGCACGTGCGCCATCGCGCCCAGCTTGCCGAAGGCCTCGCGCACACCGACGAAGCCGTGCGGCAGCTCGGGCCGCAGCAGCCCGCCGATCTTGTCGGAGATCTCTCCGTACGACTTCAGGCCCAGCGCCTTCAGCAGTCGGCGGTCGGTGCCGAAGACGTTCATGGCCAGCGGCATCGCCGAGCCCTTGACGTTCTCGAAGAGCAGCGCCGGGCCGCCGGACTTCTGCACCCGGTCGACGATCTCCCCGACTTCCAGGTAGGGGTCGACCTCGGCCTTGATGCGCTTGAGGTCTCCCTCGCGCTCCAGGGCCCGCAGCAGGGAGCGAAGATCGTCGTAAGCCATGCGTCCCAGTATCTGCCACGGCCCACCCGGACCCGGCCACCGGGCCCGGCCCACGGCCGGACGAGGCGTGCTCAACCCCTTGCCAGTGCCGCGCGCGGCTCGCCTTAATGGTCAGTCACCGAGCAGTCACTTCTGCCCGACCTCTGGGGGACGACAGCAGATGCAGTACGGCCAGGGGCCCGAACGCCCCGCGCAGGACCCACCACCCACTCCGGCCACCCCGCCGCCCGGCCCACCGCCCGGCCCGCCGCCCACCCCGGCGCCGGCCTCCGCGCCTCCCATGCCGGACGTGCCCGCGCCCCCGCCGCACCAGGCGCCGCAGATGATCGACCTGCGGGTCAGCAAGCGCATCCTGTGGATCGGCAGGGCCGTCTACCCGCTGGCCAACATCGCCCGCGTCTACTCCTTCGACCTGCGCCCCAAGCGCAAGGAGGCGGTGCTGCGGTTCCTGCGGTACAGCGCCGGGGCCATCGCCGTCGCGATGCTCGTGATGCTGCCCAGCCTGCCCGTGCTGGCGCTGGGCGGGTCGGACGGGCGGTCCGGCGCGGCCGGCTACGTCGGCTTCGTATGGATCGTCACCGCCCTCGCCGAGATCTTCTTCCTGATCGACATGCTCGGCGTCCTGACCGCGCCCTCGCAGTACGTCCTCGCGGTGGAGACCTCGGGCGCGTCCACCGCGCTGGTCACCAGCCCGGACCGGGGATACCTGGACCAGCTCGTGGGGCAGCTCTCGTACGCCATCGAACACCCGGACACCGAGCTGCGGGTGACGGTGCACAGCCTCACCGTCTCGCCCAGGAACTACTACTTCGGCGACAACGTCAACATGTACGGCGGCAGCGGAAACGTGGGGATCGGCTCATGAGCGGCAACAGCTACCACTACGGCGACAACGTGAACATGTACGGCGGTCAGAACAACCGGGGCATCGTCAAGAACATGGGCGGCGCGCAGCCGGCGCAGGACCCCGCGCTGGTCGCGGCGCTCGCCGAACTCCGGCGCCTGGTCGCGGAGTTGCGGACGCAGGTGCCGGAGTCCAGCGCGGCGCTGCTCGACGAGTCCGTGCAGGCGGCGACCACCGACGCGGCCGTGCCCGCCCAGGAACGACAGCGGGCGCTCATGGCCGTCGCCGGGATCGCGTCGATGGTCGGGACGGTGGGGCAGCCGGTCGCCGAGGCGGTGCGGGCGGTCATCGGGATGATCAGCGGCTGACGGGTACGGCGGCGGCGTCAGGTCCTCGCCCAGTTCTGGGCGGCCGTGCCCGGCTGGCAGGTCTGGGTGGAGACGTTGTTCCCGAAGGACAGGGCGAGGCAGCCGCCGTCGAACGCGGTGCTCAGGGTGTTGCCGGAGCCGGTGTGCCACAGGATCGCGGAGCTGACGCTGCCGCAGTCGCCGACGAACACGTTCTGGCCCTTCATGTTGGCGCTGAGGCAGGCGCCCGTGGAGACGTTGATGATCTTCACGGTGCCGCCGGAGGCGCTGCGGAAGGTCCAGCGGGCGGTGGAGGCGTCGCAGCCGCCGAAGCCGGCGGCGCCGTAGACCTGGGTGACGCACTCGCCGTTCTCGGCGTTCTTGAGGCGGAACGAGCCTCCGGTGGACCCGCCCGAGCCGCCGGAACCGCTGGTGGAGCCGCCGCTGCCGGAG
Source organism: Streptomyces sp. NPDC001056 (assembly GCF_053598955.1). NCBI lineage: Bacteria > Bacillati > Actinomycetota > Actinomycetes > Kitasatosporales > Streptomycetaceae > Streptomyces > Streptomyces sp. NPDC001056. The sequence continues at coordinate 118,948 of NZ_JBSFLI010000013.1, read as the reverse complement.
GAGCCGCCGGAGGAGGAGCCGCCGGTGGAGCCGCCGCCCGACGTGCCGCCGGTGGAACCGCCGCTCCCTCCGCCGGTGGTGCCCGAGCCCCCGGAACCGGACCCGGAACCGGACCCGGACCCGGACCCACCGCCGGAAGCCGAACCGGCACCCGAGCCGGAGCCGGTGCCGGAGGCCGAGCCCGAGCCGTCGGCGCCCTTGCCGTCCTGCCCCTTCCCGGCCCCCTTGTCGTGCTTCTTGTCCCCGGCCGGGGACGCCGAGCCCTTGCCGGTCGGTTCGGGGGTTCCCGACGCGCCGGACGCCGTGGCACCGGCCGACACGGAGACGGAGGGACCCGGCGTGCCGGCCGCGCCGTCGCGGTGGGGGCCGGTGACGTACGGCACCAGTTGCACGGCGAGGGTGGCGGCACCGGCCACGACCACGACCGGCACGACGGCCAGGAACACCTTGGTACGACGGCTCCGTTCGGGCCGTTTCGCCCCGCCCTTGCCCACGACGACTGCGGGCTCGGACACGGGCTCGGACGCGGGCTCGGACGCGGGCCGGGGGTCGGGCGCGCTCCCGCCGGGCCCCGGAGCGGTCGGCGCGGGCTCGGACACCGTCCGCGCCTCCTCCCCCGCCTCCCCCGCCTCCGGCACCTCCGGCACCTCCGGCACCTGCGCCGCGAACTCGGCCCGGGGCCGCAGGAGTTCGGTGATCGACGCGGGCCAGAGCGGCTCGGCGGACGGCGCCCGGCCGGCGGCCAGTTCCGCCAGGTCCGCCGCCGTGGGCCGGTTCTCCGGGTCCTTGTCCAGGCAGGCGGCGACGACCTCGGCCAGCTCCGCGTCGATCTCGCGCAGTTCGCCGAGATCGGGCTCCTCGTGCACGATCCGGTACAGCACCGCGTGCCCGGACTCGTCGCCGAACGGCGGGCGCCCGCAGCCTGCGTAGGCCACGACCGAGCCGAGCGCGAAGACGTCCACGGCACTGGTCAACGGCCGCTGGCCCGCCGCCTGTTCGGGCGACATGTACGCCGGGGTGCCCACCACCACGCCGGTCCGGGTCAGCTGGCTCTGGTCGGCGGCGCGGGCGACCCCGAAGTCGATGAGGGTCACGCCGTCGAGGGTCAGCATGACGTTGGACGGCTTGACGTCCCGGTGCACCATGTCCAGGTCGTGCACCGCCGCGAGGTCGGCCGCCGCCATGCGGAGCAGCAGCCACAGCGACCCGGCCGGCAGCGGTCCGCCGTGCGCCTCGACGGCCTCGCGCAGGGTCAGGCCGGGCACGTACGCGGTGGCGAACCACGGCGGACGGGCGTCCTTGTCGCCGACGAGCAGCCGGGCGGTGGCGTCGGCGGGCAGCCGGGCGAGGTTGTCCAGCTCGTGCCCGAAGCGGCGGACGAAGTCCTTGTCCTCGCCGACGACGGAGGGCAGCACCTGTTTCACGGCGGCGTAGCGGCCCTCGTACACCCCGAGGTACACCCGCCCCATGCCGCCCGCCCCGAGCCGCCCCACCAGCGGAATCGGCCCGATCCGCCGAGGGTCCGCACCGTCCAGCGGCTCGACCCCGTTGTCTTCCCCGTTCACCTGTCTCCCCCCGCGGGATGTGAGGATGGTGGCACCAGTGTGAGCGGTCCAGCCCACCGAAACAAAATATCCTTCTAGAAAAACACTCCAATGAGCCGCAAGCAGCAGCGTGGCGAGGCCACCGTCGAACAGCTCCTGGACGCAGCGCTCCGCGTGTACGCGGAGACGGGCGAACAGGGGCTGACGGTTGCCGCGATCACCCGGACGAGCGGCGTCAGTCTGGGCAGCCTCTACCACCACTTCGGCAGCATCGACGGCCTGCTGGACGCCCTGGTGGACCGGTGGCTCGGGCACCTGCTCGGGGAGACGCTGGCCGCGCTGGAGCACACGCGTACGGCGCGCACCGGTATCCGGGCGCTGGTCAGGGCGTACCTGGGCTTCGTGCAGGAGCACCGGGACGCGGCGCGACTGCTGCACTCGGCGCACGCCGACCGCCGGGCCGTGGCCGACGGGCGGCGGCTGCGGGACGCGCAGGAGGCCCGCGTCTCGCCCCTCGTCCAGTGGATCCAGGGGTATGTCGAGCGGGGTGAACTCGCGCCGCTGGAGCCCCCGTTGATCGAGTCCCTGATCCTCGGTCCGGTGGTCGGGATCGCCCGGCGGTGGCTGTCCGGGATCGACGACGTTGACCTCGACCGGGCGGCCGTTCTCCTGCCCGAGCGGATCTGGCGGGCGGTCGCGGCGGACCACGGCACCGGCTGAGAAGCGACACCCACGCGGTCACCGTCGGTTAATCAGTCCCCCGTTCGGCCTGACACCCGTTTCGTTGAAATGGTCCGGGCGGGCATGTCCCCGTCGCCCCCCACGGCATTGCCCTGAAGGGGGCCCTGTCCAGCGGGCCCCCTTCTTCGATGGGAGACGCGTGCGAATCACTGACATCCAGCGTTGCGGGGTACGGCCGGGACGGCTCGTCGAGTGGACGCTGAGCCCGGCCACCGTGGCGGCGGCGGCGCGGTTGCCGGAGGACTCCAGGCCGCCGGCCTACATCCAGGAGTCGCACATCCGCACCGCCAAGTGCGTACGGGACGACGGGCTGTTCGTGCCCACCTGGCTCGGCACCGCCTTCGACCTGCCGGGCCGGGCCGACCTCGACGCGCTCCAGGAGGCGCTGCGGTCCTGGACGTTGCGGCACGAGACGCTGCGCAGCGGGTTCCGCTGGGCCGGTGAGGAACTGCGCCGGTTCACCCTCGACCCCGCCGACGTGTCCCTCCACCGGGAGGAGATCGGGGACTTCGACGACGCCGACGCGCTCGTCCGGCATCTCCAGGACCGGTTCGACGCCGTCGCCGACGCCCTGCGCTGGCCCAACCTCATCTACACCGCCGTCGTGCGCGACGACTCCACCAGCGTCTACCTGGCGTTCGACCACAGCAACGTGGACGCCTACTCGCTGACCCGGATCGCCGCCGAGGTGCACGGGCTGTACGCCGCGATCACGGAGGGCCGCCCCGCCGAGACCCCCGCCCCCGCCGCCAGTTACGTCGACTTCTGCGAGATCGAGCGGGCCGACGCGGACCGGCTGGACGGCGGGCACGACACCGTGGCGCGCTGGCGGGAGTTCATCCGGCGCGGCGGCGGCGTGCTGCCGGCCTTCCCGCTGGACCTCGGCCTCACGCCCGGTGCGCTGCTGCCCCGGCAGTCGATGCTGTGCGAACCGCTCGCGGACGCGGAGACGGCGGCCGCCTTCGAGGCGTACTGCCGGCCGTACGGCGGGAGCCTCGTCGGCGTGCTCGCGGCGACCGCGCTCATCGTGCAGGAGCTGGGCGGGCAGTCGGTGTACCGGACGGTGGTGCCGTTCCACACCCGGGTGCGCTCGCGCTGGACCGACTCGGTGGGCTGGTACGTGGGCGGCGCCCCCATCGAGGTACCGCTGACGGGCACCCGCGGCTTCCCGGACGTCCTGCGGGCCGTGCGCGCCGAGTTGGGCGCGGCCCGGAAGCTGGCCCGGATGCCGCTGGCCCGGGTGCTGGCGCTGCTCGGCACGGACTTCCGGCCCACCTCGCCGGACCTGTACTCGATCGTCTCCTACGTCGACACCCGCGCCGTGCCCGGCGCCGACCGGTGGGAGGACATGCGGGCGCACGCGCTGCTGCGGGTGTCGTACGGCGACCAGGTCTGCGTGTGGGTGAACCGGCAGCACGAGGGGCTGTGGGTGGCCGGACGCTACCCGGACACCGATGTCGCCGCGAAGAACATGCGCCTGTACGTGGAACGGCTGCGGGACCACATCGCCTCGGCGGGCCACGGTCGCCTGTCGGCGGTGTCGTGAGCGCACATCGTTATCCAACCGGGCAACACTGGCCCTGGCACGGAGCAACTACCCCTTTCTACACTGCTGTTGAGGGGGGAGATGCGGTGCACACACAGTTGCACGGGCGGGGGGCGCTCTTCGACGCGGAACCGGCCGGCCTCGCGCCGCGCCTGGTGGGCCTGGTCCCCGGACGCCATCGCGCCCACTCCCTGGAGCACCCGGACGAGCCGCCCTTCGTGGTGCTCACCGGCGCCCGGGGAATGGGCAAGAGCGCGGCGCTCGGCGCGCTGCGGGACGCCTACCAGGGGCACACGCCGGTCGCGTTGATCGACTGTGCGGCGCGCCAGTTCGCCGAGCCGCCCACGGGGCGGCCCCCCGAGTCCTGGTCGCCGTCGGCCACGGCGCTGCTGGTGATCGCCGAGCAGCTGGCCGAGCCGGTGACCGGCGCCGGGCGGATCGCCTTCCCGCGGCTGATGGCGGGCCTGGTCGCGGTGGCCGCGGGCGGCTGGGGCGACGCCGAGGCGGACCGGATCCGCCGGGAGGTCGAGCGCATCCTGCTGCTGAACGACCGGGGCGGGAAGTTCGGCGCGTTCGCCGGCCGCTGGGCGGGCAAGGTCGCGGCGAAGGTGGTGGCGGCCACCACCCACACCACTCCGCTGGTCTCGGGCGCCATCGAGGCCACCCTGGAGTCCATCGCCGAGGGGTTCACGGGCCACCGGCAGCAGAAGGCGTCCGAGTGGTACCGGTCGTATCCCAACGCGGGCGGCAACGCCCAGCGCGGGCTGATCCTGCTGTCCCAGCACTTCCGCGACGGCGGTGGCTCGCGCGAGCACGCGGAGCGGTATCTGGTCCGGGCCCTGCTCGCCGACCTCACCGAGGCGTACACGGGGTTCATGGCGAGGATGCAGCGCCTCGGCCGGCCCCTGGTGCTGCTCGACAACGCCCAGACGACACCGGGCCCCGAGCTGACCGCGGCCGTGCTGCGCGACCGCGCCGAGGGCATCGGCGACCGCGTCGCCTTCGTGGCCGCCCGGCGCGGCGACGGACGCGAGGAGCTGCCCAACGCGGCGCGCCGGCAGTTGGCCGAGGTCGCCCGGCGCACCGACTGGGCGCCGGACCCGGCTCCCTCCTCGCGCGCCCTGCTGGTCGCGCTGCCCCCGCTGAGCGCCGACGACACCCTGCACATCGTCGGCGCGCTCTGCGCGGACACCGCCGTCCCCTCCCATCTCCCGTCCGCTACCCACCGGTTGACCGGCGGCAACCCGCTCGGTGTCGTGCTGCTCGCCCAGTCGGCCGCCCAGCACCTGCCCGGGGTCACCTCGCTGGGCGAGCTGCTCACCGCGGAGGTCCGGCCGGCCGAGGACCAGCCGGCGCTGCCCGCCCACCAGGCGCTGCTGGACCGGCTGGTGCCGGCCGAGTACCTGGAGGAGCTGACCGTGCTGGCCGCCGCCCACGACCACGGCTCGGCCCGCGCCCTGGCCGCGGCGCTGCTGCCGGACACCTTCGGGCCCGCGGACATACGGGCTCTTCAGACCTCGCTCGCGGCGGAGGGACTGCCCGTCGTCCCGGACCAGTTCGTCGGCGATCCGTTCGTGCGGGCGCTGCTGTTGCTGAGGCTGCATCTGCGCGACGAGGACCACGCGTCCTGGCGCCGCGCGCACGAGACGCTGATCGAGCACTACGCGGAACCGGAGCAGGCGCCGTACCGGCTGCACCACGAACTCGCCCTCGGGGACGCCGAGCCGGCGGTCGCGCGACTGCGGGACGACTTCGCCACCGCCGACACCCGCGTGTGGCTGCGCACCCTGCGCTTCATCGCGTCCGCGCCCTACTTCCACGCGCACGACGCCGAGGGCCGCGACTTCGGCGGGCGCGGCGACCGGCGGGCCGCGGTCGCGCTCGGGACGACGGACGCCGCCTACCCGGTGCCGCGGGACGTCGACGCCGTACTGCACCTGCGGATACGGCGGTTGCTGCACGCCGTGTGGGAGCTGACGGACCCGCTGGTGCTGCCCGACCCGAAGGTGTGCGACCGGCTCCGCTTCGAGCTGGAACAGCTGTCCAACCTGCGCCCCGCGGCGGGCGCGCTGCTCTGGCGGGCCTCCCGGGACTGGCCGGCCGCGGTGCTGGCCGGGCGCCCGCTGGACGGCCCGGAGGATTCCGATGACGACGGGCGTGGGGAGGCCTGATGGCGGGCGGGGGCATGGGGAGCTGGGTACGCGAGCACGTGTGGGAGATCCCGCTGCGCCGGTATCTGTCCCTGGCGCTGGCGGCGGCGCTGGTGGCCGGCGGGGTCTTCGGGGTGCGCACCGCGATGCGCGAGGCCCGCCAGTGCGCGCCGGGAGTGTCGCGGCCTGCGGGCGGCAGCGAGTGCCTGGGCGTGGCGACCGGGCCGTACGACTTCGGGCAGGACCAGTTCCACCAGGTGGTGGATTCGATCCGCAAGGAGAACTCCACGCTGGAGGCGGGCAGTTACGTGACGGTGGCGCTGATGCTGCCGTTCACCTCCAGCACGCCGACCGATCTGAACGACATCGGGCACCAGCTCCAGGGCGCCTATCTCGCGCAGTACGCGGCCAACCACGACCCCACCGGGCAGCCCCCGAAGATCCGTCTGGTGCTCGCCAACTCGGGTACGGGCAAGGACAGCTGGAAGCCGACGGTCGATCAGCTGGACCGCATGACCCGGAGCGCGGACCGGCTGCGGGCGGTGGTCGGCATAGGGCAGAGCACCGACCCCAACAAGGAAGCCGTCGCGGCACTGACCAAGTACCACATCCCGGTGGTCGGCTCCTCCATCACCGCCGACGACCTCGCCAACGGACGGCCCGGCAAGGACCCGGACCCCTACCCCGGCCTCGCCCGGGTGGCGCCGACCAACACCGACGAGGCCCGCGCGCTCGCCTCCTTCGCCAAGAAGAACGCGAGCAAGCCCGTCCTCGTGTACGACGATCCGGGCGACCCGTACACGAACTCGCTCAAGCGGTCGCTCACGTCCCTGCTGGACATCTCGTACGACAGGCAGCAGTCCTTCGCCCGGTCCGACGCCTCGACGGAGTTCGGGAACATCGTGCCCACGCTGTGCAGCACCTCCCAGGGCACCCGCACGATCCTGTTCGCGGGACGGCACACCCAGCTCCAGCAGTTCATCAACGCGCTGGGCGGCCACAACGGCTGCCCCGGCAACTCCTTCCAGGTCCTCACCGGCGACGAGGCGTCCTACCTCACCTACGACAAGAACCTGGACCGGGACGCCCTGGGGAACAACATCACCTTGCTCTACACGTCCCTCGCCCATCCGGACGCCTGGGCGAAGAACCCGCCGAAGACCGGCGGCTCCACGGCGGACTACGACATCCTGAAGGGGCTGCTGGACAACGACAAGCGGAGGCCGATCGGCCCGGTCGCGCTCGACGACGGCCAGCTGATCATCGGCTACGACGCGATGCAGCTCGCGGTGAACGGCATCCACCACTCGGTGCCGCGGGGCGGGAAGACACCCCCTCTCTCGGCTGTCGGACGTGCCTGGTCGCACGTCCGGGGCCCGCTGAAGGTGCACGGGGCGAGCGGTTGGATCTGCCTGGACGGGCACGGCAACCCCTATGACAAGGCCGTCCCGATCGTGCGGCTCAACGCGAAGAACGGCACGCAGTTCGTCCAGCTGGCCTGGCCGCAGGGCAGGCCCCCGACCGAGAACTGTCCGATGACCTGAGGGCGGGGTCAGGGCGCCGCCCCCAGCATGGTGATCAGTTGTTCGAATTTACGGCGCCAGTCCATGTCCGAAGGGCCGCTCTCGCCCTGGAACTCGTGGGTGAAGCGCAGCACGCACTCCGCCGCCCCGTCCCGCTCCAGGTGGAACCGCAGCCGGCCGCCGCCCTCGTCGAGGGTGTACTCCGCGACCCGGTCCACGTCCCACGCGGTGACCCGCCCCGAGCCGAGGCCCCGCAGCGAGACGGCGCCGTCGAGCCGGGGTTCGAGAGCGTGGACGGCGGTGCACCACGCCCCGATCCCCTCGGGGGTGGCCACCGCCGTCCAGACGTCTTCCATGGGCCTCGGGAGCCGCACCAGGAAGTGGAGTATGTGCGTGTTCCCGTGGGTCTGACTGGTGCCCTGTGCGATGGAACCGCTCATGACTCCAGTGTGGGCGACCCTCGGCTCACACGCCCGCGTAGGAGTGCTTGCCGCTGACGAAGATGTTCACGCCGTAGAAGTTGAACAGCCAACAGGCGAACGCGATCATCGCCAGGTAGGCGGCCTTGCGGCCCTTCCAGCCGGCCGTCGCACGGGCGTGCAGGTAGCAGGCGTAGGCGACCCAGGTGATGAACGACCAGGTCTCCTTCGGGTCCCAGTTCCAGTAGCGGCCCCAGGCGTCGCCCGCCCAGATCGCGCCCGCGATGATCGTGAACGTCCACAGCGGGAAGACGGCCGCGTTGATGCGGTAGGCGAACTTGTCCAGGGAGACGGAGGCGGGCAGCCGCTCCAGGACCGAGGACGCGAAGGAGCCCGGCTTGATCCCGGCCTCCAGCTTGTTCTCGTACGAGTCCTTGAACAGGTACAGGATGGTGGCGACCGCGCCGACGTAGAACACCGCGCCGCAGAAGATCGCGGTGGAGACGTGGATGTACAGCCAGTACGAGTGCAGGGCCGGGACCAGCTGGTCGCTGGCCGTGTAGAGCACGGTCACGGCGAGGCCGAGGAGCAGCAGCACCGTGGTGGTCAGGAACAGGCCCAGCCAGCGCACGTTCTTCTTCAGGCCCAGCAGCGCCAGGTACACGCCGACGGCGACCGTGGTGAACGTGATGCTGAACTCGTACATGTTGCCCCACGGCGCCCGCTGCACCGAGGCCGCGCGGGCGACCACACCGGCCAGCTGCACCACGAAGGCCAGCACGGTCAGCGACACGGCGATCCGGCCGTACAGGTCGCCCTGGACGTCCCCGCCGTGCGCGCCGGGCCCGTCCGGCACGTCGCGGGAACCGGTCGCCGAGCGGACGACGACCTTCGGGCGCTCCAGTACGGCGGTGCCGCCCGCCTTCTGGACGGTGACGGCCGGACGGCTCACCTTCTGGACCGTGTCGGCGGTGCCGGCGGTGAGCGCGTTGGCGGTACGGGCCACCTTGCTGCGGCTGCCGAAGATCCATTCGGCGATGTAGGCAAAGAAGGCCAGGGTGTAGACGGCCATCGCGGAGTAGATGAGCGTGTTGCTCATGCTCGCGAGATGCTCGTTGGTCGCGACGGCCAACTGTGTTGCGGCGGCGAGAGTCACTTCTCAGCCCCTTCGGCAGGTACGACGTGAGGGTCGGGGGAGGTGGAAGGGTCGTCGTCGGGGTCGGGTGCCCCCGGCGCCTGGTCGTAGAGGATTCCGGCGAGGTCGCCCAGTTCCTCCGGCAGCTTCGCGGACTCGCTGCGGCCGAGCCCCGCCATCTCGACGACCGTCACGCCGTCGGCGCCACGCACCGCCCGCACCCACACGCGGCGGCGCTGGATGAACAGGGACGCGGCCAGGCCGAAGATGGCGGCGAGCGCGCCGGCCAGGGCCCAGGCGCTGCCCGGCTCCTGGACGATCTCGAAGCCGGCCCACTGCTTGACGTCCTTCTCGAAGGTGATCGAGCCCGCGCCGTTCGGCAGCGTCAGGGTGTCGCCGGGCTTGAGCAGCTTCTTCAGCAGCTGGCCCTTGTCGTCCTTGAACGCCTTCATGTGGGTCTTGTCGAGCTGGTACACGCTCTGCGGGATGCCCGCGTCCACGCCCAGGTCGCCGTGGTAGGCGTTCACCGCGAGCAGCGGGTTCACCAGCGCCGGGAACTGCGACAGCATCGTGCCGGCCTTCGGGTCGAAGGTGGGCACGAAGAACGCCTGGAAGCCGAGCTGCTCGCTCTTGCCCTGCGGGTTCGTGTAGCCGTCCATCACCTTGACCACACCGTTGGAGGTGACGTTGCCGTCGAGCGGCAGCAGGGGCACGGCGTCCTTGTAGACGATCTTGCCCTTGCCGTCGCGGACCGTGACGACGGGGGCGTAGCCGTGGCTGACGAGGTAGACCTTGGAGTCGCCGATGTGCAGCGGCTCGTTGACCTTGATGGTCGTCGTCTTCCGCGCGCCGTCCGCGCCCACGCTGTAGTCGATCTTCGCCTGGTAGGTGCGGGGCGTGCCCCGGTTGGGCCCGCTGACCTCGTAGGTGCCGGTGAACTTCTTCAGGTCGAAGCTGAACGGCACCAGCCCGTCCGGCTGGAACAGGCTGCCCGACTTGAAGTCGTCGTACATCGGCAGCGCGTTGGAGAAGCCGTCGCCCTCCACCATCAGCTTGGTGCCGTCCGACTTGTACATCTGGCCCCAGGCGAAGGAGATCAGCAGCACGATCAGGGCGACGTGGAAGACCAGGTTGCCCAGTTCACGCACATAGCCCTTCTCGGCGGCGACCGCGTCGCCCTCGGTGTGGGCGCGGAAGCGGCGCTTGCGCAGCAGCGCGAGCGCGGCCGCGCGCACCTCCTCGGGCTCGGCCGTCGTCCGCCACGTCGTGTACGCGGGCAGCCGGGTCAGCCGCTTGGGCGCGCCCGGCGGACGGCCGCGCAGCTGGCCGACGAACTGCCAGGTGCGCGGCACGATGCAGCCGATGAGGGAGATGAACAGCAGGATGTAGATCGCGGAGAACCACACCGAGCTGTAGACGTGGAACAGGCCGAGCTTGTCGTAGACCGGCGCAAGCGTCTTGTGCATGTCCTTGAAGGCGTCGACCTTGTTGACGTCGGCGCCGGTCTGCGGGATCAGCGATCCGGGGATCGCGGCGAGCGACAGCAGCAGGAGCAGCAGCAGCGCGACCCGCATGGACGTCAGCTGCCGCCAGAACCAGCGGATCCAGCCGACGACCCCGAGGGCGGGCATGCCGGAGAGCGGCTCCTCGGTCGGAGCGGTGGACAGCTGGGAGCCGGCGGCGCCGAGGTCCTCCTGGTCCCGGCCGGCGTCGGTTTCGGTCTTGCTCATCGATCAGATCCCCACAGTGAAGCCGTTGGACCAGGTCTGCATCTGCTGCACCAGACTGTCCCAGGCACCGGTCAGCAGCAGCACACCGGTCACGATCATCATCGTGCCGCCGATGCGCATCACCCACACATAGTGGCGTTTGACCCAGCCGAAGGCGCCCAGGGCCTTGCGGAAGGCCACGGCCGCCAGGACGAAGGGCACGCCGAGACCCAGGCAGTAGGCGACCATCAGGACCGCCCCGCGCCCGGCGCTCGACTCCTGCATCGCCAGCATGTTCACCGACGCGAGGGTCGGACCGATGCAGGGCGTCCAGCCGACCCCGAACAGCGCGCCCACTATCGGCGCGCCGACCAGACCGGTGGAGGGGCGCTGGTGGAAGCGGAACTCGCGCTGGGTGAACCAGGGCATCAGCCCCATGAAGAAGACGCCCATGAGGATCATGACGACGCCGAGCACCTTGGACAGCGTGTCCTTGTGCTCCTGGAGGGTCCAGCCGAAGGACCCGAACAGCGCCCCGCCGGAGACGAACACCGCGCTGAAGCCGAGCACGAACAGGGCGGCGCCGGCCGCCATGCGCCCGCGCCGGGCCTCGGCCAGGTCGGTGCCGACCACCCCGGTGACGTAGGAGAGGTAGCCGGGCACCAGCGGCAGCACACAGGGCGAGAAGAAGGAGACGAGCCCGCCGAGCAGGGCGACGGGCAGCGCGACCAGCAGTGCCCCGTGGAGCACTGTCTGGTTGTTCGCGGCCAGCGTCACCGTCTGGCCCAGCGTCACGGTCGCGACCACGTCACTTCTCCGCGACGACCGGCTTGAGCATCTTCAGCAGCGTGGTGTCGTCCAACGCCTCCAGGGCTCGCGCGGCGACCTTCCCGTGCCGGTCGATGACGAGCGTGGAAGGGATCAGCTGGGGGTTCAGGGTGCCCTTCTTGAAGCGCAGCATGAGCTTGCCCGTGGGGTCGTACAGGCTCGGGTAGGTGATCCCGTGCGACTTCTCGAACGCGACCGCGGGAGTCGTGCTGGAGTCGCGGGTGTTGATCCCGACGAACTGCACGCCCTTGCCCTCGTACGCCTTGGACACCTTGGCGAAGTACTGGGCCTCTTCCCGGCAGGGGCTGCACCACGAGCCCCAGACGTTGATGACGACGACCTGGCCCTTGTAGTCGGCCACGTCCACGTTCTTGCCGTCGATCGTCCTGCCGGACAGGTCCGGGGCCGCGGCGCGCTCGTTCGCCGACACGGTGTCGATGCCGTTGTTGCCGGTGACGAAGTTGGTGTTGCCGCCGCCGCCCGAAGTGCCGCCCTTGCCACACGCGGACAGGGACAGGGCCGCGGTGACGGCCACAGCGCTGAGCAGGACGGCGCGGCTACGGGTACTCATGTGAAAAGTTTCGCATGTCGCTCCCGGGGTTCTCGCGCACCCCCCCGTGGTACGGAAAACCGCATTTCAGGAGCTATTTACATGGGACATTCCGGGCGATTTTCGGCTGTGGGAGCGTCAGGCGAGGAACGTCTTCCAGCCACCCGCGGGCTGCTGCCCGACCTCCAGGGTGCGCAGCTTGTCGAGCACCTCGGGCTTCTGGACGTCGATCCAGTCCACGAACTGCTTGAAGGAGACGAGCCGCACGTCGGCGCCCTTGTCCCGCTGGGCCGCGATGTGCTTGAAGGCCTCCTCGACGGAGTCCATGTAGATGCCGCCGTTCCACTGCTCGAAGTGGTTGCCGACGAAGAACGGCGCCCGGTTCGTCTCGTACGCCCGCTGGAAGCCGGCGATGTACGCCGCCGCGGACTGCTTGCGCCAGCCCGGGTAGTTGTAGGCGGGCGCCTTGGTGGAGTTCACGGACTGGTTCGCCAGCATGTTGTAGTCCATGGACAGCACTTCGAAGCTGTGCCCGGGGAACGGCACCTGCTGCAACGGCAGATCCCAGATCCCCTGCCGCTTCACCGGCCACACCTGGCGGCCGCCCGGGGACGAGGCGTCGTAACGCCAGCCCAGCTGGCGGGCGGTGGGCAGCAGGTTGTCCTGGCCCAGCAGACAGGGGGTGCGGCCGCCGGCCAGCTCCTTGTCGTAGTCGAAGGGGAGCGCGGGCAGGTCGTGCCAGCCGGTGTTGGTCTTCCACTCCTTGACGAAGGACTTCGCCTGCTCGATCTCGCTCCTCCACTGCTGTGGCGTCCACCACTTGACCGAACCGTGCGTCTCGCCGCAGAAATGCCCGTTGAAGTGGGTGCCTATCTCGTGGCCCTCCAGCCATGCCCGGCGGACGTTGGTGAGGGTGGCCCTGACGTGCTCGTCGGTGAGGTAGCCGATGGCGGAGGCGCCGCGCGGGTTGTTCGGGGGCTCGTACATCCGCTTCTTGCTCTCGGGGAGCAGGTACAGCCCCGAGAGGAAGAAGGTCATGTGCGCGCCGTGCTCCTTGGCGAGGTCCAGGAAGCGCGGGAAGAGGCCGTTGCCGACCTCGCCGGCGCCGTCCCAGGAGAAGACGACGAACTGCGGCGGGGTCTGCCCCGGCTCCAGCGGCTCGGGCTTCGCGGGCCGGCCCGGCTGCTTACCGGTGAAGGAGGTGGAGCCGTCGCCGATCAGCTTGGCCGGCCGCTCCTTGCCGCCCTGCGCCTGGTGGGAACCGCCCGCGTGCCCGTCGCCGTCCGACGATGTGAGGCTTCCGCAGCCGGACAGCGTGGCGGCGGCCGCCGCGCCCACGCCGAGGCCGAGCATTCCCCTGCGGGAGAGGTTCCGGGAGACGGTGCGCATGAGGAATCCCCGATTCGTCGCGCGTGCTGGTGGTCACCCAGACAGAGGACGCGACGATCGGGGGGGTTCCGTGAACTTGTATGTTTTTCGTAATACTCCCGGCAAAAGCGCAGTAAGTGCCGCTGCGGGTCAGGCGCCGAAGGCCTTCCCGCCGCCCTTCTGCGGCTGGGCCCCGGCCCGCAGATGCGCGGGGACCAGATCGATGGCGGGCTCGCTGTAGCCCACGGACACGATCTTGTCGCCGAGGTAGGTGAAGGTCGTCAGCGACGCGAGGGTGCACTGCCGCTTGCGCGGGTCGTGCCACAGCCGCCGCCGCTCGACGTACGACCGCACGATCCACACCGGCAGCTGATGGCTGACCAGCACCGCCTCGTGGCCGCGCGCCTGGTCCTTGGCCGCGTTCAACGCGCCCATCATCCGCACGACCTGGTCCACGTACGGTTCGCCCCAGGACGGCCGGAACGGGTTGACGAGGTGCTTCCAGTTCCCCGGTCGCCGGAGCGCGCCGTCGCCCACGCCGAAGGTCTTGCCCTGGAAGACGTTCTCGGCCTCGATCAGCCGCTCGTCGGTGTCCAGGTCGAGGCCGTGCGCCTTGGCGATCGGGGCGGCGGTCTCCTGCGCGCGCTCCAGCGGGGAGGCGCAGACGTAGGTGATGTCGCGCGGGGCGAGGTGCTCGGCGACCCGGTCGGCCATCCGCCGCCCCAGCTCGGAGAGGTGGTAGCCGGGCAGCCGGCCGTACAGCACGCCGCTCGGGTTCTCCACCTCCCCGTGCCGCATGAGATGGACGACGGTGACGTCCTTGGCGCTGCCGCTCACGCTGTTTCCGATGGTCACGCGGTGGCCTCCGCAGCCGCACGGGCCGCCGCCGGAAGGGCGTCGGCGATCTTCTGGACGGCCCGCTCGTCGTGGGCCGTGGACACGAACCAGGACTCGAAGGACGACGGCGGCAGGTAGACGCCGTTCGACAGCAGCGAGTGGAAGAACGCGGTGAAGCGGTACGACTCCTGCCGCTTGGCGTCCTCGTAGTTGCGCACCTGACGGTCGGTGAAGAACACGGAGAACATGTTGGACGCGTTCTGCAGCCGGTGTGCCACGCCCTCCTTGCTCAGCGCCTCGGTGACCAGGGACCGGATCTGCGCGGAGACGGCGTCGACGGTGTCGTACGCCGCCTCGTCCAGCAGCCGCAGCTGGGCGAGGCCGGCGGCGGTGGCGACGGGGTTCCCGGAGAGGGTGCCGGCCTGGTAGACGGGTCCGGCGGGCGCGAGATGCGCCATGACGTCCGCCCGTCCGCCGAAGGCGGCGGCGGGGAACCCGCCGCCCATCACCTTGCCGAAGGTCATCAGGTCGGGCTTGACCCCGTCGACGCCGTACCAGCCGGCGCGGCTGGTACGGAAGCCGGTCATGACCTCGTCGGAGATGTAGAGGGCGCCGTTCTTGTGGCAGGCGTCCCTGAGGCCCTGGTTGAACCCGGGGGACGGCGGCACCACACCCATGTTGCCGGGCGAGGCCTCGGTGATCACACAGGCGATCTCGCCGGGGTGGCGGTGGAACGCCTCCTGCACGGCCTCCAGGTCGTTGTACGGCAGCACGATCGTGTCGCTCGCCTGGGCACCGGTGACACCGGGGGTGTCGGGCAGCGCGAAGGTGGCCACGCCGGAGCCCGCGGCGGCCAGCAGGGCGTCCACGTGCCCGTGGTAGCAGCCGGCGAACTTGATCACCTTGGACCGCCCGGTGAAGCCGCGGGCAAGCCGGATGGCGCTCATGGTCGCCTCGGTGCCGCTGCTCACCAGCCGCACCTGCTCCACGGGCTCGACCCGGGCGACGATCTCCTCGGCGAGCGCGACCTCGCCCTCGCCGGGCGTGCCGAAGCTCGTACCGCGGGCGACGGCCTCCTGGACGGCGGCGATGACCTCGGGGTGCGCGTGGCCGAGGATCATCGGGCCCCAGGAGCAGACGAGGTCGACGTACTCCCGCCCGTCGGCGTCGGTGAGGTAGGGGCCGCGGCCGGACACCATGAAGCGGGGCGTGCCGCCGACGGCGCGGAAGGCGCGCACCGGGGAGTTCACACCCCCGGGCGTGACGGCGGAGGCACGGTCGAAGAGCGCCTGGGAGACGGGCGCGTCGTAGGGATAGGGCGTTTCGCTCAGGGCACTCATGACGTGCGGCTTCTCCGGCTTCTCGGACTCCGGTTGCGGGGTGACCTCCTCAGGGTAGGCCGCCGGCCGGGCGTGGTGACGGCCCGCCCGCAGTTCCGCGCCGCTCCGGTCCGCCATCTGCGAGACTGAGACCTGACACACACAGCTCCTGGGCACGGAAGGATCAGGGACCGGGCGGATCCCCGTGGACTGTTGTTCCACCGCACGTTTCGGCGGGCGGCCGTGGGGGAGGTCACTGACACGATGATCGGGTTGCGCGGCGGGGGCCACGCGTCCTAGAAAAGCAGTCGGGTGGAGATATGCATCGCGGTGGCGGACTGGGCGAGGGGACCGATGACCTCGGTCCTCGACGTGCCCGGCGGGGAAGGCACCGGCGCGAAGCGGAGGAAGCGACCGAAGCACGTCATACACAGGGTGCGGCGGGCGAGCCCGAGCGGTACGAGCGGCAGAGCGAACGTCTGCACGACCAGCAGACCGAGCGGGGCGCCGAGCGGCCGGTGGACGTCCCGAGAGAGGTTCGGGGAGATCGGACGGCGGACTTTCCCAGAGACCTTCGCGGGGACAGAGCCGCGGACCGTACGACGGACTTTCCCCGGACCCCGGACCGTACGGCGGACTTTCCCCGGACCCCGGACCGTACGGCGGACTTTCCCCGGACCCCGGACCGTACGGCGGACTTTCCCCGGAACGTGGGCGGCGGCCCTTCGGACTTCCCCCGGGAACTCCCCTCGGACCCTCCGTCGGAGCGGCGGTCCGGCCGCGCGGGTGGCCGGCGGCGCGGCCCCCGGGCCGAGCGCCTGGAGGCGGGGAGCGGGAGTGGTGGCCGGGTGGGGGTGACCTACAAGTACTTCGGCGCACCGGACGGCGCGACCGCGGCCCGCGTCCCCATCTCGATGCGCCCCGAGGAACTCGGCGGCGACGAGCTGGGCATGAACGGCATGTTCACCAGGATCAAGCCGGAGACGATGGCCGCGATGGTCCTGACGGGCATCGAGGGCATCCCCCTGCACAAGGTCCCGCCCCTCGAACTGGTCGTCCTGCACCCCGACTACGCCGTCGTCAAACTCCCCATGACCGTCGTGGACCCCCTGCGCGGCATCGGCGAGGAAGCCGTCGGCGCCGCGGCCTTCATCTGGTCGACGGTCCCGGACCGGGGCGGCCCGCGGGACGCGTTCAACGTGTACCAGTTGCTGCACGAGTGGCAGGACTTCTCGCACCGGCTGCATGAGGCGGGGCATCAGGCGTACTGCCTGGTGTGGCCCTGAACTGGGGTTTCTTGCGGATCGGGCGGGGTCTTCGGGCCTCGCCCTTTTCAGTGCCGGAGAGGGGCCGTCAGGCGGCCAGGGCACATTGAGGGCACATTGGTTTCGTTGGGGGCACGGATGTGCCCTGGGCGGCGGGCGGGGGGCCGTCGTCTTTCGCCTCGGCTTCCGTTTCCGTGAAAGCGTCGTCGATCGCCTTGCGGGTGCGGGTCTCGCTGGACGGCAGCAGGTGCGTGTACGTCCGCAGCGTGAAACCCGGGTCCGAGTGACCGAGGTACTCGGAGAGCGCCTTGATGCTTTCCCCCGCGTCCAGGAGTACGGAGGCGTAAGCGTGCCGGAGGGCGTGCATGCCGTCCTCGGGGGCCGCCTGGAGGTAGCGCGCGCCGCGCTCGCGGGGAGGGATCACGCCGGCGGCGGCCAGGGCGCGCTTCCAGTCGCCCATGTTGAAGACGCTGCGGTTGTACGCCCGCTCCTTCGCGTCGACGAAGAGGAGGTGGAAGGTCTTCGGCTCACCGTCCGGCTTGGCCCAGGGCAGGGTGACCTCGACCGCCGGGAACTCCTTCATGTGGGCCTTGACGGCGACGGCAAGCTGGGCCGGTAGGGGCACCGACCGGATCTTGTTGCCCTTGGGGAGGGCAAAGACGGGCTTCGTGCCGACGAGCCGCACCTGGCGGTTGATGTGGATCCAGCCGCCCTTGAAGTCGATGTCCTCGACGGCGAAGCCGAACACCTCGCCCTGGCGCAGGCCACAGCCGAAGGCGAGCTTGCCGCCGGCCTGGAAGCGCTTCGGGAGAGCGGCGATGACCGCTCGCACGCGCTCCAACGACCAAGGGATGATCCTCTTCTTGGTCGCCGTCGGCAACTTGACCGACTTCGCCTTGCAGGGGTTCTTCGGCAGCAGCCCGTCCTCCACGGCCATGCCGAGGATGCTGGAGAGGATGTCGAAGATGCCCTCGATCGTCGACACCTCCAGTTCGGCGTCTTGGAGCGTGCGAATCCAACCCTGAATGATCGAGGGCTGGTTGAGGGACCGCAGCTCGCGTCGGCCGAGGTGCTCGACGATGTGGTTGCGGACCGTAGCCTCGTAGCGGAGCGCGGTCGTCGGGCCGACGGAGTTCGCGTCGAGCCACTTCTGCGCGTAGGCGCCGAGCGTCTGCTTCGTCTCGGCCGGGACGACGTAGGAGCCGCGCCGGATTTCGACGTCGACCTCGGCGGCGCGGTTGTCCGCCTCGGCCTTCGTGTGGAAGTTCTCCTTGCGCTGATGGCCGTCCAGGTCGCGGTAACGGACCTGCCAGCGCTTGCCGATGCCGTGGTCGGCGGTGGGGACCATCCGCTTCGTACGGCTCTTGTGTTCGCCGCACTCGGCCTCGGCGGGCTTGGGGTGGGACTTGTGCCAGCGGTCGTACACGTCAGCCAAGAAGGGCCTCCTGGATGGGGTTAGGGGACTGGGCGGTGGCGTAGGGCGTGGCGATGCGCGTCAGCCACGGGAGCAACAGGACTGCGGGCGGGGTCGCGAGCTGGCTGCGCACGAGGCGTAGGTGCTCGATAGCGCGGGCGGTGTGGAGGCCGGCGGGGCCTATTTCGATAGGTCGGTTGGGCATGACAAAAAGCTGTAACTTGCAGTCGGCCGTCATGGCAAGAGTTAGTTCTTAAACTCTCCAAAAGTCACCCGAGGGCGAAGTGATGTTCGTCTCGTCGAATTTCGGCACATCACGAGCCGTTTCGGCGGGGAGGTTGTGCTACCTTCCCTCCGTATCAAAGAAGTGGGCGATTTGAGCGACTATCGGGCGCGATGTCCGCTGGACTGGCCACGTCACTCCTCAGCGCTGGACGCCGCCTCTGAGCTGCTGAGGTACCGGATTCCGGCACTTCAGCCAGTTACTGCGCCCCAGAAAATTTCGGCTTTAGTGGGAGCGATTTCGGCAACCGGGGATCCGCCCTTACTGTTTTGGTCTTCCCCGGCGATGCCGAGGAAAGTAGCCGGGGGTTCCAGAATTCACTCTGGACGCTTCCCAGGTGGTGTGGATGTGTTGCCCACGCTTGCCATCCAAAACTCTGATTCCTATATGGAGACCTCATTGCCGAACAACTCCCCGCGCCTTGCCGGCGCCGAGCGTGACCAACTCGCCACTCCCGCCGACGTGGCCGCGTACCTCGGGGTACCGGTGAAGACCCTCTACCAGTGGAAGTACCGGGGCATCGGCCCCAGCGTCCACAAGGTCGGCCGTCACCTGCGCTACCGCTGGCGGGAGGTGGACGCGTGGCTGGATGCCCGGACGTCGTACGACCTCACGGCCTGACCCCGCGTCTGGCGCGAACAACGAAGCAGCCCCCGGCGCGCCAACGCCGAGGGCCGAAGACTTCCAACTGATCGCCCATCCCTGAACGAATGAGCTGGTGAGGAGCGGGACATTGCCCGTCCTGCCCCTCACCGGAGAGGAACGCCTATGGAGGACTCTACGTCCCCCAGCTCCACGAACACCTCCCCGACCGGCTGGCCCACTCCCGCGGTCCCCGGCGAAGGCATCCCCTGGCGCCGCAGAGATCAGGCGGACACACGGTCCCCGGCGTCGGGGACCGTCGAGCACTCGGCGGATGTGGAAGCACACGGGGACCGTCCCCAGCCGTCTGCTGATGCCGCTGTTGGGGACCGTCCCCGCGACGTGGCCGCTGCTCGGTCCCCGCACGTCCCGGTCCCCGTATTGACATCCGACGCAAATCCGCAGGTCAGCGGCGTCAAAATGGGGACCGGTCCCCAAGAGGCTGCAGTTGCACCAGGGGACCGCAGCGGGGACCGTGATCACGGTCTGCGCCAGTCGCTGGGGACCGACAACCCCGTGGCGGGAACCGCCCAGCAGGAGGGGACCGGTCCCGTCGACGCACGGGGACCGGATCACGGGACCGGCTCCCGGCCTCCTCGGGGACCGGCAGGCCCCAGGGAACAGGGTTCTGGCAAGGGTGCGGAACTGCTGGATGAGTTGCGGGCGGCGATCGGCAAGTACGTCGTGCTGCCCAGCGAGGAGGCGCTGACAGCGGTCACCCTGTGGGTGGCGGCCACGCACATCCAGACCGTTCTGCAGCACGCGCCGCGTCTGGCGGTCGTAGGCCCGACGAAGGGCTGCGGCAAGTCCCGTGTTCTGGACGTGCTCCACGAGACCGTGCACCAGCCGATCATGACGGTGAACATGTCCACGGCGGTGCTGTTCCGCGTCATCGGCATGAACCCGCGCACGATCCTGGTGGACGAGGCCGACACCATCTTCAGCAAGGCTGGCGAGAACGAGGAACTGCGCGGCCTGCTGAACGCCGGACACCAGCGCAACCGGCCGGCCTGGCGCATCTCCGGTCCGGAGCACAAGCCGACCCCGTATCCGACCTTCGCCATGGCCGCGCTGGCCTCGATCGGCGACCTGCCCGACACGATCACAGACCGGGCGGTCGTGCTCCGCATGCAAAAGCGCAAGCCGGGCGAGAAGGTGACCCCGTTCCGCTCGCGCTACGCCACACCGGAGCTGAACGCACTGCGGGACAAGCTGGCCACCTGGCTGGGACCGCTGCGCGGCACAGCCGGCCGCATGGCGCCGACGATGCCGGTGGAAGACCGGGCGGCGGACACCTGGGAACCGCTGGTCATCATCGCCGACCTGGCCGGCGGCCACTGGCCCGCCAGTGCGCGTGCGGCCTGTGTGGCGATGACCCGGTTCGAGGCCGTCCAGGACGAGCAGACCAACCTGAAAACGCGGTTGCTGCGCGACATCCACCGCGTCTTCGAGGCACACGGCAACCCCGAGGCCCTGTCCAGCCAGGATCTGGTCGCCGCCTTGCTCCAGGACCCCGACGCCCCCTGGGCGGAGCACGGCACCAAGGGACTCAACGCCTACTACCTGGGCAGAATGCTCCGGGACTTCGATATCCGTCCGGCCAACTACCGGTTCGATAAAGGCAGGCAGGCGAAGGGGTACGCCCGTAACCGGTTCCTCGACAGCTGGGCCCGACACTGCCCCGACCTCGCCGAGACGGCGCCTGCCCCCACGCACGACGCCACGCCCGCGCGCCCGGCCCAGGGCAAGCCGCCCGCCGCCCCGGCGGGCTCGCTGCCCATCGGCCCGCCCGGCGGCACCGCCGGCCCCAAACGCGCCCGCTGACCCGCCTCCCCCTGGGTCCGTATCACTGCGTCGCATCCGTCCCCGCGCAGGTCAGCGCGGGGACGGATGTCCTCACCGGGACGGACATCTCCGTACCTGCCCGCGCGTCCGTACCTGTGCTGACCAGGCATGGGACGCATGCGACGCACGTGACACATCTCCCGCCCCCTCAGCACCGGAGCACCCCCATGCACGAAGAGCACCACGAACTCCCCACAGCTCAACAGCAGACGCCCACCACCTCAGCCCCAGACAGCGCAGCAAGTTGTCGGGTAAGGAGTCCTTACCCGCCTTCCGCCCCTGGGGTGGCGGAGGCACCCGGCGCCGTGGGGGCGCCGGGATCGGCTGGCCTGGGGGAGCCGACCGATACGGGAGACACCAGACCGTCGCCGCACGCCGCGCAGACCCCGAAGCCGCAGCGCCGTCTGCGTCAGCCGCGCCTGCGCGAGCGCCGCGTCCACCCCCGTTACAGCGACAGCGAGTTCACCGACCTCGCCCACGCCGCCGCGCTCAGCCGTATGCAGATCGGCGGCTACGTCGCCGAGGCGTCGCTCGCCGCGGCCCGCGCCGAGGACCCCACGGCGGCGATCGCCGACTACCGCGCCATGGTGCAGGTGCTTATGGCCGCCAACCGGCAGCTCGCCTGGCTCGGCAACAACCTCAACCAGCTCACCTGGCATCTCCACAAGGACGGCGCCTGGCCCGAGCCCGACGTCGTTCACCGGCTCCTGGCCCGCGTCGAAGCATCGATCACCGACGTGGACACCGCGATCGCCCAGGTCACCGAGGGAAGGCAGGGCCGGTGATACCGAAGATCATCACCGGCAAGGGCAGCACCCGCCATCTGATCGCCTACCTCTTCGGCAAGGGCGACGCCAACGAGCACGTCGACCCTCACCTGGTCGCGTCCTGGAACGACTTCGCCCCCGACCCCGGCCGCAGCCCGCACCGCGACCCCAAGGAGGTGGAGAAGCAGCTCTACACCCAGCTCGACCAGCCGGTGGCCATGCTCGGCCGCCGGGCTCCCCAGACCACGGTCTGGCACTGCCCCGTCCGTGCCGCCCCAGAGGACCCCATCCTGTCCGACGCCCAGTGGGCAGAGATCGCCCGCCGGATCGTGGCCGCCGCCGGCATCGCCCCCGCCGGAGACACCGAAGCCTGCCGCTGGGTGGCCGTACGCCACGCCGACGACCACATCCACATCGCCGCCACCCTCGTCCGCCAAGACGGCCGCCGCCCCAAACGGGACTACGACATCCGAGCCGTCCAGCGCAAGGCCCGTCAGATCGAAGTCGACTATGGGCTCAGGCGGTTGAAGCCGGGCGACGGCACCGCCGCCAAACGCCCCACCAGCAAGGAACACTTCAAGGCCAAACGCCTGGACCAGGACGCCACCGCCCGCGAGGTCCTGCGTATGCGGGTGCGCAGCGCGGTCGCCGCCGCGGCCGACGAGGCCGAGTTCTTCTCGCTGCTGGAGGCGACCGGCGTGGACGTGCGCCTCAAGCTCGCTCCCTCCGGCGACGCGCTCGGCTGCAACTTCGCCCTGCCCGGCAACGTGAACGAGGAAGGCGACCCGGTGTGGTTCGCGGGCTTCACCCTTGCCCCTGACCTCTCCCTGCCCAAGATCCGCGAACGCCTCGCCACCACCAGCCCCGAGCCGGCCACCGTCCAGCCTGGCAACCCGTGGCACCAGGCCTCCGCTGCCACCGAACGCATCCCCCACCACCTCACGAAAGGCGACGAGCAGACGGCCCAGGGCCAACTCGTCGCGCTCGGCGCGACGCTGGACCTGCTGCCCGTCATGGCACCGACCACGGCGCGAGCCGAACTCGAACAAGCCGCCGCTGCCTTCGAGCGCGCCACCCGCTCCCGCATCGCCGCCGACCTCGTCAGCACCCGCGCCCTGCACCGCAGCATCCAGACCATCTGGCGCGAGAGGCCACAGGACAGTGACGGCACCGGGCTCATCATGCTCCTGGACGCCGCACTCACCGCGGTCGCCTTCGCGCTGCACTGGCACCGCACCCGCCAGCACGCCCAGCAGGAGGCGGCAGCCGAACAGGCCCTCCTCCATCTACAGACCGCGTACGCGCGGACCGCCGAGCCCGTCCTGGTCGGCCTCGCCAGCCGGGCACCCGGCCCGCAGACCAAGCGCCGCTTCGCCCACCACCTTCAGGATGTGGTTCCGGAGCACGCCGAGCGCATCCTCAACGACCCCGCTTGGGACGCACTCGCCACCGTGCTCGCCGAGGCAGAGGCAGCAGGACACAACGCAGCCACCGTCCTCGGCCAAGCGCTGCACCAACGTGCCCTGGACGACGCCCGCAGTCCCGCCCGCGCGCTGACCTGGCGTATCCGCCGCCTCGGCGAGCGCCACGTTCCCGGTCCGTGGGCCCAGGCAGCCAGGGCCCACAGTGCCATGCAACGGCCCAGCGTGCCGGTCCACCCCGCGGCAGCCATTGGCCGGCCACCACAGGGGTCACCGACACGGCAGCGCTGATCAGGCCGGTGCGGACAGCTTGGGCGCGAGGAGCTCCAGGGCTTCCTCCCAGCGGTAGCGGTCGGCCCCGCCGCCGGCCTTTGGCCGGTGCGGTTCGTACGAGCCGATCAGGACGCCCATCTCGCGTAGCCGTTCCAGACTCCGGCGGTACGCGGGGTGGGCGGCCTGGGCCGAGTTCAGGTACGGCAGCACGGCGACCGGGATGTCCATGGCGGGTGCTTCGCACAGGACGCCCAGGGCGAGATTGTCGGAGATCCCGGCGGCCCACTTGTTGACGGTGTTGAAGCTGGCCGGAGCGACCGCGATCGCGTCCGCGGGCCGAGTCGGGCGCGGTTCGCCCGGTGATCGCCAGGCCGAGCGGATGGGGCGGCCGGTCTGCGCCTCGACCGCCTCCGCGTCGAGGAAGCCGAGTCCTTGTGGGGTGGCAATCACGCCGACGTCCCAGTGCCGTTCATGTGCTGCGGTGATCAGCTTGCCGACGTCGGCGGCGACCCCGGACGCGCAGACCACGATCTGGAGGAACGGCTTGTCGGGCTGATCACTCACGCGGGCACTCCCAGTTGGCGGCTGAAGTGGTGCAGCTCGGGCAGTGCCCGGCGGCGGTCGCGGGCTGCCATGTCGGCGACCAGTTCGCGTACGGCCGGGCGGCGGATGTCCTGTGCCGCGCAGCTCTCGGCGATACGCAGGGCCTGGTAGCCCTCGGCGAGCCTGCCCTGCTGACTGTAGGCGCGGGCGGTCTCCACCCACAGCGCGGCCCGACGCTCGGGGACAGGAATGTGCCGCCGCATGAGCGGCCGTGCGGTTTCCAGGGCGATGCCGGCGTCACCGAAGGAGACGGCTGCGCTGATCTCGTGGAGTGCAACGTTGGTGGGGCTGAAGTTCGCCCAGGCGTCCGGCCGGTCGAAGGCGACGTAGCGAGCAACTTCCTTGGCCTCGGTGAGGAAGTCCTGGGTGGTGTCGCGGTCACCGTTTCTGCTGGCGGCGGTCGCCCCGCGGAGCAACAGCAGACCAACCGCTGCCAGGTACCGGGGCGAGCGCTGGTCGTAGGAGCCGGTGAGCTGGTCGGCAGTGTGGCGGACCATGTTCACGGCCTGGGCCGTGTGCTTCTCCCGCACGAGGACGTGAGCGTGGACGCGGACACTCGCGGCGAGGACGACGGGATCCCCGGACCGTTCCGCCTCGGCCATGGCCCGACCGGCCGCGAGCCAAGCGTTGCCCTGATCGGCCCGCTTCAGCAACAGGCTCACCGATGTCTGGTAGGCGGTCGCGAGCAGCCCGGACACCTCCGCCGAGCCGGATGAGCCTCCGGCGGCCTGACGCAGGTCGGCGATCAGACCCGGCAAGGTCTGCTCCAGTTCCGCGTAGTCGCACGTGCAGAACATCCGGCGTACGGCCCGTGCCCGGTCCCGCAGCTCGTCGATGCCCAGGGCTTGCCCGGTGGCCGCGGGGCTCGTGCCTGGCAACAGGACTTGGATCAGCTCGTGATGTGCTGCGGTCGATGACGGCGGAGCCGCGAGGGCGGCGACGCTCGCGGCAAGGAAGGTACGGCGGTGCATGTCCTCTGTTCCGGGCTCGGCGGGGCTGGCATCAGAAGCGGCGGCGAGGCCGAGACGTTGCGGCGGAATCTCCAGCACCTGCGCGATCTCGCGCAGCACTCGCACGTCCTCCGTGCCCCTGCCGCTCTCCAGGCGGCTCACCTTCGACTGGTGATACCCAAGCGCGGCGGCAACGTCCTTCTGCGAGCGCCGCTGTAACACGCGTGCCTGACGGATCACTTCGCCGATCCGTCTCGCTTCACTCTGTGCCTCGGCCATCTGTGCCACGGCCCCTTCTGCCGTCGCCGATCCTGCCTGCTCAACCGAGAGTAACCGAGCGGCATTTGGCAGTGATGCAGCTCCTGCATAAGTGATGCAGCCTCGGCACACCGACTGGTTCCGCTTACCTCCGGAGCGATTGCGTGGAGTGGCCGAACCGACCAGGAGGCCGCTCATGGAAGCGCATCACATCCGGATTCCCGTCTCCGGCACGCCAGCTGCCGCAGCGTCCGCGCGCCAGCAGCTCGCGGACGGGATAGGACTTTCAGCGCCTTCCTCGGCCCCGAACTCCTGGACGCGGCAGAGCTGGTGGCCGCAGAGCTCATCGCGAACGCGGTCCGGCACGCAAACGGCGGCCCGATCACGGCCGGCGCCTGCCTGAGCGACAAGGGACTGCGGATCGGGGTGAACGACGCCAACCCCGCCGTCCCACAGGTCGGCCTGTCGGATGTGGACGAGGAAGGCGGACGCGGGCTGTTCCTCGTCGCAGCACTCGCGGACCGCCACGGCTTCGATCCGCTGCCGCCCGGCAAACGCTGCTGGGCCGAGTTCAAGGTCAGCACCCTACTACCCACCGCATCACACCTGCCCCTGCAGAGGAGTTGACCGTTGACAGCCGTACGCATTCCCCCCGTCGCCGCAGAAGTGGTCGCCGTGCGACCCGGCAGCCCACTCGCTGGCTCCATCACCGTCGACGGCTCCAAGAACGCGGCCCTGCCCCTGCTGGCCGCCGCCGCGGCCCTGCACCGCCCGGTGCATCTGAGCAACGTCCCGTCGAACACGGACGTCGAGACCATGCTCGCCCTGCTCCAACAGGCCGGCTGGCACACGGCCCGTCCGGTCAGCGATCCGCACACCATCGTGATCCTGCCGAGCGACAAGCCCCAGCCAGACCCCGATCCCGAGGTCGCCGCCCGCATCCGGGCCTCGTACTACCTCGTACCGGCCCTGCTCGGCGCGTCCGGGCGAGCCCGGCTGCCCTGGCCGGGAGGCTGCCGGATCGGGGAACGCGGGATGGAGCAGCACTTCAACGTCTACGAGCGCTTCGGTGACCGCACAACGGTCGATGGACGCGGCTACCTCGTGGAAGCAGCCACTGGTGGGACCGGAACCGTGTCCGTGGTGCTGCCATTCCGCTCTCGTGGGGCGAGCGTCGCTGCACTCCTGCGCGCGGTCGTAGCCGACCGACCCCTGCGCCTTGGCCATCCCAATCTCTCGCCTGAAGTGATCAGCGTCGTAGAGGCGTTGCAAGTAGCGGGATGGGAGTGCCGGGTCAGTGCGTCGGTCCTGACGCTGTCACCACCCACTTCCGTCCCGACGGAGACCACCGTCTGGTCGGTGCCCGGCGACAAGGTCGAAGCCGGGACCCTGGCCTGTGCGGTCGCGGCGACCGGCGGGGACGCACGCATCTGTGGCGTACGCGGCGACGACGTCGCTCCCCTGGTCTCCGCCTTGAACTGGCTGGGAGTCCCCGCCGACGCCGAGGGCGATGCTCTCACCGTCCGGGCCCACGCCGCCGAGCCGACCGGGCGATCGCTGCGCGCCATCGCCTCCCTCTCCCCCGACGGCCTGGACGCCGACTTCGAACCATCGCTGATGGCCCTCGCCCTCGGGCTGCCCGGCACTCACCTGTTCGCCGACACCATCAACCCCGGCCGTCACGGCAACCTGCTCCCCCAGCTCGCGCGCCTCGGCGCCGAGATCCACGAGCTCTCGCCCACCGAATGCCGCCTCACCGGACCGCAGCAGCTGACCGGCGCCGGCGTGGCGGCCACCGACATCCGCACGGGCTCGGCCCTGCTCATCGCCAGCCTCACAGCGAGCGGCGTCACCACCCTCGGCGGCCTCGAACAGCTCCGGCGCGGCCACGCCGACCTGCCCACCAAACTGCACGCCTTGGGCGCCGACATCTGCGAGGTCACTCCATGACCCGGCAGCTCCAGCGAATCACCGCCACGACCGACGTCCACTCCTCCTTCGCCCAGGCCACTCCGATGCTCGCCTACCTCCACGCGGCCAGGGCCGAGAGCCTGGTCGTGGACTGCGGCGACTTCTTCGAAGGCACCGGCTTCTACCGCTTCGGCCAGGGACAGATCGAGCGCGAGGTCCTCACCAGCCTGTACGACCTGCTCGCCCCCGGAAACCACGGCTGGCCGCACTACTTCGAACCGCAGCTGCACGAGATGACCGTGTGCGCGAACGCAGCCGATAGCAGTGGCAAGCCGCTCTTCGACCGCGTGCGCATCGAGCACATCGGCGGCCGGCGAGTTGCCGTCACCGCGGTAATCGGCCTGCAAGCCTTCAACGCGATCCCTGCCAACCAGCGCACGGGCCACCACGTCACCGACCCGGCCCAGGCCCTACGCGAGGTGATGCTGGAGCACCATCACCGTGCCGACGCCTGGATGGTGCTGTCCCACTCGGGCTTCGACGAGGACCTGAAGCTGGCCGCCGCCTGCCCGTTCGTGGACGTCATCTTCGCCGGGCACTGCCACAGCGACACCTACGGCCCCGTGCCCGTCGGTGACACCCTCGTCGTCAAGGGCCACGAACTCGGCGTCGGGTACGCCACCGCCGAGCCGGTCGGGGCCGGCTGGGCCGTCCGCGTAGGCACCTTCCCCGACACGTCCCTCATCCCCGAGGACCTCGCCGTACTGCAGCAGAAGATCGCCCTCGTCGGCAGCACCCTGGGGAGCCAGCTCGGCATCGTAAACGAGCCGTATCTCAATACCCTGCTGGACCGGCGCCTCCTCTTGGACGAGATCGCCACCCGCCTGCACACCGGCCTCGGAGCGGATGCGGTCATCCTTAACGAAACCGCTCTGCGCCCCGTACCGCTAGGCGATGTCCTCACCCTCGGCGACCTGCTCGCCATCGAGCCCTTCGGCAACCAGCTCGTCCACGCCTTCCTCTCCGACGATCAGTCCGAGGACCACGCCAAGCTGCTCGCTCATCTCGTCGAACACATCGGACCCTTGGCAGTCGCGCCCACGCCCCTTCCGCCCACAGCGCGCATCGTGCTGACCACCGACTACATCGCCGACACCTATCTCGGCGGCCGCACTCATCAAGCCGGACTGCGTCTGGGCCAGGCGGTACGCAGCATCCTGGCGGCCCCGTTCGCTGACTCTGCCGATGCTCTTCAAGGGGGCGCTCAATGATCCTCACCGGGCCCGAAATCAACACGGCCGTCGCCGACGGACGCCTTCGTATCACCCCATTCGACCCGAAGCAGACGAACCCCAACAGCTACAACGTCCGCCTGGGCGCCACCCTGCTGACGTACGCCACCAAGGTCATCGACGCCCACCACGCCAACCCCACGCACACGATCCGAATCGACACGGACGGATACGTCCTCCAGCCCGGCGAGCTGTACCTCGGCCACACCGTCGAGGAGGTCGGCTCGGACCTCTTCATCCCACTGCTGTTCGGCCGCTCCTCGGTCGGACGACTGGGGTTATTCGTCGAGATCACCGCCCCTATCGGTGACATCGGCTTCCACGGCCAGTGGACTTTGATGCTGTCCCCCATCCGCCCTCTGCGGGTGTACGCGGGCATGAAGATCGGGCAGATCATGTTCTTCGTCTCCACCGGGGACGTCGACCTGTACCGAGGCAAGTACCAGGGCGCCGCCGGCCCCCAGCCTTCCCGCTACTGGCGGGATGCGGCACACGTGCAGGCGGGCGCCTCGTGATCCTCACCGGCTCCGCCATTGCCGCCGCCGTCAGCGCAGGCGAGATCACCATCGCGCCCTACGACCCGGCACGCCTGTCCCCCAATGCCTACGACTGGCGGCTGGGCGACACGATCCGCATCTGCGACGGCGACCTGGACGCCGCCGCCCCCACCGCCTTCACCGAACTGGCCATCCCCGCCTCCGGATTGGTCCTGCAGCCTGGCGTGCTCTACCTCGGCGTCACGCTGGAGAGGACCGGCTCGGAAACGTATGCCCAACTTCTCAACGGCAACCGCACCATCGGCGCCCTCGGCATCTGGGTCCACGTCTCCGCTCCACTTGGCCACCAGGGCCACGCGATCCGCTGGACCTTGGAGATCCGGGCCGCCAAGCCCGCCCGGGTCTATCCGGGAATGACCTTCGGCAAGCTCGTCTTCCTGACCACTCTCGGCACCCCGGCCAGCTACCAGCAGCAGCGCGCCAAGTACGCCGCAACGCACGGCATCGACATCTCCCGCCTGTACGAAGAGATCCCCCAAGGAGCGCTGTGAGCCCCCTCGTCCGCCCGGCCGCGGGGCCGCTGGCCGCCACCTTCCTCGACCTCCCAGCCGGAAGCCCCGGCGGCAGCGTCGAACTCTTCCTCGACCTGTACACCGGCGACAAGCCCCTCATTCCCGCACGGGCCTTCATGCTGGCCCCCACCCGCCCCAATCCCCACCTCCCCGCCGGGCTCGACCTGCTGACGGTCGCCGGCAAGTGCCTGGAGGGCGCCGCCTTCAGCCGCTACGTCGCGGCCCTGCGCCGGGCGCTGGTGACCGCGATCGATCCAGCCCAGATCGGGGTACTGCACCTCCAGCACCTCACCTTCGGCGCCACGCCCGCCCTGCTCCGGGCTCTGCCCGCCCACCCCAGGATCGCCTTGGTCCACGGCACCGACCTGATCTTCGCTGAGGCCCACCGCGACCAGCTCCAAGTCCTCCGCGAGACGGCGAGGGCCGCCGACGCGATCGTCGTCCCCACCGGCGCGATGGCCGACCGCCTTCTCAAGCTCGCCCCGCAGATCGACCGCCGCAAGGTCGTCTGCATTCCATGGGGCATCCCCGACCATCTGCTCACCGATCCGCCGACGCGGCCCGCCCGCACCTCCACCAGCCACCTACGACTGCTCTACGCAGGCAGGCTGACCGCCGAGAAGGGCGCAGAGCACCTGATCACGGGCCTGGCGCCCATTCCAGGAGTCGAGCTGAGCATCGCCGCCCCCAGAGCCCAGTTCCACGCCTTGGCCCCACTCCTCCAGCGGACCGGAGTGCGGGCCCGGTACCTCGGCTGGCTCCGCCGTCCACAGCTGTGGAACGCCTTCGCCGAGCACGACGTCCTGGTCATGCCGTCCACCACCCTGGAAGCCATGGGCCTGGTCGCGCTGGAGGCCCAAGCATGCGGTCTGCCTGTCCTGTACCAACCCGTGTCCGGCCTCAACGAAGTCGTCGCCTCGTCCGGAGTGGCCACCGACTTCACCCATTCCGCCGCACTCGCCCGCGACCTCGACCGCCTACGGACCGCCCCCGGCCTGTTGCCCGCCCTGCGACAGGCGGGCTACGCGAACGCCGCCCGCTACCCCCTCACCACTACCGCTCAGGCCCTGGCCGACCTTGGCTGCCAGCTCGCCTGAGACGCACACCGATCTGGCCCCGCAGCCGACGTCCGACACGCCATTGCCCCACTGGTGCCGCCCGCGTCACTACGCTGATCCGGCGGGTTGGCCACGGCGAACAGGGAGACCATGACGTACAGCACCGACCGCATCGAAGCCCTCCTGAACGAAGGCGTCCGCGACAAGGTCTACCCCGGCGCCGTATGGGCAGTCGGTGACGCCACCGGCACCCGCGCCCACGGCGCCGCCGGGGTCCTCGACCCCAACGAGCCGAACGTGCCGATGCAGCCCGACACCGTCTTCGACGCCGCCAGCCTCACCAAGATCCTCGCCGTGTGGGCCTCGATCGGAGCCCTGTGGGAGGAAGGCAAGCTCAACCTCGACACCCCGCTCGGTGCCTTCTGGTCCGAAGTCGACGGCCACCCACTCGGCGCCGTGACCGCCCGCCACCTGCTGACCCACACGGCCGGCGCACCGCTCCGCGCCCAACTCAAAAACCTCTACGGCACCGACCCCCAGGACATCCGCGACGGAGTCCTCCACGAGGCCCTGCACCGCCCGCCCGGCGAGGCCGTCGAATACACCGACCGGGCCGCCCTCATCCTCGGATTCCTCGCTGAGCACCTTTCCGGCCAGCGCCTCGACCAGCTCGCCACAGAGCGGACCTGGCAGCCACTGGGCATGGACTCCACCCGGTTCGGACCGCTGCCCGCCGAGATCGCCGCCCGGTGCGCGCCGACCGAACTCGACCAGGACACCGACACTCATCTCAAGGGCATCGCCCACGACTTCTCCGCCCGGCTCCTGGGCGGAGTGTGCGGCATCGCCGGCGCCTTCACCACCCTCGACGACATCACCGTCTTCCTGCGCTACATGCTGGACACCTCGACCGGCCTGGTGCGAGCCGGATTCGGCCCCGCCTGGACCAGACAGTCGCTGACGGTCCAGACCGGCACCCTGGAACCTGTACGCGGCCTGTTCTGGCACCCCGCCCCTGGCACGCACCTCGCCGACGGCATCTGGGTCCACTACGGCTTCACCGGCACCGGCATGTGGATCTCGCCCCAGCAAGGACGGTGGGCAGTACTGCTGACCAACAAGCTCTACTACACCCGTGACCGCCAGCCCCTGACCGACGTCCGCAACGCCTTCCGCGCGCTTACGTTCGCCTGAAGCAACCAGTGCCCGTCCTGGCTACGCCTCGATAAACCACAGGCGACGTGGTGAAGGCTTCGGCCCGTCGTCAGGACCAGCAGGGCCCTGACCAGCACGGTTGCCCGCTTCGGGTCGGTGCAGACCTTGCCCAGAACCCCCAGGTCTTGAGGTGGGCAAAGCCGTGCTCGACCGGGGCGCGGGCCGTGTGAGGACCGAAGCGTCTTTCAGACAGTCCCGCTCGTGGGCGGAGAATGTGGCATCGTCGGCCTCTTCACCGACCTTGAGCCCCTTCCATCTTCCGGTGCCGGATGCTTGGCTCTGTTGCAGTGTCCCGGCCGGAACAGCCCAGCGAGTCGTGTTGGCATGAAGCAGTGTGCCCGTTTCTGCATTGATCAAGCCACCGCGCAGGCGCACGCCCTCATGGGGCCGCGCATGATCGAGGCCGTCACCGGCCACGTCCCGGTGACCGACTGGGAGGACCACACCGGCGGCGGCGCCGCGCACGTTGCCCTCGGTTCCTGGGCGGATGTGCTGGTGGCGCTGCCGGCCACCGCGAACACACCGCGAGTCTCTCCCACCGCGGGCGAGGACAGCGCCCTGCTCGTCCGCGGAACGGACACCGGTGCTTTCCTGCCCGAGCGCAGGCCCGAGTCTGACTTCGACCAGGCCGCCCTGAACGATTCCTACTCCGCTGTCACTCGTCGCCAGAAGCGGATCAACCAGACGGTCCAGAACCGGAACGCCGGGAAAGGCCCTGACACACTCCGGGACCCGTCGTGACGACGGCACGCCCTGCCGGCAAGGAATCCGACTCCACGGTCTCCGAGGCCGCCGACGCCGACTGGCTGTCCGGGATCGCGCCTCCCTGGTGGACGGCCGGAAGCGTCCCTCACCGGATGGACCTGTCCGGCTGGATGCCGCCCGTGATCGACCAGGGGCAGGTCCCACTGTGCACCGCCGCGGTCACCACGGCGATCGCCGGCTATTACGCCCGCCGGGCCAAGCAGATGGAGTTCACCCCCTCAGTCCTTTTCAATTACCGGCTCTCGCGCCGACTCGCCGGTTCCGCGGATCGTAAGGGCTCCCGTCTGGAACACAGCTTCCGCGCCTGGGCGGAGTCGGGGCTGTGCGAGGAGGCAGCCTGGCCGTACGACGAACTCGGTCCGACCCGGGTCGACCGGGATCCGCCCGAGCACTGCCACGTCACCGCGCGGCACTCCCGCCCGATCGCGCGTCCGCTGCGCGCGCCGGACGGGGCCGGCCTGCTCAACCTAGCGCGCCGGTCCATCGCGCTGGGCATCCCTGTGAGCGTGGAGATCCGGCTCTGCCCGTCGATCTCCATGTCCCTGCTGAACGGCGGTGTCATCCCAGTACAGCTGCCCACGGAGCAGTCGGTGGGACCTCATGTGGTGCTGTTGACCGGCTACGACGACGAGGCGGACACCGCTCCCTACGACCGGGGTACCGGCTCGGGAGCCTTCCGCGTCCGGAACAGCTGGGGAACCGGCTGGGGGGTCCAGGGCTACGGCCTCCTTCCCTACGCCTTCCTCGAACAGAAGCTCACTGGCGAGAACTGGATCGTCGTGGAAGAGGACTGGCAGAAACAGTGAGTGCGGCTCGTCCGGACAGCTCTCTTTTTCGGCCCGCGTCTACGAAAGAAAGAAGCCGGTACGGGTCTTCGCGTCGCTTAGCCACGAAGAGCCAGCGGGAATAATAACCAGTGAACCTAACACCCCCCACAGGAAAGTTGGTTGACGTTGCGGAGGTTCCTGGCGACCACCGCCCGTTGGGCGGCACCTACCGTTGTCCTCGCTCAGGTCTGCCTCGTATGGACCGGCGTGTTCAGCCTCGGCGAGGCGGTGGCGGTCGGACTGTTACTCGAACTCCTCCTGGCCGGGATCGTGATCACCGAATTTACCCTTGCCACGCGGGCCTACAAGACCTCCCGGAGCCGGGGGGCCGACGGGCAGGAGGCCCTCAACCAGGCGCTATCCACCGTGCTCCCTGCCCCGGTGGCCAAGGTGATGGGGATGGAATTCGGCCTTTTCCGCGCTCTTTGGCGCTGGATCCGCCGCAAGCCGGACGCACCGGAAGGCCACCAGATCCTGACCTACGGCTCGGAAATCAAGCCAATCATGTGGGCAATGGTGTTTCTCGTGCCTCTGGAGATCCTCGCCGTCGAGTTCCTCGTCCCCTGGTCCGTGGTGCGCATCATCCTGCTGGCGCTCTCCATCTATGGAACCCTCTGGGTGCTCGGCTTCATCGCGGCACTGTCCATCCGCCCGCACAGCGTCGGCGACGGCAAAATGGTGCTGCGGTTTGCTCACTTCGTACAGATCGCGATCCCGCTTGACCTCGTCGAATCGGTCCGCACGACCCGGCACAGCGGCTATCGCAGGGCCGTCCAGATCGACGACGGCGTCCTGGCGATGCCGATCGGCGACTCCACCACGCTCAGCGTCAAGCTGCGCGAGCCGTACCCTGTGGCACCCAAGACTGGCAAGCCACTTCAGGAAGTACGAGAGGTCCGCTTCGCCGCGGACAACACTCGTGAAGCCGTCCGCATCCTTACGGCGAACATCGTCGCCGACTGATCCGGTTGTCGACCCTCGACGGTCACGGTCGCCGAGGGCACATCCAGGGCACATGAGCCCGGGAAACGGCGTTGACCTGTGAGAACTACCGAGACGAGTTCCCGCAGGTCAACGCACACTTCACCGAGAAACCCCGGGTCAGCGCCCCGCCGCCCCCAATCGCTGCACGAGTGGCAGGACTTCTCGCACCGGCTGCATGAGGCGGGGCATCAGGCGTACTGCCTGGTGTGGCCCTGAACTGGGGTTTTGGTCGGTTCGGGCAGGGCTTTCGGGTCCCGCCGGGCCGCAGCGGTGCGCCGGGGCGGCCTAGGGTCGAGATCGCCACAGCAACGGATGGGGGAACGATGCATTCGCTGGACAGTGCGCTCGTGCTCGGCCCGGGCGGACACGTTGGTACTGCCTGGACGGCGGGACTCGCCCACGGCCTGCGCGGCCTGGGCGTCGACCTGGGCGCGGCGGATCTGGTCGTCGGCACCTCAGCCGGCGCGATCGTGGGCGCCGCGCTGGCCACGGGCCAGGACCTCTCGCACTTCGCCGACCCCGCCGGCAGCAGCGGCGACGGTCCCCGGCCGCCGCAGGCCGATCCGCAGCGCATGGGTGAGGTCTTCGCGGTCCTCGGTGCCGGCCTGCCACCGGAGGAGGCCCGTCGGCGGGTCGGGCGGATCGCCCTCGACGCGGCCGATCCGGAGGCCGAGTGGACCTTGGTCGCGGTGCGACGTCGGCTCATCGGCACGGACTCCTGGCCGACTGGGCGTCGCCTGCTCATCCCTGCCGTGGAGGCGGGAAGCGGCGAGCCGGTGGTCTGGGATCGCGACAGTGGCGTTCCACTGGCGACTGCGGTCGCGGCCTCCAGCGCGTTCCCGGGCGCGGCGCCTCCCGTCTCCATCGGCGGACGCCACTACATCGACGGCGCGCTGCGGGCAGGCACCAACGTGGACCTCGCGGCCGGCGCACGTACGTTGGTCGTCGTGGAGCCGATGGCGCGTCAGGCTCCCGGACAGGAGGCGTTGGCCGCGCTGGGCGCGGAGACGGTGGTGTCGCTGTTCCCGGACGAGGCATCGGCGGCGGCGCTCGGCACGGACCCGTCGGACCCCTCGGCGTGGGTGCCTGCGTTCCAGGCGGGGCAGCTGCAGGCCGCTGCCGCGCGGAAGCAGCTGGCCGGCCTCTGGGCGCCGGCGAGAGGCGAAAGCTCGGCATGAACGCCTCCCCAGGCACGTGCCCCACGGCAGGACTTCCCGCACCGGCTGTATGAGGCGGGGCATCAGGCGTACTGCCGTGGTCGTCGAGGACCTGTCACCGCACGGTGCCGACCAGCGGTTCCAGCAGTTCCAGAGCCTCGTCCCAGCGGAAGCGGTCCGCGCCTCCGCCGGCCTTCGGCCGGTGCGGTTCGCACGAGCCGAACAGGACGCCCATCCCTCGCAGCCGGTCCAGGCTCTGCCGGTAGGCGGGGTGGGCGGCCTGCGCGGAGTTCAGGTAGGGCAGCGCCGCGGTAGGGATGCCCGTGCCGTACGCCTCGCACAGGATTCCGAGCGCCAGGGTGTCGGATATCCCGGCGGCCCACTTGTTGATCGTGTTGAAGGTGGCGGGAGCCGCGGCGATCGCGTTCGCCGGGGGCAGGGGGCGCGGGTCTCCCGGTGAACGCCAGGCGGAGCGGATCGGGTAGCCGGTCTGTGCCTCGATCGCCTTGGTGTCGATGAAGCCGAGCCCCTGCGGTGTGGCGATGACGCCGACATCCCAGTTCGCCTCCTGGGCGGCGGTGATGAGCTTGCCGACGTCATGGGCGACACCCGCCGCGCACACGACGACGTACAGGAAGGGCTTCTTGTCCGGGGCGGTCGGTTCGGTCACGCGGGGACTCCCGGTCGGCGGCTGAAGTGGTGTGGTTCCGGCAGCGTACGACGGCGGTCACGGGCGGCCATGTCGGCGACCATGTGGCGGGCATCGGGGCGGAGGAGGTCCGCCCCGGCCTCGGCCAGGAAGTCTCTCGTGGCCGCGCGGTCGCCTCTGCCGCCGGCCGCGGTCACACCCGTCATGTCCTGAGGTCCCGGGGCGAGGTCGTCGTCGGCCGGCGGCCAGGCGTCGTCACGCCGCCGGACGACCCTTTCAGCGCCGCCTCGCTGCGCCCGGCTCGGCCGCGCACGGATCGGACGGTCTCCCATGACACGGAGGCGACGGCCACCAGCGCCAGGAGCAGGTAGAAGACGAACAGTTTGTGCAGGTCGTCCATGAAGTACCAGATCGATGCGGTGGCGCTGAACCAGAAGGCGGCCACTGCGGCGCTGCGCCCCTGGCCGCGTACCGCGCTGATGAGACAACAGGCGGCGGTCAGTGCCAGCAAGGCGGCGATGGCGACATAGGAGCCGGCCCACCCGACCTCGGCGCGCCGCAGTTCGGAGTTGACCGCCACGGCCTCGGCCACCGGTCCCCAGCTCACCGCGCATGCCAGGCGTGCCGACCATGGCAGCGTCACCATTCCCAACACCCCGGCCGCGACGGCGACCTGGCCGAAGTGAGCGGTGTCCACCAGGTCGCCGTGGGCGCACAGCAGCGAAAGCAGGGATCCGAGCAGAGCGAGAGCGCTGTCGGCGGAAGGACGCGGTGAGATGCGGAACCTGTCGCGGGAAGCCGTTCGGCCGCCGGGCCGCATCGCTCGGGACGGGGGCGGCGGAGCGGTGGCCTCGGCCGTCGGCAGAGAACTCTGTGTGAGGGCGTCGGCGAGGGACGCGCGCATCTCCCCCGCATCGGCGAATCGTTCCGCCGGGTCCTTGCGCAGTGCGCGCAGGATCACCGCCTCGACCGCCGGCGGTGTCTGCGGTCGGAGCCGGGAGACCGGCTCGGGTGCGGTGTAGAGATGCTGGTGCATGACGGCGAACGGCGATTCACCGCGGAACGGGGTCTGTCCCGCCAGGAGTTCGTGCAGCAGGCACCCCATCGCGTACAGATCGGCCCGGTGGTCGATCTCCGCGCCGCTGATCTGCTCGGGCGAGAGATAGGAGGGGGTGCCGATGGCCGCGCCACTGCCGGTGATACGGGTGGCGGCCTCGGTGAACGCCTTGGCGATGCCGAAGTCGAGGACCTTCACGGTGCCAGGCCCGGTGACCATGATGTTCGAGGGCTTGATGTCCCTGTGCACGATGCCGCGTTCATGGCTGTGCCGCAGCGCGTCGAGTACCGCGCAGGCCACGTCGATCGCCTCGGCGACGGGGAGTGGACCGCGCCGCAGGGCATCGGCGAGAGTGGCGCCTTCCACGTACTCCATGACCAGGTAGAGCCGCGGGCCGTCC
Organism: Streptomyces sp. NPDC001056; assembly: GCF_053598955.1. NCBI lineage: Bacteria > Bacillati > Actinomycetota > Actinomycetes > Kitasatosporales > Streptomycetaceae > Streptomyces > Streptomyces sp. NPDC001056. Next base: position 81,174 of record NZ_JBSFLI010000013.1, on the reverse strand, counting down.
GGGTGCGCCTCCTCGCCGACGTCGTGGATGGTGGCCACCGCTGGATGGTTCAGCGCGGCGACCGCGTGCGCCTCGCGCCGGAAGCGGGCTCGCGACTGCGGATCGTGGGCCAGCTCCGAGGAGAGCAGCTTGACCGCGACGGTGCGGCGCAACTGCCGGTCCACCCCCCGATGGACCGTTCCCATGCCGCCCTGCCCGAGCTTCTCGGCCAACTCGTACCGGCCGCCCAGGACCAAGTCCCGCCCCACTGATACCTCCCCTGAATCAGAACCCGCGCAGCTTACGGCGCGAGGTCGACGGGCCGGTCGCCACCACCGCACCGGCGAGTCGCAGAGAAGGTGCGCACAGGCGCGCCGCCGAACTCACGTGACCGGTCGGCCCGGTCCCGGGACTCGGCGGTTCCGGGCGAGATCAGGCGGACGCCCCGTGGAGCAGGAGCGCGGTGATGAAGTCCGGCCCCTAGGGCACGTACGCGGCGACCGGCACGGCCGACACCTGGCACCCGGTCGTGCTCGACGCGCCACCCCCCTGGCTCGCCACCACCTTCGTGCCCGGCCCTCCCTCCAGCAGGTCGTCCACCGCCCTCAGCGTCCGCTGACGGTGAGTTCGTAGTCGCCGATCAGGTCGCCGAGGAGCGTGCCGGCGGTGATGTCGCTGGTGACGTGGCCGGACATGTAGAGGCGGGAGTAGAGGACCTCGTCCCGCATCCAGCGGTAGTCCTCGGCCCGGTGCGGGGAGAGGGACCCGAGGTAGGTGACGGCGGTGGCCGAGAGGGTGGCGTGCCGGGAGGGGTAGGAGTACGGGCCCTTGGTGCCGGGCTTGATGTGCTTGTCCGGGCGCAGCGTGGGGTCCAGGACGTACGGGGCCGGCTGCCTGTCCTCGGCCGCCACCTGGTCGCTGATCGTCTTGGCCATCTTCAGGGCCGCCTTGAGTTCCGCCTTCTCGGCCGCGCCCTGCCGGGCCGGGACCAGTTCGCGCCGGTCGTGGAGGTAGAGCTTCCAGACGTCCTTCTTGCCGTGGAGTTCCAGCCAGGTGGCCGCCTTCTTCCCGGCCGCCGTACGGGTCCTGGCGAGCCGCTGGTCCTGGTGGAGTTCGGCGGTGCGCTGGGCCGCGGTGGGCGGGGCGGGTACCTGCCGGGCGGCCCAGGCGGCGAACGCCTTGTCGTCGCGGGCGGTGCCGTGCGTCTTCTTCCACCGGGCGAACAGGGCGTCGGCCTTCTTGCGCTGGTCGTCCGCCTGCCTGCCGATCGCGGCGATCTCGTTGTCCGTGAAGAGCGTGGGCGGCGGATCCTGCTTGATCTTGTCCGTCGCGCTGGGCTTCTTCTTCGAGGAGGTGACGGCCGTGACCAGCTGCGGTCGCAGCGCGCCGAGGGCGACGGCCCCGACGGCGAGCAGCGCGACCAGCGCGTAGGGCCATTTGACACCGCGCAGGACGTTCATGCGGCGGGAATCCTTTCGGGGAGCGGCGCGGGGTCGGCCGCTGTGGTGAAGTGGGCGCGGGCGAGGCGGCGTACGTCGTTGTCGGGCAGGCCCGGGGTGAGCAGGGACTGGCCGACGACGTACTTGCTCAGCGAGACCGGCCGCACGCCCATGCCGAGCAGCAGCCGGTCGGCGGGTGCGGGCCGCGGCCCGCCCTTGGTCTCGATGAGGACGTGGCCGTGGTCGAGCGTGGCGGTGCGGCCGTCGCCGTGGCAGCTGAGGGTGCCGTCGAGGGTGACGCGGCTGCCGCGGTCGAGGTCGGCGAGGGCCGCGCGAACGTAACGGACCTCGGCGGTGGCGGACAGTCCCCCGGCCCTGACGGGGACGCCGGCCCGGCCCAGCGCGTCGTCGACGAACCCGGCCGCCTCGGCGGTCAGTTCGCCGTACTCGGCGGCCGGAACCGTGAGGGCGTGCTTGACCGTGGCGCCGCGGCCGTCCTTCGTCTTGACCTCCACCCGGCACAGCCCGTCCTCGGCGTAGAGGCGGGTACGGACCTTCCAGCGCCGGCGACGCCCCTGGACGTGGGCCCGCCAGGCGCCCAGCTCCGGGGTGTCGAAGTAGGTGCTGAGGTAACTCGTCGTACGACGGCCGCCGAGGTCGAGGACGCGGTGGCTGCCGGCGAGAGCGGCGATGAGACGGCGGGCCCGGTCGACCGGGACCAGGTACTTGCGGTCGACCCGGTGCTGGAGCGCCGCGGCCGCGTCGACCTCGGCGAGCGTGGCGCCGCGCAGTCCCTCCAGGCACAGGTCGGCCGCGAGGGAGGAGCCCGGGATCACAGCGCCGTCACCGGTTCACGCGGCTCGGGGTCCGAAGCGAGGGCGGGCTCCTGCGGCTCGGCCGGATAGCGGGCGGAGACCCGGGTGGTCTCGCGGACGTAGTCCACCTCGTCCACGACGACGGACAGCGGCGCCCGGCCGAAGCGGGAGGCCACGTCCCCGGCGATCGCGGAGGCGTCCGGGTAGATCCGGTCGAGGGTGAGCTTCACCGTGCGGGTCGGGGGCCCGTACGACGTGGGGTCGTCGACCATGAGCACCGCCACCAGCACCACGACGTCCAGAGCGACGACGAGCCACGTCTGGCGATGCGGCAGGCCCGTGCACAACGCGATCACCAGCGTGACGAAGGTGTAGGCGACGTCGCGCAGGGTGAAGGCGGCGCTGCGCAGACGGACCAGGGAGAGGATGCCGAACAGTCCGAAGCCGACCCCTGCCGGGAATTTGCCGGCGCTGATGGTGCTCATCGCGGCGAACAGGCCGATGTTCAGCGCGGCCAGCACCAACGGCATCGCCGGGGCGCTCGGGCGGCGCCGGTAGAGCCGGCCGACCAGGATCAGCAGGGCGATGACATCGAGACCGCCGCGGGTCAGCAGGTCGGTGACCGCGAGGTGGTGGGTGATGCCCTTGGCGGCAAGCACCAGTGCGTGCATGGCTGTTCCTTCCGTCGCGGCACGTCGGACGGCGGACCGGTCGCGGTCCGCGGAGCACCGCGACCGGAAGGACAGTAGGGATTTCACATGAACAGACCATGAAGGCTTCCGGCCGGCCCCGTCCGGGGGGCGGCTAGTCTGCCCGGCATGCACTGCCTGGTCGTCGACGACGAGACCCGCCTGACCGATCTGGTCGTCCGCTACCTGACCGAGTCCGGACACACCGCCGAGGGCCGCTACGACGGCACCTCCGGCCTGGCCGCGGCCCGCGATCCACGAGTCGACGGCGTCCTCCTGGACGTGATGCTGCCCGGCCTCGACGGCATCGAGGTGTGCCGCACACTGCGCGAGGAGGGCATCGACGTGCCCGTCATCCTGCTCACCGCGCGCGGGGCGATCAGCGAACGCGTCGCCGGCCTGGACGCCGGCGCCGACGACTACATGGTCAAGCCCTTCGCCATGGAGGAGTTGCTCGCCCGGCTGCGCGCGATATCCCGGCGCCGCCCCGACACCGCCGGCCGCCTGCGGGTCGGCGACCTCGTCCTCGACTCCGAACAGCAGCGTGCCTGGCGTGCGGACACCGAACTCGACCTGTCCCGGCGGGAGTTCGCCGTACTGCGGGTGCTCATGGAGAACGCCGGCCGGGTCGTCTCGCGCCTCCAGCTGCTCGACGAGGTCTGGGACGGCGAGACCGACCTGCGCAGCAACGCCATCGACGTGCACGTCTCCAAGGTGCGGGCCAAGGCCGACCGGGCCTTCGGCCGTACGAGCATCACGACCCTGCGCGGACGCGGCTACCGGCTGGAGACCGCCTCGTGAGACGGGCCGGACGCCTGTGGGCGTGGTTCAGGCGCCTGCCCGTCGTGGCCCGCCTCGTGCTGGCCGTCGCACTGACCATGTCCATGGTCCTGGCGGGTGCCGCCGGCCTGGTCTACTGGCGGGTCCAGACCGCCCTCGACCAGCAGCTCGACGACGACCTCACCACCTACCGGCACAGCCTGGACCAGGCCGTCCGCACCGGCACCCCGCTGCCGCCCGGCCCCAGCGGAAGCCTCCACCAGGTCCTCGACGAGCGCGGCCGCGTCCTGGGTTCCAGCGACGCCGTACGCCACCGGCAGCTCCTCACCGTCGCCGAACTCTCCGCGGTCGCTCGCGGGCGGACGGTGCGGCACGACGTCGGCTCCCTGCTGCCCATCACCTCGGGCACACTGCGCCTCCAGGCCAGGCGCGTCACCACCGCCGGACAGGTGCGGATCGTGGTCGCGGCCGTCCGGCGCGGCCACCGCGACGAGGCGCTGCGCGAACTCCTCGGCCAGCTCGCCTTCGCCTCCGGGCTGACGCTGATCGCCGCGTCGTACGTCGGTTACCGCACCGCCCGCGCCGCCCTGCGCCCCGTGGAGCGCTACCGCCGCGGTGCCGCCACCTTCGCCGACGGCGCCCAGGACCTCCGCCTGGACGTGCCCGCCGACCGCGACGACGAGATCACCCGCCTCGGGCACACCCTCAACCACATGCTCGACCAGCTGGCCGCCGCCAGCGCGCGCGAGCACCAGTTCATCGCCGACGCCAGCCACGAACTGCGCACCCCGCTCACCCTGATGCGGGCCGAACTCGATGTCGCCCTGCACCGCCCGCGCACCGCCGAGGAGCTCACCGAGACACTGCGCTCGGTCGACACCGAGGTCGGCCGCCTGGTCACCCTCGCCAACGCCCTCCTCGATCTGGAGCAGTTCGCGAGCGGCGAGCACATCCAGCGCGCCCCGGTCGAGCTGGCCCGCTTCCTCGACGAGGCCTCTGCCCCCTACCGCAGCGCCGCCGAGCGCGACGGACGCGGGTTCGAGGTCGAGTACGACCAGAAGGCCACCGTCGAGGTCGACCCGCGGTGGCTGGAGCCGGCCGTCGGGACACTGCTGGACAACGCCCTGCGCCACGGGACCGGCACGATCCGGCTGCGCGCCGTCACCCGCGGCGGGCGGCTGTGCCTGTCGGTGTCCGACGAGGGCCCCGGCTTCCCGCCCGACTTCCTCGCGCACGCCTTCGACCGCTTCACCCGCGCCGAGTCCAGCCGCACCACGTCCGGCACCGGCCTCGGCCTCGCCCTGGTCGCGGCGGTCGCCGCCTCCCACGACGGCACCGCACGCGCCGGGAACATCTCGCCGGGGGCCGTCGTCACCCTCGACATCGCGTGCTGAGGCGGGTCCCCGTACGGTCTCCGTGGTCGCGGGCGTAGGTCGCGAAGACGCCGGCCGTGGCCGCCCCCGTGTGCAGGAAGCGTTCGTCCAGGATGACCGCCAGATCGTCCAGCGCCCTGCGCAGCACCGCGGCGGAGAGCCGGACATCGGGATGCCGGGCGCCGGCGGCCCGCTCCGCGAGGTCGGTGGCGTGGCCGAGCTGAAGGGGCAGCGAGGTGTTCTCGTCGCCGTCGTAGAAGTAGTACGACTCGGCGTACTGGAGGAAGTCGACCGTGATCACCGAGACGGCCGAGGCCAGGCTGTCCAGGAGGGCCGCGCCCCCGTCCGAGTCGAGCGCCTCGGAGGTCACCCCGCCGCGACGCACGTGGGAGAGGCGCAGCGCGAAGGTGCGGCGCCTGGCCAGAGCGGGGTAGATGCCGAGGATCCACGACACGGTCGCCGACAGCAGGGCGAAGCCGACGAGCGCCTCCAGCGGGCCGGCGACGCGCAGCCAGCCCGTGGCCGGCGCGATGTCCCCGAAGCCGAGGGTCGAGAGCGTGACCAGGGAGACGTACAGGGCGTCCACCGGCCCCGCGTGCTCGGCCGCGACGAGTTTCGAGGAGTACGCGAAGCTCTCCGGCATGTGCGGCCAGTAGACCAGGGCCCACCCCACGGCCACGGTCAGCGCCCACACCGCGACGACGCAGACCATGCCCATGGGGCCGGCGAGCCCGGCCGCGCGCCACCGCATGCTCAGGCGCGAGGACAGGCGCCACAACCCCGTCATCACCATCCTGCTCAGGCCGCCATGGCGGGTCGGGTGCCAGATGGTGTGGAACACGTCCCGGAGGATGACCATCACGAGGACGACGCCGAGGAGCGTCACGAACCACGTCATGTCCTCGCCCTTCCCGCCCGGGGCGGCGGCCTCCCGCACCCGGGGTGGTCTCAGCCCGTGCGAGTGACCGGAGCGTCACCCCGGTCGGGAGCCACCGCCACACCGGTCGGGGAAAGGGCGGCCGGCAGGCGGGAAGCGGTGGTCACTCCTTGCCGCGGACCACCGCGACGGAGCAGTGCGCGTGATGCAGCAGGGCCTGGCTGACCGAGCCGAGGAGCAGGCCGGCGAAGCCGCCGCGCCCGCGTGCGCCACACACGACCAGCTGTGCGTCGCGACTCGCCTCGATCAGCGCCGAGCGGATCCGCGAGCGCACCAGGCGCCGCTCCACCACGACCTGCGGGTAACGCTTCTGCCACCGGGACAGCGTCTCGTCCAGCAGTCGCTGCTGCTCCTCGCGGAGCCGCTCGATGTCGACGACCAGGTTCAACGGGTCGCCCGGCCCCTCGTACGGCCGCTCGCTCCGGGTGTTCCACACGTGCAGGGCCAGCAGGTCCGCCCGGCGCATCGACGCCTCGGCGAAGGCGAACTCGACAGCGCGTTCCCCGGCCGGGGAGCCGTCCACCGCCAGCAGCACGGGACCGGCCGGGTTCGGCCTGCCCCGGACCACCAGCACCGGGCAATGGCTGTAGGCGGCCAGATGCACGGTGGTGGAACCGAGGAGCAGGCTGCCGAACCCGCCGAGCCCGCGGCTGCCCACCACGACGAGCGAGGCGGTGCGCGACTCCAGTTCCAGCACCATCAACGGCTCGCCGACGGGGACCTCTCGGGTGATGTCCACCCGCGGGGCGGCCTCGCGTGCCCGCCGTTCGGCCTCGGCCAGAGTGCCGTCCACCAGCTCACGCACCCCCGCTCTGGCGGGATCCCAGGGGGGCCCGCCGGACGGCGGATGGATCGACGGCCATCCGAAGGCGTGCACCAACCGCAGGCCGACCCCGCTGAGCGCCGCCTCGTGCGCCGCCGCCTCGACCGCGTCCAGGCTGGACGGTGAGCCGTCGACTCCCACGACGACCGGTTTCGCCATGCCGCGCCTCCTCGCCTCGCCGCCCGTGCGTTCGCCCTGCCCGGCTCTCGTCCATCGTCCGCCACCGTGCCGGGCTGCGCATCGGACCGAAGCCTTCCGGCAACCCCTCAGCATCGGTGCCGAACCCGGCCATGGGCGGCCCCTGGATACCGCGGCAGCCGCCGCGCCCTGAGCCTGATCACACTCCGTCATCACCCGGAAGGCTCAGCAGAAACGGCGTGGGCGCACCCGTGCGGGTCGTATGAGGGAGGAGTGCCGTCACCCGGAAGGCCCCCGGAGGAGGACATCGTGTTCCGCCACTCGATACGCACGCTCCTGGTCGGTCTGTGCGCGCTGACCGCGGCATCGCAGGCGGTCTCCGCCGGGGCCGTCGCCGTCCCGGCGGGCCCCCGCCCCGAGGCTCGTGCCGGCCGGGCCATGGAAGCGCGGACGCTCACGGACCTCACCACCGCCATGAAGGGCGAGGCGTTCGCCTACGCCTCCTACAGCCTCTTCGGCGCCCAGGCCGACGGCGCGGCCCACGCCGCCGCCGGACGGCTCTTGCGGACCACGGCGCGAACCGAGCTGAACGAGCATCTGCGCGAGGCGGCCACGCTGGCCGGGGTGGTCGGCACGAACGCGGCCGACCTGCGCCAGGCCGTCCAGGGGGAGTCGTACGAGCACCAGGTCATGTACCGGGGCTTCGCGACCCAGGCCCGGCAGGACGGGGACACGAAGGCCGCCGAACTGTTCACGGAGCTCGCCGCGGACGAGGGCCGCCACCGTGACGCCTTCCGCACGGCCCTCACGGTCGTGACGTCCGGCCACGGCACCGTCCCGGCGCCGCCCGCCGCCCGGACGGTGTCGGTGCCCGCCGGGCCGCCGAAGGTGCGCGCCGCGCGCACGAAGGCCAACCTGGACACCGCGATGCACGGCGAGGCCCTGGCCCATGCCAAGTACACGCTGTTCGCGGCGCAGGCGAAGCGGACCGGCGACCCCGCGCTGGCCCGGCTGTGGGAAGGGACAGCCGCGGTGGAACTGCGCGAGCACTTCGCCGGCGAGGCGGCCCTGGCGGGACTGGTGCGGACCACGAGGGAGAACCTGGACAGGGCCGTGACCGGAGAGCGCTCCGAGGCGACCGCCGTCTATCCCGGGTTCGCCCGTCGGGCGAAGGCGGTCCATGACACCGCTGCCGCCGCCTACTTCCGCAACACCGCCGCGGACGAGGCCCGGCACGCCGCCGCCTTCCGGGGAGCCGCCGACCGGCTGCGCTGAGCACAGCACAGCCGAGGGACGAACGGCCCTGCCGTCGGCCGCCGCGGAGGGAGCAGGCTGGACGTGCCGTACGGACAGCTGTTCCCACCACCGAGGAGACGGGTGGCATGAGTGCCGAGGCCACGGGCGAGGCCGATGAGACGCGTGTGCTGGTGGTCGAGGACGACCGGGGCATCGCGGAGTCCCTGGTGCGCGGGCTGCGGCAGGCCGGCTACGCGGTCGAAGGGGTGCGGACCGGGCGCGCGGCACTGGCCGCGCCCAGCCCCGACGTCGTGCTGCTCGATCTGGGGCTGCCCGACATCGACGGCGTCGAGGTGTGCCGGAGGCTGCGGGCGCGGTCGGACGCCGCGATCATCGCCGTCACCGCGCGGGGCGAGGAGGCGGACCGGGTGGTGGCCCTGGACGAGGGCGCCGACGACTACCTGGTCAAGCCGTTCGGGCTGGCCGAGCTGCTCGCGCGGATCAGGGCCGTGCTGCGCCGCCGGCGCCCGGCGGAGCCGGAGGTCCTCCGGCACGGCCCGCTGGTGCTCGACCTGCGCACCCGGCAGGTCTCGGTCGACGGCCGCCCGGTCACGCTGACGCCGAAGGAGTTCGGCATCCTGGAGTGCCTGGCCGCCGACCCCGGCCGGCTGCTGAGCCGGCAGCAGGTCCTGGAGCGGGTCTGGGACGACCACTGGTACGGCCCCACCAAGGTGGTGGACGTGCACATCGCGGCGCTGCGCCGCAAACTCGGCGCCCCGGGGCTCATCGAAACCGTCTACGGACACGGCTTCCGGCTCGGGGAGGTCCAAGAGCCCCGGGAGGGGGCGTGACCCGCCGGATCACCTGGACGCTCCTGGTCCTCACCTCCGTACTGCTGGTGCTGGCGGTCGTGCCGCTCGCGGTGTCGCTGACGGCCCGCGAGCGGGTCGCCTTCCGCGACAGTCAGCGGGCGGCCACCCGGGTGATCGCCGCGGCGGCCGAGGAGCACCTCTCCGACCGCAGGCCCGCCACCGTCATGCGCCAGGAGCTGGATGCCGCGGCCCGGGCGGGGGACTGCGCGGCCGTGTACGACGCCTCCGCGCGCCTGGTGGCCAGTACGCCCTGTACGGCGGCCCAGGGCGGGGAGGCGGAAGAGCTGGCGGAGAGGGTCCTCGCCGGGCACGAGCCCGAACCGCCGGAGAACGAGGGCCGGCTCCTGACCGCGGAACCGGCCGGCGAGGTCCGCAACCCCTCCGGCGCGGTCGTCCTGGCCCGCTCAGCGGCCCCGCTCGACGCCCGGATCGCCGCCATCTTGGGCTGGTCCGCCGCGATCGGCGCGGCGGGGCTGGCCGCTTCCGTGCTGCTGTCCGTCCGCCTGGCCCGCTGGGTCAGCCGCCCGCTGTCGAGGCTGGACGTCAGCGCCCAGCGGCTGGGCGAGGGCGCCCTCGACGAGCGGGCCGAGGTCGACGGCGGCCCCCCGGAGGTACGCCGTCTGGCCGCCACCTTCAACACCATGGCGGCCCGCATGGAGGCGCTGGTGCACGGCCACCGGGCCGTGCTCGCCGACGTGTCCCACCAGCTGCGCACCCCACTGGCGGCGCTGCGGCTGCGGCTCGACGTCCTCGGCGCGGGGGCGGGGGGCGACACCGCCGCCGAGGTGGCCGCCGCGCAGGAGGAGATCGCCCGGCTGTCCCGGCTGGTCGACGGGCTGCTCGCGGTCGCGCGGGCCGAGCAGGTGACGCCCCGGCCGGTCGCCGTCCGGGTCGACGAGGTGGTGGCCGAGCGGGTGGCGGCCTGGGCGCCGGTGGCCGCGGAACGCGGGGTACGGCTGACCGTCGCGGACGGGCCTGCCCTGTCCGCCGCGCTCGGCGCGGGCCACCTGGAGCAGATCCTCGACAACCTGGTCGCCAACGCCGTGGAGGCCGTGTCCGAGGGCGGGAACGTGCGACTCGACCACCGGGCGACCGCCGGCGTCATCCGTGTGCGCGTGCAGGACGACGGTCCCGGAATGAGTGCCGGGGCCAAGGCGGTCGCCTTCCGCCGGTTCGGCAATCCGGAGGCCAGGGGCGCCGGTCTGGGGCTCGCCATCGTCCACCGGCTGGTCACCGCCAACGGCGGTACGGCACGGCTGGAGGACACCCCTGGCGGCGGGCTGACCGTCGTACTGGACCTGCCGCCGTGGCCGCAGGGCCGGCTCGGGCCGTCGCCCCGGTGAACCGAAGATCTTTACCAGTCCTGAAAAGGACGTGAGCGAGTTCCTGGGTGCCGCCGTCACAGCCTGAAGGTGCACGCAGCCGATCCGGGCCGCCGAATCACCAGGAGCCGCTGCCATGGCACCCTCGCCCGCACCCCACGACTTCGACCAGGACTCCCCCTCGGCCGGTTCGCCCGGCGCACGCGATCGCGGACTGCGCCGGACCCGCCGCCTCACCCGGTGGCTCGCCGTCACCGCCGTGGCCGCCACGGCCGCCCTCGGCGGCCTCTACACCCATCTGATCCCGGGGAGCTCGTCCTCGCCCGCGGCGCCGCCCGGATCCGGGCAGAGTCCGCCCACGTCGTCCGCCGCCCGAGGGGACGACGAGGAGGGCGATTCCGACGACGAGGAGGAAGCCGCCGCCTCGAAGCCCGCGCCGCGGGCCCCGGCCCAGCCGCCCGCCCCCACCCAGCAGAAGCCCCACACCACGACGGGGGCGTCATGACCACGCACATCCCCAAGCCGTCCCCCGCCGAGGTCAGCTTCCCGGCGCTCGGCACCACGGCCGCGCTGTTCGTCACCGAGCCGGGTGCCCTGCCCGCCGCCGAGGTGATCCTGCGCGCCGAGCTGGCCGCCGTCGACCGCGCGTGCAGCCGCTTCCGCGCCGACTCCGAACTGACCCGGGTCAACCTCGGCGCGGGCAGCCCGGTGACGGTCGGCGAGCTCTTCGCCGAGGCCCTCCTGGCCGCTCTGCGGGCCGCGGACATCACCGACGGGGCGGTGGACCCGACCGTCGGCCACGCGATGACCGCGCTCGGCTACGACCGCACCTTCGCCTCCCTACGCCCCGACGACGTCCGCCCGCTGCCCCCGGCCCGGCCGACCCCCGGCTGGCGCCGGATCGACTTCGACCCCGGCACCGGACGGCTGTGTCTGCCGCCGCACACCTCCCTCGACCTGGGCGCCACCGCCAAGGCCCTCGCCGCCGACCGCGCCGCCCGCCACGCCGCCGCGGCCACCGGCTGCGGCGTCCTGGTCGGTCTCGGCGGCGACCTCGCGACGGCCGGGCCGGCGCCCGAGGACGGCTGGCGCATCGCCCTGGCCGACGACCACGCCCGGCCCGCCACGGACCACGGCCCCGCCGTGGCCATCACCGGCGGCGCGCTGGCGACCTCCGGCATCCGCGTGCGCACCTGGCGGCGCGCCGACCGCACCCTGCACCACATCGTCGACCCGGCCACCGGCGAACCGGCCGCCCCGGTCTGGCGCACCGTCACCGTGGCCGCCGCCACGTGCGTGGACGCCAACACCGCCAGTACCGCGTCGATCGTGCTGGGCGACCGGGCCGTCGACTGGCTGCGCGGCACCGCCCTGCCCGCCCGGCTGGTCGGCCTCGACGGCCACGTCGTACGTCTCGGCGGCTGGCCCCCCGACTCCGACGCTCCGGCCCCGGGAGGCTCGCGATGACGACCCTGGCCCTCACCGGCAGCCCCCTGTGGTACGCCAGCCGGGCAAGCGGCACCCTCGCCCTGATCCTGCTCACCGCCGTCGTGGTCCTGGGCATCGCCTCCGGCGGCCGCGCCGCGCCCTACCGCGTCGGCCGCTTCGAGATCGCCCTGCTGCACCGCAACCTGTCCCTGCTCACGCTGGTGTTCCTCGCCGTGCACGGGGTGACGGCGGTGCTCGATCCGTTCGCCCACCTGGGGTGGGCGGTGACCGTGGTGCCGTTCGGGGCGTCGTACCGGCCGCTCTGGCTCGGCCTGGGCACGGCCGCGCTCGACCTGCTGCTCGCGGTGCTCGTCACCAGCGCCCTGCGCCGGCGCCTGGGCGTGCGTCGCTGGAAGGCCGTGCACTGGCTCGCGTACGCGGCTTGGCCGCTCGCCCTCTTCCACGGTGTCGGCACCGGCACCGACACCCGGCTGCCCCTCCAGCTCTGGCTCTACGCCGGATGCCTCGGCACGGTGGTGGCCGCCGTGTGGTGGCGGTCGGCCAAGGCCGGGCCGGGCCGGATCGCCGGGCGCCTGCTGACCGCCGTGGCCGCGACCGCCGTACCGGTCGTGCTCGGTGCGTTCCTCGCCGCCGGCCCGCTCCAGCCGGGCTGGGCCCAGCGCGCGGCGGCCACGACGATCCTCCTGGGAGGTGGACGGTGAACCCCTCGGCCACGGCGTCCCGTTCGGCCCGCCTCTCCGCCGCGCCGGGCGAACCCCGGCTGCTGGCCGGCTGGAACGCCACGGGGCGGCCGGCCGACCTGTCCGATCACCTCGGACGCTACGGGCCCGCCCCGGTCCCCGCGGGCAGGGGCAGGCGTACGTCCGTGCCGCTCGTGGAGGCGGTCGAGGCGGCCGGACTCACCGGGCGCGGCGGCGCGGGTTTCCCCACCGCCCGCAAGCTGCGCGCCGTGGCGGAACGCCGTGGCCGCGCGGTGGTCGTCGTCAACGCCATGGAGAGCGAACCGGCGAGCCGCAAGGACCAGTTCCTCGTCGCCGTCGCACCGCATCTCGTGCTCGACGGTGCCGTACTGGCCGCGGCCGCGGTCGGCGCGGACACCGTCCACGTGTGCCTGCCCCGCGACCGCACCGCCCAGTACCAGCAGCTGAGCGCGGCTCTGGACGAACGCCGACGCGCCCGCCTCGATCCGGTCCGGCTGCGGCTGCACGCCCTCCCCCATGCCTACGTCTCCAGCGAGTCGACCTCCCTGGTGCGCTGGCTGAACGGGGGCCCGGCCCGGCCGCAGGGCAGCCCTCCGCGCACCCACGAGCGCGGCGTGGACCGGCGCCCCACACTGGTCGACAACGCCGAGACCCTCGCCCACCTCGCCCTCATCGCCCGCTACGGCCCTGACTGGTACCGGCAGGCAGGCACGCCGGAGGAGCCCGGCACCACGCTCGTCACCGTCTCCGGCGCCGTCGCCGCACCGGGTGTGCTCGAAGCCGCGCTCGGTACACCGATCACCACGCTCCTCGACCGCGCCGCGGGACCCACCGACCCCCTGCAAGCGGTCCTGCTCGGCGGCTTCGCCGGCACCTGGCTCCCGGCAGCGCGCCTGGACACCCCCCTCGCCCGGCGCGATCTCGCCCCGCTGGGCGCCGCACCCGGCGCCGGGGTCCTCGTCGCGCTGCCCCGAGCGGCCTGCGGGCTCGGCGAGACGGCGCGGATGCTCGCCTACCTGGCCGCCCACAGCGCGCGCCAGTGCGGCCCCTGCCACTTCGGCCTGCCCGCCGTGGCCGAGGACTTCACCACGCTGGCCACCGGACGTGCCGACCCCGGTCTGCCCGCGCGCCTGCGCCGTCGCACCGGTCTGCTGCCCGACCGCGGCGCCTGCCGCCATCCCGACGGCGCCGCCCGCCTCGCCGCCTCCGCCCTGAGCGTCTTCGCCGACGACGTCGACCACCACCTCACCCACGGCCCCTGCCCCGCCGCCCACCAGCCACCCCGCGTCCCCGTACCGCCCGCGACACCCCCGGAGACATGGCGATGAGCCGCACCCGAAGCCTGCGCGTCGACCGCGTCGCCTGCACCGGCCAGGGCCTGTGCGCCGAGCTCCTGCCCGAACTGATCGACCTCGACGAATGGGGCTACCCCGTCCTGAAAGGCCGAGCGGTGCCCGACGAACTGCGCGCCCACGCCCGCCGAGCCGTCGCCGCATGCCCCCGGCTGGCCCTCCACACCGACCGGGACCGGCCATGACCGGCGCGGGCACGCGCCGTCCGCAGGGCCCCGAAGCAGGGCCGGACGTCCCCTCGCGCCGACACCCGGGACGCGGTGTGCTGGAGGGGGGACCGGTCCCCCGATCGCCGCGCCGGACGAACCGAGGTATGCCATGACCGACCGCACGTTCCCGACACCGCCGCGCCGTCCGACCGCGGCGGTCGCGCGACGGCTCGAACCCGTCCTCCTGGCCGTCACCGCGGCGGCCCTGACGGCCGGCGGCATCGCCTGGCTCGTCGGCGCGGGCGGCCTCGCCGACCTCTTCTGGGCGCTGGGCACCCTGTCCGCCGTCGTCCCGGCCGTGGGATGGGTGCTCTCCGCGCTGCGCCACGGGCGCGCGGGCGTCGACCTCATCGCCGTCCTCGCGCTCGGCGGCACCCTGGCCGTCCACGAGTACCTGGCCGGTGCGCTGATCGCGCTCATGCTCGCCACCGGCCGCACCCTGGAGGCGGCGGCCCAGCGGCGCGCCTCCCACGACCTGCGCGCCCTGCTGGAACACGCGCCGCGCACCGCGCGCCGTCGCACGGACGCGGGGGTGACCACGGTGCCGCTGGCCGAGGTCGCCGTCGGCGACCTGCTCGTCGTCGGTCCCGGCGAGGTCGTCCCCGTCGACGGCCGCGTGGAGAGCGACGCCGCCGTCCTCGACGAGTCCGTGCTCACCGGGGAGTCCGTCCAGGTGGAGCGCGCCCGGGACGGGGCGGTGCGCAGCGGCGTGGTCAACGCCGGCGGCGCCTTCGAGCTGCGCGCCTCGGCCACCGAACAGGACAGCACCTACGCCGGGATCGTACGGCTGGCCCAGCAGGCCGGCGCCGAGTCCGCGCCCGTGGTGCGGCTGGCCGACCGCTACGCGGCCTGGTTCCTCCCGCTCTCGCTGGCGGTGGCGGGGCTGGCCTGGCTGGTCAGCGGCTCCGCCGTACGGGCGGTCGCCGTCCTGGTGGTCGCCACCCCCTGCCCGCTGCTGCTGGCCGCGCCCGTCGCCATCGTCTCCGGTCTCTCCCGCGCCTCCCGCCTGGGCGTCGTCATCCGGGACGGCGGCGCGCTGGAGAACCTCGGCCGCGCCCGCACCCTGCTGCTGGACAAGACCGGCACCCTCACCCGCGGCCGTCCCCGCGTCCTCGACGTGATCGCCGCGCCCGACGTCAAAGCCGCGGAGGTGCTGCGCCTCGCCGCCTCCCTCGACCAGTACTCGCCGCACGTCCTCGCCCAGGCCATCGTCGGCACCGCCCGCGAACGCGGCCTGGTGCTCTCGGTCCCGACGGACGTCACCGAGGAACCCGGCCGGGGTGCCACCGGAAACGTGGACGGGCACCGGGTCTCCGTGGGCCGTACGGGTGCCGCGACCGCCCGGCCCGCCTGGGCGAAGGCCGTCGACAACCGTGCGCTGCTCGACGGCGCCGCCGTCGCCTGGCTCACCGTCGACGGGCACCTGGCCGGCGCGGTCCTGCTGCGCGATCCCCTGCGCCACGACGCCCCGCGCACCCTGCGTCACCTGCGGGCGGCGGGCATCGACCGGATCCTGATGCTCACCGGCGACCGGGCCGCGCCCGCCCACGAGGTCGCCGCCGTCCTCGGCCTGGACGACGTCCGGGCCGAGCTCGGCCCGGCCGACAAGGTCGCCGCCGTACGCGCCGAGCGCGAGCGCGCGGTCACCGTGATGGTCGGCGACGGCGTCAACGACGCCCCCGCCCTCGCCGCGGCCGACATCGGCGTCGCCATGGGGGCCCGCGGCTCCACCGCCTCCTCCGAGGCCGCCGACATCGTCCTGACCACCGACCGCGTCGACCGTCTCGCCGACGCCGTCGCCATCGCCCAACGAGCCCGGCGCATAGCCGTCCAGAGCGCGCTCGGCGGCATGCTGATGTCCCTGGCCGCCATGGCCGTGGCCGCCTTCGGTCTGCTCCCGCCCGCCGCCGGCGCCCTGCTCCAGGAGGGCATCGACGTCGCCGTCATCCTCAACGCCCTGCGTGCCCTGCGGGTCGACCAGGCCGCGCGGCCGGCGCTCACCCCTGACGCCGAGGCCCTCATCCACCGCTTCGCCGCCGAACACGACGACCTCCAGGACGTCCTGGAAGCGGTACGGGACGCGGCCGACCGTCTCTCCGACAGCTCCGGCCCGACGGCTCTGGCGGCGGTGGAGGAGACACACCGGCTGCTGACCGAACGGCTGCTGCCGCACGAGTACGCCGAGGAGCACCAGCTCTACCCCGCCCTCGCGCCGACGCTCGGCGGTCCCGAGGCCACCGCCACGATGAGCCGGGCCCACACCGAGATCGAACGGCTCGCCCGCCGCATCGCCACGCACCTGCAACTGGCCCGTGCCGACGGCCGCCTGTCCGCCGGACAACTCGACGACCTGCGCTCCTGCCTCTACGGCCTCAACACCGTCCTGCGCCTGCACTTCACCCAGGAGGAGGAGAACTACTTCTCCCTCGCTCCGTGACCGGCAGGTGGCCACGGACCTCGGTGACCGACCGGCCCGAGACGTCGGCCGCATCCGGGTACCGACCGGCCCATCGCCTCGGGCGAAGGGCCCTGGCGCCGGGATCGGGCCGGGCGGACGATGAGGAATGTCAGCAGCGTGAGGAGCCTCCTGAGGAGGTGGGTTCTGGTGATGTACTGGGACGGTGGCGGCTGGGCCTGGATGGCGTTCATGCCGCTGTTCTGGCTCGTGTTGATCGGGCTGGTGGTCTGGGCCGTGGTCCACCTGACCCGGCACCCGGGTGAGGGCCGGGGTGGCGGTCCCGATCGCGGCGGTTGGGCTCCCCGAGAGACGTCGCGGGAGACACCGGAGGAGATCCTCGACCGTCGCTTCGCCTCGGGTGAGATCGACGCGGACGCCTATCACGAGGCGCGCAGGCATCTCTCCTCGTACCGGGCGGGGCCGAAGTGAGCCGGCTCCGGGGCCGTCGGCTGCCGCTGGCCGTGCTGGTCGGTGCGCTGGCCGCGCTGATCGCGTCCGTGGTCTGGACGGCGGGCGGCGGCTTCGAGCGGACGGGCCCCGCTCCCGGCACGGCTGCCCGCGCCGGCCCGGTGCGCGACCTGGCCGGCGCCGACCGCGCCGCCGAGCGCTTCGCCGGCCGGTGGAACCTGCGTGTCGGCGAAGTCATGCAGTTCAGCGAGAACTACTACGCGGAGCTCCTCGACGCCCACGGCAGGCACGCCACCGAGGTCCTCGTCGAGCCCGGCTCGGGCGCCGTGCACCTGGAGTACGGCCCGGCCATGATGTGGAACACGGCCTACGGCATGATGCCCGGCCACGGCATGACCCCCGGCCGCGCCCCGGGCGGCGCCCCGGCCATCGGCCCCGACCGCGCCGTACGCATCGCCGACCAGTGGCTGCGCGGCCACCGCTCCGGGCTGCACGCCGCCCAGCCGGACGCCTTTCCCGGCTACTACACCCTGCACACCCTGCGCGACGGTCGCGTCGTCGGCATGATCTCGGTCAACGCGACCACCGGTGACGTCTGGGACCACACCTGGCACGGCCGCTTCCTGCGGATGCGGGAGGACCGCGGCCACGCATGACCGGGCGGTCCGGCCGAACCCGCCCCCGGCGCCCGCAGGGCCTCGGTAAGGAGCGCCTCGGCTACAGCCCGCAGGAGCCGCGGTCGACGTTGAGGTAACGCGTGGACACCCAGCGGCACAGCCGCATACCGACGACGACGCCGGCGATGGTGACCAGGGCAGGCAGGTATCCGCCCGCGACCTGGATGATCGGGATCGTGGGGCACCCACCCGAGATCGCCCAGCCCGTACCGAACATCACGGCGCCGGGGATCACGCCCGCGTGGATGCGTTCCGGGGTTCGGCGGACCCGCAGCAGGGCGAAGACGCACACGATGATCACCACCGCGCCGGCGAAGGCGAGGAGCATGCGCGGGTCCTGGAAGGTGAACATCCGGTTCAGCTGGGCGTAGTCACCGAAGCCGATGTTGCTGACGGTGTAGCCGAGAAGGAGGCCGGTGATGATGTTGGCCAGCAGAACCGCGCCCCGGGTACGCATCAGATCACCTTCCACAGGAGGAACGACACCGCGACGGCGGTGCCGAAGAAGACGGCGGTCGCGACGATGCTGACCGGACGGAGACGGCCGCAGCCGCTGAGTCCGTGGCCGGAGGTGCACCCGCCGGCCAGTCGAGTGCCGAAGCCGACCAGCACGCCACCCGCGAACAGCACGGCGATCATGGTGGCCGGATCGGCCGTGACCAGGTTCCGGAAACCGGGGCCCATGTCGTAGCGGAGGTGGAACCGCCCGGAGGTGACCGCGGCGATGAACCCGCCGACGAAGACCGACAGAAGCAGGGCGGCCTGGGTGACCAGCGGGACCGGGCGCAGACTCGTGCTCGCGGGGCCGTCACATGTCGCCGGTCCGGCGTCCGCTTCGACCGGCCGCGACTTCTCGTCCGAAATCCGCGGCACGGGGGACGGGCCGGTGCCCGTGCCGAAGTGCTCCGCCGTGGCCGCGGCGAGCGCCTCGACGAGCGCCTGCTCGTCGGCGAATTCCTCGTCCATCCGTTCGAGGCGACGTTCACGGCGCCAGTGCAGCACGCGGTCCCACGCGGACGACACTCCGAAAGACCGGTCGGTGACGAGGGTGTAGTTGACCGTGACCAGAGCGAGTCCGATAGCGCCCGCCCACCAAGGCCAATAGGTACTCATGCGGGTCCTCTCATCCAATCGGCGAATCGCGTCCACCAGCCGCTCTTCGATCCGGTCGCTCGCCGCGTGTGTCCGGCGCGGCCGTCCGAAGGCCGGGGAACCCGTGGAGGCGGTGACGATGGGTCACGCGGGACAGGCGCCGGTGGCGGTGCCGCCCCGAACGGGGGCGTGGCCTGCGGTGTCGCGGTTCCGTGTGCTGCCCGCTCATGCGGCAGGCCCGGTGCCGACCGGGGGGTGGCGCCGGAGCGGCCCGCCTCGGCCTCGGCTTCGAGGTGCCGCGCGCGGGCTCCGTTGGGCAGCAGGCTGATCGGCACGCGCTCGCCGGTGAGCGACGTCTGGTAACGCGCGCAGCCGAGCCACTGGTTCTCACTGTCGCAGTAATATTCGCGCCAACCTTGCAGACTCCCCCTAAGTAAAGGGAAAAGGGGGCATCCTGCGGCGTGCGGGCAACCCACGTCGCTCCCTTCCGACCGCGCCCCATCCATTCGCGGGGAGCGGTTCCTCGATCGGCTTGATGCAATCACCGTTTCGATGCCGTGAGCAACTTCAGGGCATTTTCCGAATCAGCCGAGTTGGCACCACCTGGTGAGATAGTCCGCGCGACGGATTTGATACCCCTGTCCCCCATGTCGGGACATTCGCGACCGAAAGAAGAGTAACTCGGGTCACAATTAACCCTCATATCGCTGGTCCGCGCGGACGTAAGTCAGCTATTCACGGAGAGGGTGAGAACCCTGGGTTTCTTGTGACGATGACGTGAATGTCATGGGCCGCGAATGAAGAACCGCGGAAAGAAAACGTGCTGCCGGGACCGCCGGTTCCCCTGCCCCTCCTCGCGGGGTGAGCGCCAGGGCCAGGCCGCGGGGGCCGGTACGCTTGGGCCGCTGCGGCACCCTCCCGTCCGATGATCCGCTCCCGCGGTGAGTCATGGCCTGCGGCGATCGAGACGTCTTTGGGCATGGGGATGAAGAACAAGTGCTTATAGCGGGCCGATACAGGCTGCGGGACACCATCGGGCGGGGCGCGATGGGGGAGGTCTGGCGGGCCGACGACGAGATGCTCGGCAGACCGGTTGCCGTGAAGCTCCTGCTCCCCCACGACTCCGACCCCACCGCGTCCTCCCGCTTCCGGCTGGAGGCGCAGACCGCCGGCCGTCTCAGCCACCCGAACGTGGTCGGCGTCCTCGACTTCGGCGAGTACGAAGACCGTCTGTTCCTGGTGATGGAGCTGGTCGACGGGGGCAGCCTCGCCGGGCTGCTCACCGCCTGCGGGCCCCTGCCCGTCGAGCGGGTGGCCCACGTCGCCGCACAGGCCGCCGTCGGACTGGCCACCGCGCACCGGCAGGGCATCGTGCACCGGGACATCAAGCCGGCCAACCTCCTGCTGGACACCCAAGGCACCCTGAAGATCGGCGACTTCGGCATCGCCCGCTTCCTCGACGACCCCGGCGCCGCGCTCACCGCCACCGGGCAGATCGTCGGCACCAGCCTCTACCTCGCGCCCGAGCGGGCCCTGGGCCACACCGCCGGCCCGGCCTCCGACGTCTACTCCCTGGGCTGCGTCCTCTACCAACTCCTCACCGGGCGCCCGCCGTTCCAGGCGGACAGCGCGCTGGCGGTGCTTCATCAGCATCTCGACGCCACCCCGCTGTCACCCCGGAGCCTGCGCGCCGATCTCCCGCCCGCCTTCGAGAGCTACCTGCTCGGCCTGTTGGCCAAGGAACCCGAGGGCCGCCCCACGGCCGAGGAGGTGGCGGACTGGTTCGGGCGCGGAGCCTGGCGCGGCGCGCCGGAGCCGCTGCCCAGCGAACACCACGGCCACGGCCACCCGGCCCTGGCGCACGCCACCGGCTTCGAAGCCGCCGCCCCGGCGAGCCTCGTCCCCGCTCCCGCCACCCACGGCGCCTTCGCCCCGGCGGCGGGCACCGAGTGGCAGACGAGCGTGCACCGGGCCGCGCCCCGCCGCCCGCGCGTGCCGTTCCTCAGCCGTTCCCGGCTGGTGGCCGCGCTGGGCGGCACCGTCCTCTTCGCCCTGGCGTTGCTGGTGGGCATGGTGTGGTTCTCGCCCGGCGCCGGCTCGTCCCAGGAGCCGCAGACCACGCCGTCCACGAGCACGAGCCCCACCGCTTCCTCCACGACCACGCCGTCCCTCCCGACGGCCTACGACACGGCCTCCCCGCCCCCGGCACAGCCCGCCGGGCAGGACGCCCAGGAGGGCGCCGAGCACGGCAAGGGCAAGGGCAAGCACTGACAGGGGCCCCCGGGCTTCGAGGCTTCGGTGAGAGCGGTCGTCAGCCGCAGCAGCCCTCGCCCGGCCGCCGCGCGGTGTCCGCGCCCGGTTCGGCTGCCGGAGCGGTGCCGAGCTGGACGAGGGCGGGGGCGGGGGCGCAGCAACCGCCCCCCTGGTCGGCGTCGGGGGCGTCGAAGAGACCGGCGCCGCCGCACACCCCGGTCTCGGGGAGGGTGAGTTCGACACGGTCGGCGGATTCCAGGTCGCCGGCGATCGCGGCGACGACGGAGCGGACCTGCTCGTACCCGGTCATGGCGAGGAACGTCGGGGCGCGGCCGTAGGACTTCATGCCGACCAGGTAGACGCCCTGTTCGGGGTGGGACAGCTCGCGGTGGCCGTGGGGGTAGACGGTGCCGCAGGAGTGCTGGTTGGGGTCGATCAGCGGCGCGAGCGCGACCGGGGCCTGGAGGCGTTCGTCGAGGTGCAGGCGGACCTCGGACAGGAAGGACAGGTCCGGGCGGAAGCCGGTCAGCACGATCAGCTCGTCGACCGCCTCCAGCCGTCGGCCGTCCTCGGCGACCAGGACCAGACGGCCGTCGCCGTCGCGCTCCACGGCGTCGGTGCGGAAGCCGGTGACCGCGTCGGCGTGACCCTTCTCGACCGCGGCCTTCGCGGCCAGGCCGAGCGCGCCGCGGGCGGGCAGCTGGTCGGCGGTGCCGCCGCCGAAGGTGGCGCCGGAGATGCCGCGGCGCAGGATCCACAGCGCCTTCGTGCCCTCGCCCTCGCCGGACTCGGCCAGGTCGGCGAGGTAGGCGAGCGCGGTGAACGCGGAAGCGCCGGAGCCGATGACCGCGGTGCGCTTGCCCGCGTACCGCGCCCGTACGGCGGAGTCCTTCAGGTCGGGGACGCGGTAGCTGATCCGGTCGGCCGCCGCCTTCTCGCCGAGGGCCGGGAGACCGCTGCCGCCGGCCGGGGCGGGCGTGGTCCAGGTGCCGGAGGCGTCGATCACCGCACGGGCGAAGAGGCGCTCCTCGCGGCCGTCGGCGTGGGTGACGTGAACGACGAAGGGCTGGGCCTCGCGGTCGGCGTCCACGATCCGGTCGCGGCCGGCGCGGGAGACACCGGTCACCGTCACGCCGACGCGGACCCTGTCGCCGAGGACGTCGGCGAGCGGCTGGAGGTACCGCTCGGCCCAGTCCCCGCCCGAGGGGTAGGTCGCCGCGTCCGGCCTGGTCCAGCCGGTCGGCGCGAGCAGCTTCTCCGCCGCCGGATCGGTGACCTCGCCCCAGGTGGAGAACAGCCGCACGTGCGACCACTCGCGCACGGTCGCGCCGGCGGCCGGACCGGCTTCCAGCACCAGGGGCTCGATGCCGTGGTCGACCAGATGGGCGGCGGCGGCCAGACCGACAGGTCCGGCTCCGATCACCACGACGGGCAGCTCGGTGACGGCGGGCAGGTTCACGGCGACTCCTCGCGTGTTTCGACATCTGTCGATGGATTGCGACGCCAGCATCCCATCTGATTCGATGAACTTCAACATAGACATGCATCGAATTCAGGAGACGGCTTCGATGGGGCGCGTCGGCGTGGCGGCCGTTCGCGCCGCGCCTTCTCGACCCCTCACCTCTTGGTTCGAAGCATGTCAACATAGACGCATGTCGAACCCCAAGGTGCTGCCGCTGATCGCGCCCGAGTCCGGCGCCGTGGTGCCGTGCTGCCCTTCGCTCACCGAGCGCCCGTTCACCGCGGAGGAGGCCGAGACCGCGGCGCGCATGTTCAAGGCGCTGGGCGACCCGGTGCGGCTGCGGCTGTTCTCCGCCGTCGCCTCCCACGAGGGCGGCGAGGCGTGCGTGTGCGACATCTCCGACGTCGGCGTCTCCCAGCCGACCGTCTCCCACCACCTGAAGAAGCTCAAGGACGCCGGGCTGCTCACCTCCGAGCGGCGCGGTACCTGGGTGTACTACCGGGTCGAGCCGTCGGTGCTGGCGTCGATGGGCAAGCTGCTCAGCTTCGCCCCGGCCGCGGCCTGACGTTCCGCCGCTCCCTCACGGGCCCGGTTCGCCACGGTCCGGACGGGGTCGGGTTCGCCGCGACTCAGCGCAGCAGCGCCGCGATCTCCCGCGCCGCCTCCCGCGCCGGCCGGCCCACGCCGATGAGGGTGGCCGAGGCGGGGCCGGTCCAGTCGCCGTACCCGAGCAGGTGCAGGCGTGGCTCGTCCGCCGCGCGGGTGCCGGTGGTGGCGATGCGGCCCCGGCGGCCTCGCAGCCGGAGCGGGGCGAGGTGGGAGAGGGCGGGCCGGAAACCGGTGCACCAGATGATCGCGTCGGCCTCGGCGCGGGTGCCGTCCGCCCACTCGACCCCGCCGGGGAGCAGGCGGGTGAACATCGGGCTCGCCTTGAGCAGACCGCTGTCGCGGGCCTCGCGGACGGGCGGGACGGCGACGATGTCCCCGAGGGCGGCGACGCCGCCGGTGTCGGTGCGGCCCGCGTCCAGGGCGCGGCGGCGGGCGGTGGCCGCGTCGAAGAGGGCGCGGCCGTCGATGTCGTCGGCCAGGAAGCGGGGCGGGCGCCGGGTGACCCAGGTCAGCTCGGTGTCGTGGGCGAGGTCGGCGGCGATCTGGGCGCCGGAGTTGCCGCCGCCCACCACGATCACCCGCCGACCGGCGAAGTCCCGCGGGCACCGGTAGTCGACCGTGTGCAGCTGGCGTCCCTCGAAGTCGCCACGGCCGGCGTCGGCGGGGAGGAAGGGACGCCACCAGGTGCCGGTCGCGCTGATCACCGTACGGGCGTGCCAGGTGCCCGAGTCGGTCTCCACCCGCAGGAGCCGGCCGTCGCGGTGCACCCCGCGCACGCGCACCGGCCGTCGGACCGGCAGCTCGTAGCGCTTCTCGTAGTCCGCGAGGTACTCCACGACGTGCCGCGCGTCCGGCCAGGTCCCGCCCGGCTGTACGGGCATCGGACGGCCGGGGAGGGAGGAGTGGGCGGCCGGGGAGAACAGGCGCAGGGATTCCCAGGTGTGCCGCCATGCCCCGCCCGGGTCGGGCCGGGCGTCGAGGATGACGAAGTCCAGGCCGAGGCGGCGCAGGTGGTAGCCGGCGGCGAGCCCGGCCTGGCCGCCGCCGACGATCACCACCTGCGGGTGCCGGACGCTCATCGCGATCCCCGGCCGGCCGCCCCGGGCTCCCCGGGCTCCCCGAAGCGGTCCGGGCCGGGCATCAGCGGTCCCGGACGGCCGGGGCCGGCAGCGGGTCGGCGCCGAACTTCCGCCGCCAGGCGAGGGAGACGTAGACCAGGGCGACCAGGACCGGCACCTCGATCAGCGGGCCGACCACGCCGGACAGGGCCTGGCCGGAGGTGACGCCGAAGGTGGCGATGGCGACGGCGATGGCCAGCTCGAAGTTGTTGCCGGCGGCGGTGAAGGCGAGGGTGGCGGTGCGGTCGTAGGCCAGGCCGATCGCCATGCCCAGGGCGAAGACGCCGAACCACATGATCGCGAAGTAGGCCAGCAGCGGCAGCGCGATCCGGGCCACGTCCAGCGGCTGGGAGGTGATCGTCCTCCCCTGGAGCGCGAAGAGGATGACGATCGTGAACAGCAGGCCGTACAGCGCCCAGGGGCCGATCTTCGGCAGGAAGCCGGTCTCGTACCTCTCGCGCCCGAGCCTCTTCTCGCCGACGCGGCGGGTGAGGAACCCGGCGAGCAGCGGGACGCCGAGGAAGACGACGACGTTCAGGGCGATCTTCCACATGGAGATGCTCAGGTGCTGGCCGTCGCCGAGGCCGAGCCAGCCGGGCAGCAGGTCGAGGTAGAACCAGCCCAGCAAGCCGAAGGCCAGGACCTGGAAGACCGAGTTCAGCGCCACGAGGACGGCGGCCGCCTCGCGGTCGCCGCAGGCGAGGTCGTTCCAGATGATGACCATGGCGATGCAGCGGGCCAGGCCGACGATGATCAGGCCGGTGCGGTACTCGGGCAGGTCCGGCAGGAAGATCCATGCCAGGGCGAACATCACCGCGGGCCCGACGAGCCAGTTGATGACCAGCGAGGAGACCATCAGCCTCTTGTCGCCGGTGACGGCGTCGAGCCTGTCGTAGCGGACCTTGGCCAGGACCGGATACATCATGATCAGCAGGCCGACGGCGATCGGGAGCGAGATGCCGCCGATCTCGACCTTCGCCAGCGCGTCGTTCAGCCCGGGGACGAGCCGGCCGAGACCGAGGCCGAGGGCCATGGCGAGCAGGATCCAGACGGCGAGGAAGCGGTCGAGGGTCGACAGCTTCGCGACGACCGAGGTCTCCTCGGTCGTCGCGGGCGGTTCGGTGCGGGTCACGGGCAGGCCCTCTTGGTGTCGGCGGCGTTCCGGGCGGACTCGGCCAGTCCGGCGAACCGGTCGGCGAGCTGGGCGATCACGTCCGGGCGCAGCTTGTAGTACGTGTACCGGCCGCACGGCTCCGTGTCCACGACCCCGGCCTCGCGCAGCACCTTCAGATGGTTGGAGAGGTTCGTCTGCTTCGCGCCGGTCTCCTCGACCAGGTGCGTGGTGCAGAGCGTCTCCTTGGCGAGGAGGGTGACGATCTGGAGCCTGAGCGGGTCGGCCAGTACCCGGATCAGATCAGTGTCGACTGACGTCAGCATGCACTGATACTCTCACATCAGTCAGGACTGACACCAGTCAACACTGATACCAGTCTGGGGTGATTCGTCACTCGGCGGAGCCGACCTGCCGTTCGGCGGAAACGGACGCCTCGCCGGGCCGCGGACCGCCCGCGGCCACCGGGACCCCGGCCCGCCCGCAGCCGTACCTCCAGCGAAGGAAGAACCATGCCCTCCAGTCCGATCGCTTCCGTGCTGTTCGTCTGCGTCCACAACGCCGGCCGCTCCCAGATGGCCGCCGGATTCCTCTCGCACCTCGCGGGCGACCGGGTCGAGGTCCGTTCCGCCGGCTCCCTCCCGGGCGACCAGGTCAACCCCGCCGCGGTCGAGGCCATGAAGGAGGTGGGCATCGACATCTCCCGGGCCGAACCCAAGGTCCTGACGACCGAGGCCGTCCAGGCGTCCGACTACGTCATCACCATGGGCTGCGGCGACGCCTGCCCGGTCTTCCCCGGCAAGAAGTACCTGGACTGGGCCCTGGAGGACCCGGCCGGCAAGGGCGTCGAGGCCGTCCGCCCCATCCGCGACGAGATCAGGACCCGTATCGAGGCCCTGATCACCGAGATCACCGCGGCACATGCAGGGCAGGTGGGTCCGGGAGACGGCACGGACCGGTGAGGACCACGGCCGCCACGGCCCGCGGCGCCCGACCGGCCGACGCCGGCAGGGAGTTCCGCGGCGGGCTCGCCGTGCCGCTGCGGGGGCTCGGCGACCAGGCCGTACGGGTCAGGCCGACCGGAGCCGGTCCGCCGGGCCCGCCTCCCCGAAGGCCGTCTCCACGTCCCGTCGCGGCTCCGTGAAGTGCTTCTCGATCGCCTCGCGCGCCTCCGCCCCGGGCCGCGGCTCGGCGGCGAAGCGGCCGTGGGCGTACGTCACCGGGACGGTGGCCACCGACGCGTCCCACTCCGCCGTCTCGGCGCACGCCGCCTCGTCGCCGGTGAGGGCCGCCACCGGCAGCGCCCAGGGCCGCCGCCGTGGCGTGGGCGAGGCCGATCTCGCCGGTCGGGCGGCCGGCCAGCCGGATGTCCTCGATCTCGTGGCCCATGAAGCCGTGGCTGAGCACGCCCGGGGCCCCGGCGCGGGCGTGACGGCCGACACACACCACGGCGTCGTACTCCCCGGTCAGCCTCTCCAGCGTGATCATCTGCTTGGGCCTGCCGCGCACCAGGCGGGCCGCGGGGTGCGGGCCGTCGGGGCGCAGACGGCGCATCGGGCCGTGGGCGTCGTCGACGAGGACGTCGCTCGCGCCGGCCGCCAGCGCGCCGCGCGCCGCCGCGCTCCCGTCCTCCGCCATCATGGAGCGGCCCCGCTCGTGGTCCCGGCCGCCCGGCTGGACGTCGTCCGCCTCGACGAGGCCCGTGACGCCTTCCATGTCCGCACACACATACACACGCATGGCGTCGACCGTCATGGACCCTACGTATTGTAGGTTCCCAATCGGCCACAGCCCCAAGGCCGTTCACACACCCGTTCCACCACGTCCTACGGGGGACCCATGCAGGACACGGAGACGGTGCCCGGCGGCGAGGTCTGCGCACGCAGCCTCGCGCCGACCCTCACCGTACTCGTCGTCAGCCTCTTCGTCGCCGCCGTCGGCGTGTACGAGCTGTGCGGCTTCGGGCTGCACAGCCTCGACCGGCGCCCGCACCTGTTCAGCGACGGCCTCGCCACCGGCGGGGTGATCGTCGCCGCGGTGGCCGCCGGGGCCGCGGCGGGGGACCTGGCCTGGATGCTGGCCTCCGCCCGGCGCGGCACGGAAAGGGCCGGGTAAGAAGCGGTCCCGGTACGCTCCTTTACCGTAGACCGACCGGGCGAATTTCCCTACACGCTGTAGGGTCACGCCCGTAGGCACCGTCCTCCTCCCCAAGGTGACCAGTCACCATGCCCGCTCCGCAGTCGACCGTCCCCTCCCCGCACGCCCCCGCCCGGCGCACCCCGCGCCGCGAGTTCCCGACGATCACGCCCGGCCCCCGGCTGCGCGCGGCGGCGGCCTCGGCCACGGTGTGGTACCTGCGGCTGATCGCCGTGCTCAACGTCCTCGCGGTCCTCTCCCTGCCGTTCCGCGAGGAGGTCCACGAGCACAACACCAGCAAGCTCTTCAACCAGGAGCACCCGCACCACCACGTCGGCGCCTTCTTCACGCCGTACCTGGCCACCGGCGGGCTGGTCTCGGCCGCGCTCGCGATCCTCCTGATGCTGGTGATGCGGCGCCGCAAGCGGGCCGCCTGGCTGACCAATCTCCTGCTCGCCGGGCCGCTCTTCGCGGTCTACGTCGTCGGGCTCACCCAGGACCGGTACGCCGACCACCTCTTCAACTGGGTCTCCGCCGCCCTGACCGGCCTGTTCGTGGCCGCCCTGGTGATCGGCCGGCGCGAGTTCAACGCGGTGGGCGACCCCTCCAACCCGAAGCTGGCGCTCGCCGTCGGCGCGGGCGGGCTGCTGGTCACCGGCGGCCTCGGCACCCTGCTGGTGCACGCCACCAACACGCTGCCCGGCGCGGGCCTCGCCGACGAGATCGTCTACACCTATCTGCGCGGCGTCAGCGTCGGCGTGTTCGCCGACCGCATCGAGCATGTGCACGCCCCCCGCTGGACCGACATCACGGTCAACGCCCTGCTCGCCGCGGCCTTCTGCGCCGTCGTCTACGCCTGCTTCCGCTCCCCGCGCGGCAAGCAGCTGCTCACCGCCGACGACGAGGACAGGCTGCGCGCGCTGCTCGAAAAGCACGGCGCCCGCGACTCCCTCGGCTACTTCGCGCTGCGCCGCGACAAGGCCGCGATCTTCTCCCCCAGCGGCAAGGCGGCGATCACCTACCGCGTCGTCGGCGCCGTCTCGCTGGCCTCCGGCGACCCGATCGGCGATCCCGAGGCCTGGCCCGGCGCCATCGACGCCTGGCTCACCGAGGCCCGCCGGCACGCCTGGATCCCCGCGGTCATGGGCGCGAGCGAGGAGGCGGGCACCGTCTACGGGCGGCACGGCCTGGACGCCCTCGAACTCGGTGACGAAGCCATCGTGGACATCGCCGACTTCACCCTCGAAGGCCGTCCGATGCGCGTGGTCCGCCAGGCCCACAACCGGGTCAAGCGGGCCGGCTACAGCGTGCGCATCCGCCGCCACGAGGACATCCCGGCCGAGGAGATGGCCCACCTCGTCGACCGCGCCGACCGCTGGCGCGACGGCGCCACAGAGCGCGGCTTCTCCATGGCGCTGGGCCGCCTCGGCGACCCGGGCGACGGCCGCTGCGTGATGCTGGAGTGCCGCGACGGCGACGGCCAGCCGCGCGCCCTGCTCAGCTTCGTGCCCTGGGGCGAGCACGGCCTCTCCCTGGACCTGATGCGCCGCGACCGGGACTGCGAGAACGGCCTGATGGAGTACATGGTGGTCGAACTCCTGCTGCGCGCGAAGGAACTGGGCGTCCAGCGGGTGTCGCTGAACTTCGCCATGTTCCGCTCCGTCTTCGAACGCGGCGCCCGCCTCGGTGCCGGCCCGGTGCTGCGGCTGTGGCGCTCGATCCTCACCTTCTTCTCCCGCTGGTGGCAGATCGAGTCCCTCTACCGCGCGAACGCCAAGTACCGGCCGGTGTGGGAGCCGCGGTTCCTGCTCTTCGCCAAGTCCAGCGACATCCCGCGGATCGGGCTGGCGAGCGCGCGGGCGGAGGGGTTCCTCACCCTGCCGGGGATGGGCGGGCGGTCGTAACCTCCCCGTCCGGCTCGCCCGCGGGGGCCATGACGAGACCGGGGACGCGGGGCAGGACGGCGCGGACCGCGTCGGCCACCCGGGGGAGATCGACGCCGAGCCCAGGTCCGCCGGGTCCACGACGCACAGGTCGGCGACGGTCCAGGCGTGTTGCACCTGGAGCAGGAAGGGGAGCAGGGCGATCAGCGCGGCCTCGGCGGCGGACAGCGAGGGGGACTCAAGGGCGCCCCGGATGCCGGCCAGGGTCCTGCGCGCACCGCGCCTTGATCTCGTGGGCGAGCCTCTTCGCAGTGGGTGAGCCGGCCGCCCGGTACAGCCGCTTCAGTTCGTCCTCGTACCGCTTCCGTCCCGTCATCGCGGCCCCCTCCGCCCGCCCTCCTGATCATCGCGGCGGCCGCCGTCCTGATCGTCCGCTCCGCCCTCACCGACACCGACTCCGAGGACCGGGCGTCGGTCCTGGGCGCGGTGGCGGAGGTGGTGCGGGCGCTGCGGGGGAAGCGGTGAGGGTGCGGGGGACGGGTGCGGGAGGCCCGGAACCGCTAGCCCCCGCCCACCGTGAAGCCGATCACCGCGCCCCCGCCCTCCCGCCGGTACGCGAAGGGCGCGCCCCCGTGAGCCATCGCGACCTCCCGCACGATGGACAGGCCGAGCCCCGACCCCGGCAGGGACCGCGCGTCCGCGGCCCGGTAGAAGCGGTCGAAGATGCGGATCAGGTCGCCCTCCGCGATCCCGGGCCCCCGGTCCAGGACCTCCACCCGTACCGTCCCCGGTCGCGCCGGCCCCTTGACGTGGACCTCGATCGGCGCCTTGCCGCCGCGGTCGAACTTGGCGGCGTTCTCGACCAGGTTGGACATCGCCCGCTGGAGCATCCCGGGCCGCCCGTCGGTCGTCGTGTCGCCGCTCACGCGCAGCACGATCTGCCGTCCGGTACGCCGCGACGCCAGCCCCACCACGTCCTCCGCGATGTCCGCGAGGTCCACCCGCTGCGGCGGCTCGGTGTCGGACTGCCCGGCTGCGAGGTCGACCAACTCGTTGACGAGATCGGTGAGTTCGCGCGCCTCCTGGGTGAGGTCGGCGACCAGTTCGTCCCGGGTGTCGGGAGGCAGTTCGTCGATGCGGCGGAGGAGGGAGATGTTCGTGCGCAGCGAGGTGAGCGGCGTACGCAGCTCATGGCCCGCGTCCTGGACCAGCCTCCGCTGGTCCTCCTCCGACTGCGCGAGCCGCCCCAGCATCCGGTCGAAGGCCCGCCCGAGCCGCCCCACCTCGTCGAGCCCGGCGACCGGCACCTCGATGCCCAGCCGGCGGGTGCGGGCGACGTCCTCCGCGGCGGAGGTGAGCACCACCAGGCGCCGGGTGATCCGGCGGGCCAGCCACCAGCCGAACAGCCCGGCCGCCACCACCACCGCCGCCATCAGGATCAGCGTCCGCTGCTGGAGCGTGCGCAGCAGGTCCTCGGTGTCGCTGAACTCCTGCGCCACCTGCACCGCGCCCCGCCGGTCGCCGAGCGAGACGGTGGCGATGCGGTAGAGGTCTTCGCCGACCTGCACGTCCTTGTGCTCGACCGCCTTCCCGGCCGACCGCGCGAGCGCCATCGCCCTGTCGCGGGAGGTGACGGGGAGCGAGGGGTCGCCGTGGTCCACGATCTCGCCGTGCGCGCCGAGCACCTGCACATCGGTACGGGCGGGCCGGACCAGGTCGTGGCCGGGCCGGGAGGAGGAGAAGTCCTCCGGCACCATCGTGTGCTGCCGTACCTCGTCCCGCACGTCCTGCACGACCTGGCTGAACACCGACTGCTGGTCGACGCGGACCAGCCGGGCGGCCGAGCCGTACGACACGATGCCGACGAGGATCGCGACGGCAGCGGTGACGGCGGCGAAGGAGACGGCGAAGGTGGTGCGCAGGGAGACCAGCTTGGGCCGACGCCGAGCGAGCATCCGGCGCAGGCGGCCCACTCAGTCCTCCCGCAGCACGTAACCCACGCCCCGCACCGTGTGGATCAGCTGTGGGGCGCCGGGCTCGTCCAGCTTGCGGCGCAGGTAACCGACGTAGACGGCGAGGTTCTTGGAGCCGGGGCCGAAGTCGTAGCCCCAGATGCGGTCGTAGATCGTGGAGTGGTCGAGGACGATGCCGGCGTTGCGCACCAGCAGTTCGAGCAGCTCGAACTCGGTACGGGTCAGTTCCAGCTCCCGCCTGCCGCGCCAGGCCCGGCGGGCCTGGAGGTCCATGCGGATGCCGGCGGCCTCGATCTGCCGGTCGGAGAGCTGGGGCTCGCCCCGGCCGCCGCCGTCGCCGCCGGCCGGCCCGGCGGGGACCGGGCTGGTGCGGCGCAGCAGGGCGCGCAGCCGGGCGAAGACCTCCTCGACGTCGAAGGGCTTGACCACGTAGTCGTCGGCGCCTGCGTCCAGGCCCGCGATGCGGTCGGCGGTCTCGACGAGGGCGGTGAGCATGAGGATGGGGGTGCGGTCGCCCTCGGCGCGCAGCACGCGGCAGACCTGGAGGCCGTCGATGCCGGGCATCATCACGTCGAGCACGAGGACGTCCGGCGGGGTCTTGTGGGCCTGTGCGAGCGCCTCGACGCCGTCGGCGACCGCCGTCACCTCGTACCCTTCCAGGGTCAGGGCACGTTCGAGGGCGTGGCGGATGGCGCGGTCGTCTTCGGCGAGGAGCACAGTCTGGGGCACGCACCCAGTCTGCCAAGGCCTCCGGCGGTTCGGCCGGGGTGGTTGGGCCTACGATCACCCTTTTTACCGGCCTCTCACCGTCGAACGGGCAACCGCATCGGGTCGCCTACCCTCTTCTCACCGAACGGGGGCCTGCTCCCCCGGCCGGACCGCGGCCAGTGCCGCCAGCCGCTCCGCGAAGGGCACCACCGGCGCCTCCCCCCGCCGTTCCGTCTTCGGCATCAGCGCGGCCAGTTCCTCCGCCGCCCGCTCGATCCGGTCCGGCAGTCCCTCCGCGCCCCAGTCCTCCGAGGCCGCGTAGACGCCGGTCGGGACGACGACGGCTCGGAGGTGGGAGAAGAGGGGGCGCAGGGCGTGGTCGAGGACCAGGGAGTGCCGTGCCGTACCCCCGGTCGCGGCGATCAGTACTGGCTTGCCCACCAGCGCGTCCTTGTCCAGCACGTCGAAGAAGGACTTGAACAGCCCGCTGTACGACGCGCTGAACACCGGCGTGACGACGATCAGCCCGTCCGCCCCCGCCACCGCGTCCTGCGCGGCGGCGAGCGCCTTGCCCGGGAACCCGTTGGTGAGGTGGTGCGCGATCTCGACGGCGAGGTCACGCAGCTCGATCACCTCGGTGCCCACGGGGGTCCTGCGGTCCACCGCCGCCGCCAGCCGGTCGGCCAGCAGCCGGGTGGACGACGGGACACTCAGCCCCGCCGACACGACGACGAGCTTCATCGGGCGCTCTCCTCCTTCTCCTCCGCCGCCTTCGCGGCCAGCAGCGACTGGTGGGTCGGCGCCTCGGGAACGTCCGCCGGGCGGCCGAGGGCGAACTCCTTCCGCAGCACCGGCACAACCTCCTCGCCGAGCAGGTCCAGCTGCTCCAGCACGGTCTTCAGCGGCAGCCCCGCGTGGTCCATCAGGAACAGCTGGCGCTGGTAGTCGCCGACGGTCTCCCGGAACGACAGGGTCCGCTCGATCACCTGCTGCGGGGAGCCCACCGTGAGCGGGGTCTGCTCGGTGAAGTCCTCCAGCGAGGGCCCGTGGCCGTACACCGGCGCGTTGTCGAAGTACGGCCGGAACTCGCGCACCGCGTCCTGCGAGTTCTTCCGCATGAACGCCTGACCGCCGAGGCCGACGATCGCCTGCTCGGGCGTGCCGTGCCCGTAGTGGGCGTACCGCGTCCGGTACAGCTCGACCATCTGCCTGGTGTGCTCGGCCGGCCAGAAGATGTTGTTGTGGAAGAAGCCGTCGCCGTAGTACGCGGCCTGCTCCGCGATCTCCGGCGAACGGATGGAGCCGTGCCAGACGAACGGCGCCACGCCGTCCAGCGGCCGCGGGGTGGACGTGAAGCCCTGCAACGGTGTGCGGAACGTGCCCTCCCAGTCGACGACGTCCTCGCGCCACAGCCGGCGCAGCAGGGCGTAGTTCTCGATGGCGAGGTCGATGCCCCGGCGGATGTCCTTGCCGAACCACGGGTAGACCGGGCCGGTGTTGCCGCGGCCCGTCATCAGGTCGACGCGCCCGTCGGCCAGGTGCTGGAGCATCGCGTAGTCCTCCGCGATCTTCACCGGGTCGTCGGTGGTGATCAGCGTGGTGGACGTGGAGAGGATCAGGTTCTCGGTCCGCGCGGCTATGTAGCCGAGCATCGTGGTCGGGGACGACGGCACGAACGGCGGGTTGTGGTGCTCGCCGGTGGCGAAGACGTCCAGGCCGACCTCCTCGGCCTTGAGCGCGATGGCGACCATGGCCTTGATCCGCTCGCGCTCGGTCGGCGTGCGCCCCGTGGTGGGGTCCGGCGTGACGTCGCCGACCGTGAAGATCCCGAACTGCATGGTCGCTCACCCTCCATGTTGTTGACCGTTCAACTATATCGCGGCCAACAGTCCCCCCTCCCCGGATATTCCGGAGGCCTCAGAAGGCGTACGTGTCCCCCGTGTCCAGCACCAGCACCAGCACCAGCACCGACAAGCGGTCGTTCGTACCGTCCCGGTCCGCCGCGCCCCCGGCCCACACGGTGTCCACCTCGACGGTCACCTCCGCGGCCCGCTCCCGCAGCCGCACCGGCACCCGAAGCCGCTGGCCCGGCCCGTCCGCCGGCAGCGCCCCCGTCCCGCACAGCACCGTCCGCTCGTCCTCCCGCACGCACCGCGCGGGCAGCCGCTGCGCGTCCGCCATCGGCACCGACCAGCGCAGCCGCACGTCGGCGACGGCGACGGCGACGGCGACGGCGACGGCGACGGCGACGGCGACGGCGACGGGATCGGGTCCGAGGTCGTACGGGGTGATCCGGACGTCCATCCGGTCCCCGTCCATGGTCGCGGTGCCGTGGAGGGCGAGATCCGCCTCGGGCCCGGCCCCCGCCCAGGCGCCGTCCAACAGGTGAACCCCCTCGCCCGGCCGCTCCCGGCCCCGTGCGAAGCTGCCGCCATGCCGGTCCTCCGCTCCGCCGCCCTGTTCGTCCTCGCCGCGGTCTTCGAGATCGGCGGGGCCTGGCTGGTGTGGCAGGGGGTGCGGGAGCACCGGGGCTGGCTGTGGGCGGCGGGCGGGGTGCTCGCGCTCGGGGCGTACGGCTTCGTCGCGACCTTCCAGCCGGACGCGCACTTCGGGCGCGTCCTGGCGGCGTACGGCGGGATCTTCGTGGCGGGCTCGGTCCTGTGGGGCGTGGTCGCGGACGGTTACCGGCCGGACCGCTGGGACATCGCCGGGACGCTCGTCTGCCTCGGCGGGATGGCGCTGATCATGTGGGCGCCGAGGAACGGCGGCTGAGCCTCGCCTACATTGGTGGGAGCCCGCCGACCAACCCGAGGAGCAGCCCATGGCCACGCCCGCCCCGTCCGCAGCCTCCCGCATCGCCGTCGTCACCGGTGCGAGCAGCGGAATCGGCGCCGCGACGGCCCGGCGGCTCGCCGCGGCCGGTTACCGGGTGGTGCTCACCGCCCGCCGCAAGGACCGTATCGAGGCCCTGGCCGAGGAGATCACCGCGGCAGGCCACTCGGCGACGGCCTACCCGCTGGACGTGACCGACCGCGCCGCCGTGGACGAGTTCGCGACCGCGTTCCGTACCGTCGGCGTCCTGGTGAACAACGCGGGCGGCGCGCTCGGCGCCGACCCGGTGGCCACCGGCGACCCGGCCGACTGGCGCACGATGTACGAGACGAACGTCATCGGCACCCTGAACCTCACCCAGGCCCTGCTGCCCAAGCTGGAGGCGAGCGGCGACGGCGTCGTGGTGGTGGTCTCCTCCACCGCCGGGCACGCCACCTACGAGGGCGGCGCCGGCTATGTCGCCGCCAAGCACGGCGCCCATGTGCTCGCCGAGACCCTGCGTCTGGAGATCGTCGGCAGCCCGGTGCGCGTCGTGGAGATCGCGCCCGGCATGGTCAGGACCGAGGAGTTCGCCCTGACCCGCTTCGGCGGCGACGCGGAGAAGGCGGCGAAGGTCTACGCGGGCGTGGCCGAGCCGCTGACCGCGGACGACGTGGCGGACACCATCACCTGGGCGGTGACCCGGCCCAGCCACGTCAACATCGACCTCCTGGTCGTCCGCCCGCGCGCCCAGGCCTCCAACACCAAGGTCCACCGGGAGCTGTGATGGCCGACGACACCGCCGGCGCCCCGGCGCCGCTCACGCCCGACGAGGAATTCGACCAGCGCCGCCTCGCCCAGGAGAAGAGGGACGAGCGCAAGGTCTGGTACTTCCTCGCCTACTTCCTCTTCGGCATCCACGTGGTGGCGTTCGTCATGATCTACGCCGTACGGCACGCCAAGTAACCGGCTCGCCCGTTCACTCGGCGTGGCACGTCGCGGTCACTTGGCGTGGCACGTCGGGTCGTCCACGACGACCGCGTGCGCCGGGATGATCGTGACGTCGTCCTCGTCCTCGGCCTGCACGAATCTGGTCGTGGCGTATGCCCGCCTGCCCTCGCCGACGCACTTGGTGGCGAGGTTCCCGAACCCGTCGGGGAAGTTGTAGACCTCGGCGGGCGTGTCCTCCCCGGCGCGGCCCGCCACCGGGGCGTCCGCCTTGCCGCGCTCCTCGTAGTGCTGCCGTGAGCAGCCGCCGAGCAGCAGCGCCGCGCAGAGGCCCGCCACGGCGAGCCCCGCGCTCAGCCGGCGCACGCCTTGTCCTCCACGATCTGCACGTTGGACGGACCGCCGGCGTTGGTGGTCACGTACGCCCGGAACCCGTGCCCCACGCACTTCGTGGCCAGGTTCCCGAACCCGTCGGGCATGTTGTAGACCTCGGCGGGCGTGTTGTCGCCCGCCCTGCCCTGCACGGGCGCGTCACCCTTGCCGCGCTCGTCGTTGTAGCTCTGCGAGCACCCCGCGAGCAGCCCCGCCACGATCACCGCCAGACCCGCGGCGCGGATCGCCCCGCCTGTGCGCACCCGGCTCATCGGCCGTCCCTCCCCACCGAGTCGATGCCTGCACCAGGAGGACGGCGCAGGGGGCCGGTGCGGTTCCGGCCCCCTGCGCCGGCGCGCTCGCCTCAGCCCTTGACGCAGACGACCTGCTTCAGCTTCGCCACGACCTCCACCAGGTCCCGCTGCTGGTCGATGACCTGGTCGATGGACTTGTAGGCGCCCGGGATCTCGTCCACGACGCCGGAGTCCTTACGGCACTCCACGCCCCGCGTCTGCTCCTCCAGGTCCTTCGCCGTGAAGCGCCGCTTGGCCGCGTTCCGGCTCATGCGCCGGCCCGCGCCGTGCGAGGCCGAGTTGAAGGAGCTGTCGTTGCCCAGGCCCTTCACGATGTACGAACCCGTGCCCATGGAGCCCGGGATGATGCCGAGGTCGCCGGAGCCGGCGCGGATCGCGCCCTTGCGGGTGACCAGCAGGTCCATGCCGTCGTACCGCTCCTCCGCCACATAGTTGTGGTGGCAGGAGATCTCCGGCTCGAAGAGCGGCTTGGCCTTCTTGAACTCCTTGCGGATCACGTCCTTCAGGAGCGCCATCATCAGCGTGCGGTTGTACTTGGCGTACTCCTGCGCCCAGAACAGGTCGTTGCGGTACGCCGCCATCTGCGGGGTGTCCGCGACGAAGACGGCGAGGTCGCGGTCGACCAGGCCCTGGTTGTGCGGGAGCTTCTGGGCCACGCCGATGTGGTGCTCGGCCAGCTCCTTGCCGATGTTGCGGGAACCGGAGTGGAGCATCAGCCAGACCGCGCCGGTGGTGTCGGTGCAGACCTCCACGAAGTGGTTGCCGCTGCCGAGCGTGCCCATCTGCTTGGTGGCCCGCTCCTGGCGGAAGTGGACCGCCTCGGCCACCCCGTCGAACCGCGCCCAGAACGCGTCCCAGCCGCTGGTCGCGAGCCCGTGGAAGCCGCCCGGGTCGACCGGGTCGTCATGCATGCCGCGGCCCACCGGGATCGCCTGCTCGATCTTCGAGCGCAGCCGGGACAGGTCGCCCGGCAGGTCGTTCGCGGTCAGCGAGGTCTTCACCGCGGACATCCCGCAGCCGATGTCCACGCCGACCGCGGCCGGGCACACCGCGCCCCGCATCGCGATCACGGAGCCGACCGTGGCGCCCTTGCCGTAGTGCACGTCCGGCATCACGGCCAGGCCCTTGATCCACGGCAGGGTCGCGACGTTCTGCAACTGGCGCAGGGCGCCGTCCTCGACCGTCGCCGGGTCGGTCCACATCCGGATCGGTACCCGGGCGCCCGGCATCTCCACGTACGACATGGCTTACTCGTCCCCCCGAAAACGACAACAAATGGCTTTGAAGCAACAAAAAGGAAAAGCAGCGCCAAGCGCATCGAAAGAGGACCGCGGACCGGCATCCACGGCGGCGCGTGCGATACACATTGTCTCCAGGCCCGCCCCCGCCGCGGCAAGCGAATAACCAGCGGGGACACTGAAGCGACCATCGCGCGCATCCGTCGGAGCGCATCCGTCGGAGCGCAGCCGTCGAGAGGAGTCCGCCCGTGCAGCGGAAGGCGTACGTACCCGGCACCGCCGCCCTGCTCGCGGCGCTGCTGGCGGGCTGCACCGGCGGGTCGGGCGGCTCCGGCACCGCGGACGACGCCAACCCCGGCGACGCCGGGACCTCCGCGGTGGCCGCCCAGCCCGGCAGGTACCGCACCCTCCCCGAGCCCTGCGGCGCGGTGAGCCACGGCACCCTCGACGCGCTGCTGCCCGGCATCCGGCAGATCACCGACCCCGACCAGCGGAACAAGGCCTACCAGGGCGAGGCCGAGCTGACGTACGACACCGACCGCAAGGTCGGCTGCCGCTGGAAGGTCGCCTCCACCGCCGCCACCGACCGCCTCTCGGTCGACCTGGAGCGCGTGGTGTCGTACGACAACACGGTCAGCGACGACGACCAGGCCCGGCAGTTGTTCGAGCAGAAGGAGACGGCCGCCGACCTCCCCGCGCCGAGCGGCACCTCGCCGGCGCCGACGCGGAGCGAGGACCCGGGCGGCACCCCCTCGGGCTCCCCGTCCCCCGGCGCCTCCGCTTCCTCCTCGGCCTCCCCCTCCGGCGGCGCCGCCCCGGAACTCCAGCCGCGCACCCTCTCCGACCTCGGTGACGAGGCGTACCTGGACGACCGGCTCGGCACGTCCGGTTCGACCGCCGCGCAGCGGACGGTGACTGTGGTGTTCCGCACGTCCAACGTCGTCGTCACCATCCAGTACGAGGAGCAGCCGATGGCCGCCGGCGCGGTACCGGACAGCAAGGAATTGCAGGACAGGGCGCGGAATCTGGCCGCCGACCTGGACGACGCGCTGGGTGGCTGATCCACTTCCGCACCCCGTCCGCCCCCGCCCGCGAAGCTCTCGAACGGAAACCGCACAGCTCCTTCACCGCGTACGGTGGGGCCCCGCAGGAACCCGCACGAACACCGAGCGTCATGAGTGAAGGAACCATGCAGCGAGCCATGCGAGACGACCGTGCCCAGCCGAACCGGCAGCGAACCAGGCGTCTGCGCCGTGCCCTTGTCTGCGCGGCAGCCGTTCCCGCGGTGCTGATCACCGCGGCCTGCTCCTCGGACTCCGGCGACTCCAAGCCCAAGAGCGACGGCGCGAGCGCCACGAAGTCGGCGAGCGACAGCACGACGCCGTCCGCCGACTCCTCCCCGACGGTGGCGCCGGCCGCGTACAGGACGCTGCCGAACCCGTGCGAGGCGCTGTCGCACAAGACCCTGGGCGACATGGTCCCGAAGGCCGACACCTCGGGCAAGAAGGGCAGTTCGGACGATCCGTCGTCCCGTGCCTCCTGCTCCTGGAGCAGCCTGAGCAACAACGGCGTCAAGGGCTCCCAGTTCCGCTGGCTGAACGTCTCCCTGCTGCGCTTCGACTCCGACACCGCCCGCGGCTCGGCCGACACCCAGGCCCACGCGTACTTCACCAACCAGGTCAAGGACGCCCAGTCGGTGGGCGGCGCCAAGAACGCCAAGGTCGTCCCGGTGTCCGGCGTCGGCGACGAGGCGACGTCCGTGCGCTACGACCTGAGCAAGAAGGAGGGTCTCTTCAAGCAGGAGACCATCGTCGCGCGGGTCGAGAACGTGGTCGTCACCCTCGACTTCAACGGCGCCGGTCTCGCGGGCGACAAGACGCCCGACGCCGAGGACCTCGCCAAGTCCGCGGAGAAGGCCCTCAAGGAGGCGGTGGCCTCGGTGTCGTCGGCCAACAGCGGCTCCGGTTCCGGGAGTTCGTCCCAGGGCTCGTCCGCGAAGCCCTCCGGCAGCGCCTCGCCGTCCGCGTCCGCGAAGAAGAGCTGACCGGACGGGCTTAGGCACGACCGGCACCACGTGCGCCGCACACGTGTGCCACCCTGTTGCGCGCAACAACAGGCAACGGGAGGGGAGTACGAGTGGCCGCGCCACCGCAGCTGACTCGGATGCACCGGATACTCATCGGCGTGGTCGTGGGCGGTGCCCTGATCATCGCGGGCATCGGCTTCGCCGGTTCGTACGCGGCCGTCCGCGAGCTGGCCCTGAAGAAGGGCTTCGGGAACTTCGCCTATGTGTTCCCGGTCGGCATCGACGCGGGTATCTGCGTCCTGCTGGCCCTGGACCTGCTGCTGACCTGGATCCGCATCCCCTTCCCGCTGCTGCGCCAGGCCGCCTGGCTGCTGACGGCGGCGACGATCGCGTTCAACGGCGCCACCGCGTGGCCCGACCCGCTCGGCGTCGGCATGCACGCGGTGATCCCGATCCTCTTCGTCGTCGCCGTCGAGGCGGCCCGCCACGCCATCGGCCGGATCGCCGACATCACGGCCGACAAGCACATGGAGGGCGTCCGGCTCACCCGCTGGCTGCTCTCCCCGCTGCCCACGTTCCTGCTGTGGCGCCGCATGAAGCTCTGGGAACTGCGCTCCTACGAGCAGGTCATCAAGCTGGAGCAGGAACGTCTCGTCTACCAGGCCCGCCTGCGCTCCCGCTTCGGCCGCGCCTGGCGCCGCAAGGCCCCGGTGGAGTCCCTGATGCCGCTGCGCCTGGCGCGCTACGGCGTCCCGCTGGCGGAAACGGCCCCCTCGGGCCTGCTGGCGGCGGGGATCGAGCCGGCGCTGCTGCCGCCGGCGCCCGCCACGCCGGAACTGACGGCGGCGATACCCGCGGCGGCCGCCACGGCCGCCGCACCGGCCCCCGCCACGGACCCGGCCACCGCCGCGCCGGCCCCCGTCGCAGCCCCGGCGGGTCCGGCCGCCGCGGGTCCGGCCGCCGCGGGTCCGGCCGCCGGAGGTCCGGCCGCCGGAGGTCCGGCCGCCGCGCCGGCCCCCGCCGCCGCACCCGCCAACGCCGCTGCCGCCCCCGCGCCGCACGGCGCCCAGCGCCCCGAGGGCCCCCCGCCGGAGGAGCAGAGCCCCTGGTTCCAGGCTCCGCGCGAGGTCGAGTACCACGGCGGGTACGACCCCTCCTTCGAGCCGCCCCCGGACCCCCAGTACGACCCCGAGGAGCAGTACGAGGACTGGTACGAGGGCCAGCCCGCGGAGCGGTTCCA
Source organism: Streptomyces sp. NPDC001056 (assembly GCF_053598955.1). Classification (NCBI taxonomy): domain Bacteria; kingdom Bacillati; phylum Actinomycetota; class Actinomycetes; order Kitasatosporales; family Streptomycetaceae; genus Streptomyces; species Streptomyces sp. NPDC001056. The sequence goes on along the minus strand of NZ_JBSFLI010000013.1, from coordinate 40,223 downwards.
GCAGCCCTCCCCCGAGGAGACCGGCAGCTTCCCCATCCCCGTCGGACCGGGCCGCACCCGCGAACTGGGCGAAGGCGGCGGCACCCCCGCCACCGAACCGGACGAGGACGCCTACTACCAGGTCTTCCGCCAGTCGATAGACGGCAGCTACCCCACGCCCCACATCCTGGGCGAGAACATCCAGGCGACGTACGGCACCCAGCTCAGCCCCGCCGAGCTGAAGAACCTCACCGCCCGCTTCCAGCAGCGCCACTCGGCGGAACTGGAAGAGGACCACATCGCCTGACGCTCCGTGGGCCGCTCCCCGGAGCGGCCCACGGAGCGACACGGAGCGGCACCCGCCCCTCCACACCCCCTGGCCAACGCGCGTAGCAACGAGCATCATGGCTTTCGCCAACGCACCATCCCGCACAGTGTTTTCGCGTCTCTTTTGTCATGCACCGGTCAACACTGCGACGAAGGGAACAGCAATGGCTTGCGGATCCACCAGCCTGTGGGCAGGCGAGACCTCCTGGTTCTGCTGCGGCAGCTCCTGGGGCCCCTGCGGCAGCACCGGCACCGGCGCCTGCGGCACCTGCCAGTCCGGCAAGAACATGGCCGCCTGGCCCAACCTCTCCTCGGCCTGCTGGAGCGTCACCGATCCGGCCGCCTGCGGAGAGAACATGCCCAGACGCGGCTGCGGTTCGGTCGTGAACGTCAAGCACCAGTGCTCCGGCGCCGCCGTCTGCGTCACCCTCGCCGACTGCGGCCCCAACACCCAGATGTGGTGCAGCGAGCAGACCTGCTGCAACGGCTCGTGCCGTACCCACCGGGTCATCGACCTGACCCCGGCGGCCTTCTCGGCCATCGGCAGCCTCAGCTCCGGCCTGCTTCCCGTCTACATCTACGAGTGAGGGGGAACCACCATGACCGGACGTAACGGCATCGACCGCCGCCGCCTCCTGACCAGCGCCGCGCTCGGCGGCGCCACCATCGTGGGCGCCTCCGCGCTCGGCGGCCTCGACGCGGACGCCGCCTTCGCCGCCCCCATGCCCTCCCTGGACCCGGCGATCTCCCGGTCGTCGTTCGTCGACGGCCGGGTCGGCCGGATCAAGGGCAGCACCCTCGACGTCGTCGAGGCCGACGGCACCCACCGGCTCATCCAGCTCACCAACGCCACGAGCATCTGGAAGCTGGAGACCGTCACCGCCGAGGCCATCGAGACCGGCGACGGCCTGTACGCGCGGGGCGTCGAGATGCCCGACGGCAGCGTGGCCGCCGACGCGGTCTGGGTGAACATCGTCAACCTCTACGTCACCGTCCGCGGCATCGAGCGCACCCGGCTGCACCTGAGCCACGGCCGCAACGCCCTGGTCGGCAACATCGTGGACAAGCGCACCACCGCGTCCTTCCGCGGCGGCGCGCTCACCTCCAACCTCTCGCAGCTCAAGATCGGGCACCACGCCCAGGTGCTGGGCGCCTGGCGGCCCGCGGACGACAGCGTGGACATCGCCCGCATCAGCGTCGGGCACTGACGAGGGGACTGCGATGGCATCGCTCACCACCGACCTCGCGCCCCTGCTGCTCGGCGTCCTGCTCGCCGCCACCGGCGCGGGCAAGGCGTTCGGCAGGCGGGTCGCGGGGCAGGCGGCCGGCACCGTACTGGTCCGCGTCCTGAACGACGGCCGCCGCGCCACCTGGGTCCTGCGGTCCACCGGGGCCGTGGAACTCGTCGTGGCCGCGGGCCTGTTGGCCGCGCCGGCCGGCACGGTCCCCGGCATCGCGGCGGCCGTCCTGGGCGTCGGGTTCCTCGGCTACCTCGGGTACGCCCGCGCGACCGCCCCGGAGTCGTCCTGCGGCTGCACCGCCCGCGGCAACGGCCCGATCACCTGGCGGGCCTTCGTCCGCGCGGGCCTGGTCGTGCTGGGCGGCGCCGCGGCCGCCGGGGCCCGGACGGCCTGGTGGACCCAGGGCGCCCGGCATCCGCTGGCGTCGCTCGCGTTCCTCGTCGTCGCCACGGCCGTCCTGGCCGCGGTCTCCAGCGACCTGGACCATCTGTGGCTGGTTCCGCTGCGCAGGACCCGGCTGAGGATCTTCGGCCACCCGCTCGTCCCGGGCCGGGACGAGGAGGTGCCGGTGGCCGCCTCCGTCGAACTGCTGGAGCGCTCGCTCGCCTGGGTGGCCGCCGCGCCGGTCGTCCGCTCCGGGCTGATCGACCACTGGGAGGCCGACGGCTGGCGCTTCCTCCAGTTCGCCGGGGTCCACGACCCCGACGGCGCGGCGCGCCCGGTCACCGTGCTGTTCGCGGTGGACCCGCGCGCGACGAAGGACACCACCGACAGACCGGCGGTCCGGGTCACCCTGATCGACGACCGCACCGACGAACCGGTCCCGGTGGACCTGCTCGCCTGACGCGGCGAAGCCGCACAGGACGAGGGGCCCTCCGAACGGAGAGCCCCTCGTCCCTGTCCGCCCGTGTCACTCCCCGAGCAGCGCCCGCACCCGGTCCTGCCCCACCGCGAGCAGCAGCGTGGGCAGCCGGGGACCGGTGTCCCGGCCCACCAGCAGCTGGTACAGCAGCGCGAAGAACGTCCGCTGGGCGGTCTTGATCTCCGGCGGCAGCTCCTTGGGCGTCGCGTCCGCCGAGAACCCGGCCTGCACCTTCGGCACGCCGTAGACGAGGTGCGTCAGCCCGTCCAGCGACCAGTGCTCGGCGAGGCCGTCGAGCAGCAGCCGCACGGACCGCTGGGACGCCTCGTCCAGCGACTTCAGCAGCTCGGCGTCCGGCTCCTCGCGCACGATGGTCCGCTGGTCGGCGGGCACGTGCGTGTTGATCCACGCCTCGGCCTTGTCGTACCGCGGCCGGGCCTCCGCCAGCGAGGCCAGCGGCCGCTCCGGGTCCAGCTCGGAGAGGATGCGCAGGGCCTGGTCCTCATGGCCGGCCGTGATGTCGGCGACGGACGCGAGCGTGCGGTACGGCAGCGGGCGCGGCGTCCTCGGCAGCTCGGCGGCGGCCGTGCCGACCGCGCGGGTGTACGCGGCCACGTCACCCGGCAGCGCGGCGCCGTCGGCGACCTTGGCGGCGAGCTTGTCCCACTCGTCGTAGAGCCGCTGGATCTCCTGGTCGAAGGCGATCTTGAAGGACTGGTTGGGCCGGCGCCGGGCGTACAGCCAGCGCAGCAGCTGCGGCTCCATGATCTTCAGCGCGTCGGCCGGGGTCGGCACACCACCGCGCGAGGACGACATCTTGGCCATGCCGGAGATGCCGACGAAGGCGTACATCGGGCCGATGGGCTGCTCGCCGCCGAAGATGCCGACGATCTGGCCGCCGACCTGGAAGGACGACCCGGGAGAGGAGTGGTCGACACCGCTCGGCTCGAAGACCACGCCCTCGTAGGCCCAGCGCATCGGCCAGTCGACCTTCCAGACCAGCTTGCCGCGGTTGAACTCGGCGAGCCGGACGGTCTCGGTGAACCCGCACTCGTTGCAGACGTACGACAGCTCGGTGGTGTCGTCGTCGTACGAGGTGACGGTCGTCAGGTCCTTCTCGCAGCTGCCGCAGTACGGCTTGTACGGGAAGTACCCGGCGGTGCCGGCGGAGCCGTCGTCCTCGGACGCGGCGCCGGAGCCCTCCTCGGCCTCCAGCTCGGCCTCGTCCACGGCCTTCTGCTGCGGCTTCTTCGCCTTGGGCTTGGTGCGGTACTGGGCGAGGATCGCGTCGATGTCGCCGCGGTGCCTCATCGCGTGCAGGATCTGCTCGCGGTAGACGCCCGAGGTGTACTGCGCGGTCTGGCTGATGCCGTCGAACTCGACGCCCATCTCGGCCAGCGACTCGACCATCGCGGCCTTGAAGTGCTCCGCCCAGTTCGGGTACGCCGAGCCCTTCGGGGCCGGCACCGAGGTCAGCGGCTTGCCGATGTGCTCGGCCCAGGAGTCGTCGACGCCCGCGATGCCCTTCGGCACCTTGCGGTAGCGGTCGTAGTCGTCCCAGGAGATCAGGTGCCGGACCTGGTGCCCGCGGCGGCGGATCTCGTCGGCGACCAGGTGCGGGGTCATGACCTCGCGCAGGTTGCCCAGGTGGATGGGGCCGGAGGGAGAGAGTCCGGACGCGACCACGACGGGTTTGCCCGGGGCCCGGCGCTCCGACTCCTCGATGACCTCATCCGCGAAACGGGAGACCCAGTCGGTGGTCTCGGTGCTCTGAGCCACGATCGGCACGTCCTTCTTTCTCCATCGGGCAGCCGTTGCGGTCGCACGGCTGACCGCTTCATTGTCCCAGGCGGGCCCACATCCGCGAAAACGCCTTTTCAACGCGTTGGACGGCCTTTCCGCGGCCCGCGTTCACCCGCGCACCGGAAAATTCGCTTCACCCCCCGTGGGATACTGGGCGTGACTATCCATCCCCACGAGGAGAACGGCACCTCACCTATGGCCTCGGTCACGTCCCTCAGCGACTCCGTCCAGCAGCAGCTCGCGTCCGCCCTCTCGGCCACCCTGCCGGAGGCCGCCGGCGCGGACCCGCTGCTGCGACGAAGCGACCGGGCCGACTTCCAGGCCAACGGGATCCTGGCCCTCGCCAAGAAGGCGAAGGCGAACCCGCGGGAGCTGGCCGCGCAGGTCGTCTCCCGGGTGACCACCGGTGCGGTGATCAAGGACGTCGAGGTCTCGGGCCCCGGCTTCCTCAACCTCACCATCTCCGACCGGGCGATCACCGAGAACCTGGCCGCGCGGTACGCGGACGAGACCGGCCGCCTCGGCGTGCCGTACGCCGCGCACCCGGGCACCACGGTGATCGACTACGCCCAGCCGAACGTGGCCAAGGAGATGCACGTCGGCCACCTGCGCTCCGCCGTGATCGGCGACTCGGTGGTCCAGCTCCTGGAGTTCACCGGTGAGAAGGTGGTCCGCCGCCACCACATCGGCGACTGGGGCACCCAGTTCGGCATGCTCATCCAGTACCTGGACGAGCACCCGCACGAGCTGGACCACAAGGCGTCCACCGAGGACACCGCGGCCTCCGGCGAGGAGGCGATGTCCAACCTGGACCGCCTCTACAAGACCGCGCGCAAGCTCTTCGACTCCGATGAGGAGTTCAAGACCCGCGCCCGCCGCCGGGTGGTCGACCTCCAGGCCGGCGACCCGCACACGCTCGCCATCTGGCAGAAGTTCGTGGACGAGTCGAAGATCTACTTCTTCTCCGTCTTCGAGAAGCTGGACATGGAGGTCCGCGACCCCGACATCGTCGGCGAGTCCGGGTACAACGACATGCTGGCCGAGACCTGCCGCCTCCTGGAGGAGTCCGGCGTCGCGGTCCGCTCCGAGGGCGCGCTGTGCGTCTTCTTCGACGACATCAAGGGCCCGGAGGGCAACCCGGTCCCGCTGATCGTCCAGAAGTCCGACGGCGGCTACGGCTACGCGGCCACCGACCTCTCCGCGATCCGCGACCGCGTCTTCAACCTCAAGGCCGACACCCTCCTGTACGTGGTCGACGCCCGCCAGGCCCTGCACTTCCGCATGGTCTTCGAGACGGCCCGCCGCGCCGGCTGGCTGAACGACGACGTCAAGGCCATCCAGCTGGCCTTCGGCACGGTGCTGGGCAAGGACGGCAAGCCGTTCAAGACGCGCGCGGGCGAGACGGTCAAGCTCCAGGACCTGCTGGACGAGGCGGTCGACCGGGCCACGGCGGTGGTCCGGGAGAAGGCCGAGAAGGTGGGCCTGACCGAGCAGGAGATCGAGGAGAACGGCCGCTACGTCGGCGTCGGCGCGGTCAAGTACGCGGACCTGTCGACCTCGGCGGTGCGGGACTACAAGTTCGACCTGGACCAGATGGTCTCGCTGAACGGCGACACGTCCGTCTACCTCCAGTACGCCTATGCCCGTATCCAGTCCATCCTCCGCAAGGCCGGCGAGGCCCGCCCCGCCGCCCACCCGGAGCTGGAACTGGCCCCGGCGGAGCGCGCGCTGGGCCTGCACCTGGACCAGTTCGCCGAGACGGTCCTGGACGTGGCCGCGTCCTACGAGCCGCACAAGCTGGCCGCCTACCTCTACCAGCTGGCCTCGCACCTGACGACCTTCTACGACCAGTGCCCGGTCCTGAAGGCCGACACCCCCGCCCAGATCGAGAACCGCCTCTTCCTGGTCGACCTCACGGCCCGCACCCTCCACCAGGGCATGTCCCTCCTGGGCATCAGGACGCCGGAAAAGCTCTGACCGGCGAACCCCCGGACCTCCCCGGACAGAACAGCTAGGGCGAGTTCTCGGCCACCCACTCCCGCGCCCGCCGCACCACGGCCTCCCGCACCTCGTCCGGCGCCAGCACCCGCAGCGGCGTGCCCAGCGTGAGCAGATAGCGGGCCAGCCCGTCCGCGTCCGGGCCGCCGATGTCGACCAGGGTCGCGGAGGGGCCGTCGGGGCGGTGGGTGCCGATGGTCGGGGGGACGAGGCGGAGGGCCTGGTCGAGGGGGAGGGGGAGGCGGATCGTGGCGGACAGGGGGTAGGGGCCGTTCGCGATGTTGCGGGAGACCAGCTGGGCCGGGTCCGGCGGGTCGGTGAGGTCGGCCGGGTGGCCGGTGGACTGGAGTCGGTCGACGCGGTCCGCCCGGAAGGTGCGCCACCGGCCGCGCGCGACGTCCCGGGCGACCAGGTACCAGAGCCGGCCCGTGTGGACCAGCCGGTACGGGTCGATGTCCCGGACCGTGGAGCGCCCCTCGGCGTCCGTGTACGACAGCCGGGCCCGCTCCTCCCGCCGGCACGCGCCCGCCAGCTCCAGCAGCAGGCCGGGACTGACCCCGGACCCGTCGGCGCCGGGGAGTCGTACGAAGGCGTCGTCCAGTTCGCCCAGGCGGTCCGCGACGCGGCGCGGCAGGACCTGGCGGAGCTTCAGCAGGGCCGAGAGCGCGGCCTGGTCGCTGCCCAGGGCGCGGTTCAGGGCCGCCTCGCTGAGGCCGACCGCCACGGCCAGCGCCTCCTCGTCGTCCAGGATCAGCGGCGGCACGCGGGAGCCGGCGCGCAGGCGGTAGCCGCCCCAGGGGCCCGCCTCGGAGTCGACGGAGTAGCCGAGTTCGCGCAGGCGGGCGATGTCCCGGCGGACCGTGCGGTCGGTGATCTTCAGGGACTCCGCCAGTTCGGCGCAGGTCCACGAGGGGCGGGAGGACAGGAGGGACAGCAACCCCAGCAGACGGGCGGACGCGGCGATCACGGCCGGAAGTCTGGCACATCCCGTCCATGACCAGGACCGTAACTGTCCGGGTCACGTCGTAGCGTCGCCTCCATGACAACGCACACCACTCCCGCCTTCCGCTACGTCGCCGTCACCTTCGACTGCGCGGACCCCGCCGAACTCGCCCGCTTCTACGGCGCGTTGCTGGGCTACGGAACTCTCTACGCCACCGATGACTTCGTCCTGCTCGGCGAGGAGGGCGCCCCCGGCCTCGGCTTCACCCGGATCGACGGCTACCGGCCGCCCACCTGGCCGGACCCCGCCCAGGGGAAGCAGGCCCACATCGAGCTGGGCGTGGACGATCTGGACGCCGCCGAGAAGCGTGTCGTCGAACTCGGCGCGACGAAGCCGGAGTGCCGGCCGGGCGAGGAGCGGTGGCGGGTGCTCCTCGACCCGGCCGGACACCCGTTCTGCATCACGACCCTGGCCTAGGGGCCTCGCGTCAGTTCGACGTGCAGCTGAACGTCGGCCAGGTGGTGGAGCCGTTCTTCTGCACGGTCAGGCCCCAGTTGTCCCCGCTCCCGTTGGGTTTGGCGACAAGCACCTGGGCGCTGGGATAGCTCGCGGTCACGTTCCAGGTGGCCATGACCTTCTCGGGCGCCGGGACGTTCGCGGTGACGGTCCAGTTCCCCGAACCGCTCACCGCGACGTCGAGGTTGTATCGGTCGTCCCACACCTGCCCCGCGGTGACGGTCGCCGTACAGCCCCCGGTACCGCCGCCTCCCCCGCCACCGCTCCCGTCGGGGGCGACGGCGCGGCCGGTCTGCGGGGAGATCATCCCGGAACACATCCCGCGGCTCGCGAGGTTCTGGGCGATCCGCGGGATGGCGGCCAGGGTGTTGGCGGGCCACTCGTGCATGAGGATGACCTGGCCGTCGCCGAGCCGGGAGACGGCCTGGACGATGGCGTCCGTGCTGGCGCCGTTCCAGTCCCCCGAGTCGATGTCCCAGATCACCTCGGTCAGGCCGTACTTGGCCTCGACGCTCTTCAGCGTCGCGTTGGTCTCGCCGTACGGCGGCCGGAACAGCTTCGGCGTCCCGCCGCCGGCGCTCGCGACGGCCTGCTGGGTGCGGGAGAGTTCCGAGTCGATCTGGGCCTGGCTCAGCTGGGTCAGGTGCGGATGGGTGTAGCTGTGGTTCCCCACCCACATCCCGGCGTCGACCTCGGCCTTGACCTGGGCCGGGTACGAGGCCGCGTACTGGCCCTCGTTGAACATGGTGGCCCGCAGCCCGTTCTGCCTCAGCGCGTCGAGGACGGCGGGTGTGTGGTCGTTGGACGGGCCGTCGTCGAAGGTGAGTCCGACATACCCGTTGCAGGTGGCGGCCTGCGACGGGGCGGCCCCGGCGGTCAGGGTGCCGGCCGTCGCCGCCGCGAGGGCGGCGGCGACGGCGACGGCGAGTCTGGCGGTGCGCACGCGTGTGCTCCTTGTCTCAGGCGGGCGTCAGTTGGCGGTACAGGTGAACGTCGGCCAGGTGGTCGATCCGTTCTTCTGGATGGTCAGGCCCCAGTTGTTGCCGCTGCCGTTGGACTTGGCGGTCAGCACCTGGGCGCTGGGATAGCTCGCGTCCACGTTCCAGGTCGCCATGACCTTCTCCGGGGACGGGACGTTCGCGGTGACGGTCCAGTTGCTGGCGCCGCTGACCGAGACGTCGAGGTTGTACCGGTCGTCCCACGACTGACCCGCGGTGACGGTCGCCGTGCAGCTGCCGGTACCGCCGCCCGTGCCGCCGCCCGTGCCGCCCGAACCCGAGCTGTCCAGGGTGATGTTGGAGCTGCCGCTGCTCTGGTAGCCCTCGGTCGCCATGATCATGTAGTAGTTGAAGCTGCCCAGGTTCATCCCGTGGCTGGCCCACGCGTCGAAGTGGTTGCCGGTGGTGATGGTGCCGCCGGTCCGCTTGGACTGCCGCACGCTCCAGTACTGGTTGAAGGTCTTGGTGCCCTCCACCGACGGGGCGTTGGTGCGGGTCGTCTCGTAGATGTCGTACGTGCCGCCGTCGCTGGTGACCGTGCCCTTGAAGGTGCCGGTGGGCCGGTAGGTGCCCCAGTTGTCGACGATGTAGTACTCGACCAGCGGGTTCGAGGTCCAGCCGTACAGCGACAGGTACGCGTTGCCGGACGGGTTGAAGCTGCCGGAGTAGGTGACGGAGCGGCGGCCGCCGTTGCTCCAGCCCTTGCCGGCCACGAAGTTGCCGACGTTGCTCCAGTTGGTGCTGTAGTTGCCGGCGGACCCCAGGTTCATGGAGACGGTGCCGCCACCGTCGGTCCAGAACGAGTAGTAGTAGCCGTTGTTGGTGCCGGTCTGGTTCGAGGTGATGACCGTGTCGGCGCTGGCGATGCCCGCGCCGGGCAGGGTCAGCGCCCCCACGGCGAGCAGGACGATGGCGCAGACACCTCTGAAGAGCGAGGTGAGGCGGCCCCGTGGGCCGGTTGCCCTTCTGCTGCGGATCTTCATGGACGTGCTTCCTCCTCATGGATCGGATGGAGCCGGATGAGGGTGGAGCGACGCGCTGCGCGATGGTGCCTCAGTGTTGGGGCGCACAGAGCGACAGTCAATGGTTTCGGTACTTATTTCGAAACATTCGGGTTATCAACGACCCGTATCCTGAAGGGTTTTGGCTGGTAAACGGCCTTTACGGAGGGGAGTCACAGCATCCTCCGAGGCGGTCGAACGACTGGGGCCGAGGCGGGGCAGGCCCCCATCGAAAGTTTCGAGACCCGTGGGAAGGCGTTGTCAGACCCTCCCCCTACAGTCACTCCCATGGCGACTCTTCCCAACCCGCTGCCCCGGCTGGCCACCGACCCCAGCGGCCGCAGCCTGGGGCTCAGCCTGCCGCCCGGCAGGCTGCTCGACACGACCCACGACGGCCCGTACCACGAGCCCCTGCTCTGGGTCGCGGACAAGCCGGCCGCCCCCGGCACCTGGACCGCCCTGGGCGTCCCGGCCGCGCGCGCCGGGCTGCTGCCCGTGCTGGTGGAGACGAGCGGCCCGCAAGGCGGCCCGGAGGAATGGGAGTTGATGCCGGACGACATGTCCTACCCGGGGGACCACGACCCGGAGGAGGTCCTCGCCGAGTACTGGGAGGAGGACGGGGAGGACGACGAGGACGAGGAAATCGGCGACATGCTCGCGCCGTTCGGGGCGGAATGGCCCGGACTCGCCCCCGCGAGGAAGCTCACCGTCGACCCGGCGACCTGCGCGGCGCGGGCCGCCGACGAACTGACCGGCGACCAGGGCCAGTCCGTGTTCCCCGCCGCCCGCCTCGCCCTCGTCCCCGCGCGCCGCTCCGCCGACGTCCCGGCCGCGATCGGCTGGACCGGCCCGCTGAACCACGAGAACGACGTGGCGCGGCTGTGCGCGGTCCTGCGCTCCTGGGAGGACCGGTTCGGCATACGGGTCGTCGCACTCGGGTTCGACGCCCTGCTGCTGTCCGTGGCCGCCCCGCCGACCGACCTGGCCGAGGCCGAGGCGGTGGCGGCGGAGCACTTCGCCTTCTGCCCCGACAACATCACGCAGGGGGCGGACACCCTCCACGCCTACGCGAAGGAACTGGTCGGCGAGACCACCTGGTTCTTCTGGTGGGACTGAGGACGGACGGCACGGGGGCGGTCCCGGGTCAGCCCTGCGCGGGCGCCCACTTCTCGCCGCCCAGCGGGAAGGCGTAGGACGGGCGCCCGTTGTCGCCGCTCGTGCGGAAGGGCCGGCCCTTGTCGCCGATGAGTACGGTGCCGTGCCGGCCGCCGCTGGACCAGGACAGTTCCAGGTACCAGCTGACGTCGTACGCCGAGGCGTCCGCGGTGACGTAGAAGACCTCGGGGTCGGACTCGCTCACGCTGAAGGGGAAGCCGCGCTGTCCGGCCACCGGCTGGACGGCCGGCCGCAGGGCGTCCAGCGCGACGGTGAAGGAGTGGGTGGGCACCCCGCCGCCGCAGCCGACGCCGGGGTAGCCCATGGCGTAGTCGTTCCACGCGAGCGGGGCCCGCTTGCCCGCCATCCGCACCGACATCCCCTCCAGCACCACGGTGTCCTTGCCGCTGCCCTGCACGGTGAGCGTGACGAACTGTTCCCCCGCCGAGACGGCCTGGTGCACGGCCACCCACGCGGGCGCGTCGTTCTCGACGGGCGGCGGTGACACCGCCGTGGGCGGCCGGTCGATCAGGTAGTGCTGGGAGCAGGGGCTCTCCCAGGAGTACGGGTGGGTGGTGACGGTGAGGGGGACGCCCGAGGCGGTCGGCCCGCCACTCACGCCCGGCGGCCCGCTCGTGACGGCGTCCGGCCCGGCGGCGTTCCCCGGGGTGGCGGACGCCGAGGGGTGCCGGGCGGAGCCCGAGGGGGAGGGTGAGCGGCTGTCCCGGGTGCGCGGTGCGGCGCCGACCGCCGAGGACCGGCCGGGCGCGGAGGCGGTGGCTCCCGCGGCGGCGCCCCGCCCGTGGTCCCCGTCGTCGGGCAGCCCGAACGCGAGGGCCACGGCACCGAGCACTGCGGCTCCGGCGACGAAGGCCACGAGGACGGGGCGGCGGCGGCGACGGAACCGGCGGACGGCGGTCACCGGCACCGGGGCCGGCTCGGGCACGGGTTCCGTCGCGGGCCCCGCGTCACCGCCCTCGGCCACCGCACCCTCGGCACTCCCGGCACCCACGGCGTCCGCCCCCTCGCCCCCCTCAGGCGCCGGACTCCCGTCCCCCGAAACCTCGTTCGTCGCCCCCTCGGCCGCCGCCTTCTTCCCTCTCCCCGCGTCCGCCAGCACCCAACTCCGGTGCAGCGCCACGAGTTCCGCCGCCGACGCCCCGCACAGCCGCGCCATCCGCTCCACCGGGGCGTAATCCGTCGGTACGGCATCCCCGTTGCAGTAGCGGTGCAGCGTCGACGTGCTCATGTGGAGGCGCTTGGCGAGCATCCCGTAGCTGTGCCCGGAGCGCTCCTTCAACTCCCGCAAGCGCTCGGCGAATCCGGTCCCCCCGGTGCTTTCCGGCACTGTCCTTCCCCTCCCCCTGTCCCGTTCCCCCGTTCCAGGGACGGGACGTTCTTGCAGGTCATCGCCCATGTGACCGTTCCAGCGTCCCGGATCGGCCGCCGGGGCTGGCGGGCGGGACAAAACGCCCCGCAGGCTGTGGCCATCCAAGCACTCCACGAACCGGAAGCGAGAAGCGCCATGCGCAACCGCCGTACCCGCCGCACCCGTACTCCCCTGCTCGCCGCGGCCGCAGCCGCCCTCGCCGCCCTCGCCCTCACGGCGTGCGACAACGGCACGGGAACCAAGGACGAGGGCGCCGCCCGGAACACCCCGTCGGCGAGCGCGAGCACCGACAAGCCCTCCGCCGACGCGAAGGAGCAGCAGGGGACGACCGGCTCCACGACAAACGGCACGCAGACCTCGGCCGGCACCCACCGCGGCACCGGCGGCACCGGCGGCACCCAAGGAACCCACGCCTCCGGCGGCTCCGGCGGTTCCAAGACCTCGGGCCACCCGTGGGACCCGGAGAACCGCGTCCTGTGCGACGGCTCCAACACCAGGGTCACCGCGCAGGTGCTGTCCCGCCCGCTCAACCACATGCTGCTCACGGTCAAGAACACCGGCTCGAAGTACTGCGACCTGACGTACTACCCGGTGCTCCGCTTCGACGGCATGCAGTGGGCGCCCGCTGCCGACGAGTCGACCCATCCGCAGGCGGTCACCACCCTCGCGCCCGGCGAGTCCGGCTACGCGGGCGTGCTGCTGTCCGCCGCCGACGGCAGCGGCGACGGCGGACAGACGGGCCACAAGCTGACCGTGTACTTCCAGGGCAGGACGCCGCACAGCGACGGCGGCGCCACGGCGAACGTCGCGCTGCCCTCGAAGGGCGTGTACTACGACAGCACGCTGAAGGTCACCTACTGGGTGCTGGACCCCTCCGACATCGCGAGCTGGTGACCCGGACGGGCCCCCGGAACGCCCTCGGGGACGACGGCCTAGTAGGCGATGGAGATGTGCGCCCGGGGATGCGCGTCCCGCTCGATCTCGTCCACGACGGCCAGCGCGAAGTCGGCGCCGGAGATCTCCGACCTGCCCTGCTCGTCCAGGAGGGCGACCTCCCCGCCGACGCGGTAGGTCCCGGTCCGCTCGCCCGCGGCCCAGGCGCCGTAGCCGCCCGCGGGAGAGACCAGGGTCCAGTCGAGCGAGCCGGGCGCGGCGGTGGTGAGCCACTCCCGGATCGCGTCCATCTCGCGCGCCTCCGACCGGAACCGCTCGGGGAGGTCCCCCTCGGCGAACCGGGGCTCGCCCGGCGCGGGGCGCAGCGAGGAGAAGCCGCCGATCACGATCAGCCGGGCGCCGGCGGCGTCCGCCGCGGCGGCGATGTCCTGGTACAGGCCGAGCAGCCGGCCCACCAGGTCGCCGCGCGGCGACAGGGCCGCGACCACCGCGTCCTGGCCGGGGACCAGCCGCGCGGCGTCGTCGGCCGCACCCCGCGCGTACGTCACCCCGTCGACCGGGGCCTTGGGGGCCGACCGCGCGTACGACGCCACCTCGTGGCCCCGGGCGACGGCCTCGGCCGCGATGTTGGTGCCGGTGTAGCCGGTCCCACCGACGATCAGGATCTTGCGCACGGCGACTCCCGCGGGTCAGGGCCAGGTCAGCGCCGGCCGAGCGCCGGTGCGACGTGGGTGAGGACGTTCTCCAGGACGTGACTGTTGTGGTCGACGCCGAGTTGGTTCCGCACGGTCAGCCCCCCGGCCGCTCGGCCTGTCGGCCGCTCACCCCCCGGCCGCTCACCCCTCGGAGACTCCCGCGCCTCAGCGCAGCTTCCGCGCCGCCTCGGTCGCCCAGTACGTGAGGATGTTCCGCGCCCCGGCCCGCTTGATCCCCGTCAGGGTCTCGAAGATGGCCCGGTCCCGCTCGATCCAGCCCTTCTCGGCCGCGGCCTCGATCATCGAGTACTCGCCGGAGATCTGGTACGCCGCGACCGGCACGTCCACCGCGTCCGCGACCCGCGCGAGGATGTCGAGGTACGGCCCGGCCGGCTTGACCATGACCATGTCCGCGCCCTCGGCGAGGTCCAGCTCCAACTCCCGCAGGGACTCGCGCCAGTTGGCGGGGTCCTGCTGGTACGTCTGGCGGTCGCCCTGGAGCGAGGAGGCGACGGCCTCGCGGAAGGGGCCGTAGAAGGCGGAGGAGTACTTCGCGGTGTAGGCGAGGATCGCCACGTCCTCGCGGCCGATCTGGTCGAGCGCGTCGCGGATGACGCCGATCTGACCGTCCATCATCCCGCTGGGACCGACGATGTGGGCGCCCGCGTCGGCCTGCACCTGGGCCATCTCGGCGTACCGCTCCAGGGTCGCGTCGTTGTCGACCCGGCCCTCGGCGTCCAGCACACCGCAGTGCCCGTGGTCGGTGAACTCGTCCAGGCACAGGTCGGACATGACGAGCAGGTCGTCGCCGACCTCGGCGCGCACGTCGCGCAGGGCGACCTGGAGGATTCCCTCGGGGTCGGTCCCGGCCGTGCCCTGGGCGTCCTTCTTGCCGTCCTCCGGCACGCCGAACAGCATGATCCCGGAGATCCCGGCCTCGACGGCCTCCAGCGCGGCCTTCTTCAGGCTGTCGCGGGTGTGCTGGACGACGCCGGGCATCGCGGCGATCGGCACGGGTTCGCTGACGCCCTCGCGGATGAACGCGGGGAGGATCAGGTCGGCGGGGTGCAGGCGCGTCTCGGCGACCATCCGCCGCATGACGGGCGAGGTGCGCAGCCGCCGGGGACGCGTACCGGGGAAAGATCCGTACTTCGTCATGTCTCCTACGCTACGCCCGCCCACCCCCCTCCTTTACCGACGCCCTGTCGGGCCCTCGGTCCGGCATTGAGGGGCAAACCGGAACCACGATACCGAGTCTTTGCGCCCCCCTGGTCATCTCTCGATCCGCACGCCTCCCCAGCGTTCTACGCGCGTGGTGTCATGCACCCGACACCCACCCGCCCCCCACTCCCGCATCCCACAAGGAGTCACGCAATGCTGCGGAAGGCCCTCACCCGCGCCGCCATCGCCCTCGCCGCCGGCGCCGCCACCGTCGCCGTCGCCGCCGTCCCCGCGAACGCGGCGAGCTACTCGGCGTTCGCCTTCTCCCAGGCCGGCACCGGCCAGCCGACGATCTACGACTTCATCAACTCGGCCACCACCAAGCTCGACATGACGATGTACGAGCTGGAGGACACGACGGCGGTCAACGACCTCGTGGCCCTTGAGAACAAGGGCGTCACCGTCCGGGTCGTCCTGGACCAGGCGCACAAGACCGCCAACAACTCGGCGTACACGACGCTGACGAACGCGGGCGTGGGCGTGGCCTGGTCCTCCTCGGCCTACGTCTACACCCACCAGAAGACGATCACCGTGGACGGCGTCAAGTCCCTGGTGATGACCGGCAACCTGACCTCGCAGTACTACACGACCAGCCGTGACTACGGCGTCTTCACCGACGACACCCGCGATGTCGCCGCGATCGAGAAGGTCTTCGACGCCGACTACGCCGGCACCTCGATCACCCCCACCGACGGCGACCACCTCCTGTGGTCCCCCACCGACTCCCGCAGCCGGCTGGTGTCCTTCATCAACGCCGCGACCAAGACGCTCGACGTGCAGGAGCTGGAGTTCAGCGACAGCACGGTCGTCAACGCGATCGTGGCGCGCGCCAAGGCCGGCGTGAAGGTCCGCGTCGTACTGGAGAACCCCTCCAACTACGCCAGCCAGGTCTCGGCGGTCAAGGCCGCGGGCGGCACGGTGGTCGGCTACTCCGACCCGAACGGCTTCTACATCCACGCCAAGGCCATGGTCGCGGACTACGGCCTGTCCACCCAGGCGGTGGAGGCCGGCTCCATGAACATCAGCAGCAACTCCCTGAGCAACAACCGGGAGCTGGGCATCATCCTGACCGGTACGGGCGTGGCCCAGCCGGTGGCGCAGACCATCGAGACGACGTTCAGCGGCGACTACGCGGGCGGCACGGCGGCGTAACGGCCGCGGCTCGACCGCGCTCGATCGGCCCGGGTGGGACGGCCAAGCCGTCCCACCCGGGCCCGTCCTTTGTCCAGGCCGTTTACATATGGTTTACGCAACCCTATCCTCCCAAGGGTGGGAGCGCTCCCACGGCACTTCGCACACGCACCTGTCCTGCACAAGTCGATCTGCGAAAGGTCTTCTCCCCCCATGATCAGACGCAGCAGAACAGCGGCCCTGCTGGCCGCGGTCGCCGCCACGATCTCCGCCCTGGGGCTGATCCTCCTCGGCTCGGGGACCGCGTCGGCCCACGGCGTCGCCATGTTCCCCGGCTCGCGCACCTACCTCTGCTACAAGGACGCCATCACCAGCACCGGCGCGGTCGACCCGACCAACCCGGCCTGTGCGGCGGCCATCGCGCAGAGCGGGTCGAACTCGCTCTACAACTGGTTCGCGGTGCTGGACTCCAACGCCGCCGGCCGGGGCGAGGGCTACGTCCCGGACGGCACCATATGCAGCGCGGGCGACAAGTCGCCGTACGACTTCAGCGGCTACGACCTGGCCCGCGCCGACTGGCCCAGGACGCACCTGACCTCGGGCTCCACCATCCAGCTCCAGTACAGCAACTGGGCCCAGCACCCCGGTGAGTTCCGGGTCTACTTCACCAGGCAGGGCTGGTCGCCGACCACCCCGCTCGCCTGGTCGGACCTCCAGCTCGCCTCGACGGTCACCAACCCGCCCGCGTCCGGCTCGCCCGGCACGGACGGCGGTCACTACTACTGGAACCAGGCGCTGCCCTCCGGTCGTTCGGGCGACGCGATGATGTTCATCCAGTGGGTGCGCTCGGACAGCAACGAGAACTTCTTCTCCTGCTCCGACATCGTCTTCGACGGCGGCAACGGCGAGGTCACCGGCATCCGCGACAGCGGCACCACGACCCCGCCCCCGGACGGCGGCGGCACCACGCCTCCCCCGACCGGCAGCGGCTCCTGCATGGCCACGTACAACGTGGACAGCTCCTGGAGCGGCGGCTTCCAGGCCACGGTCACCGTGATGAACCACGGCACCGCGCCGATCAGCGGCTGGCACGTGGGCTGGACCCCGGGCAGCGGCACGACGATCAGCAGCGTGTGGAACGGCGTCCTGTCCACCGGCTCGGGCGGCGCGGTGACGGTCGCCAACGCCGACTACAACGGCACGATCCCGGCGGACGGCAGTACGACGTTCGGCTTCACCGCGACGTCGTCGTCCGGCGCCGACCTCCCGTCCGGCACCCTCGACTGCACGACCCCGTAAGGCGCTTCGGCCTGTGGGCGCCCGCACGGACGCCCACAGGCCCCGGACGGCGTCCGCTCACCCCGACAACAGCGGAACCCAGTGCTCCCTCACCCGGCGCAGCCGCCGGCGGTGGTCGGCGATCCAGTCGTCCGGCGGGACGACCGGGACGCGCACGGTGACCATGGACCCGGACCCGTCCTCCACCACCACCTCCGGACACCCGCGCTCGCCGTCGAGCCGGACGGACAGGGACGGCCCCCTGCCCATCTCCATCCAGGCCGCGTCCTGCCCGGCGTCGAGCCGGTCCAGCGCCTCGTCCCAGCGCTCCAGCCGCGAGCGGTACAACCCGAGGTCGAGACGACCGGACACGAACGGCGTCCTGACGACGATCTCGGCATCGAGCCCGGCGGCCCACCTGGGGCTGCGCCCCAGCACGTCGACCCTGACGCTGTTCCCCTCGTCATCGGCGAGGTGGATCAGCTCCCTCGGCGGACCGTCCCCCATGGCTGCCCTTTCGTCGGCGCGTCATGAGCGATCCTCGCCCGGTCGCGGGGCGACTTCCACCAGGTTTCCGCCCCTCTCCACCGACCGGCCGGCGGAGGAGCCGAGCGGAGCGAACGCGCACTCCGCCCACACCGTCTTGCACGGTACCGGGCCCAGGCGGACGCCCCAGCGGTCGGACAGGGTCTCGACCAGGAGGAGGCCGTAACCGGACTCGGAGGGGGCGGCGGGGGCGGACGCGCGCACGGGGAGGGCCTCGGCGCGGGTGTCCGTGAGTTCGACGCGCAGGAGGCCCGCGACAGGCACCGTCAGGGTCAGGCGGAAGAGGCGGCCCGGGACCCTGCCGTGCAGCACCGCGTTCGTCGCGAGTTCCGCCACGATCAGGCGGGCCGGGTCCAACGGGACGCCCCACGAGTCCAGTTGCTCGGCCGCGAGGAGCCTGGCCAGGCGGGCGCCTCGGCGGGTGGCCGACAGCGGCACGGAGAACTGGTGCGGGGGCGTCCGCGCCATCACGGTCTGCTGACTTCGCTGATTCACATCACGCAGCGTGTCCGTACCTGCGTAGCCTGTGAATATTCGTGGCCCGTGCGACCAGTGCCTGTCCGTGAGCCGTCCGGTTCCGTCCGGCCTGTACGGCGTGACCGGGCACGGGCACCCACGGTTGGACCCGGGAGGGACGTCGGGAGGGTGGCAGATGTGAGCGACTGGGACGCGGAGCTGGAGGACGAGGAGGCCGGGGCCGTGATGCGCACGGTCGCCCGGCAGCTGAAGCTGTGGCGCGAGGCGGCGGGCCTCACCCAGACCGAGTTCGGAGCGTTGATCGGGTACGGGGAGGAACTCGTCTCCTCCGTGGAGCGCAGGCGGCGTATCCCCCGGCCCGAGTATCTCGACGCGGCGGACGAGGCGTTGGGGGCCGACGGCAGGATCTCCGCGATGAAGGCCGACCTGGAAGAGGTCCGGTACCCGAAAAAGGTGCGGGACGTGAAGCGCCTTGAGGCCGAGGCGGTGGTGATCAGTTCTTACAACAACTCCGTGGTGGACGGGCTTCTCCAGACCCGGGAGTACGCGCGGGCCGTCATCGGATCACGACGGCCACCGTTCACCGTGGACGAGTTGGAGCGGCGGGTGGCCGCGCGACTGGCTCGTCAGGAGATCATCAGCGCCAAAACGGCCGAGCCGCTCTTCAGCTTTGTGCTGTGCGAGTCGACGCTGCGGCGGCTGATCGGGGGGAAGATGGTGATGCGCGGGCAGCTCGAACGACTGTTGGAGGTGGCCCAGTTGCCCAACGTGGACCTGCAAGTCCTTCCCCTCGGCAGCGAAGAGAACTCGGGCCTCAGCGGTCTGTTCCGGCTGCTCAAACTCAAGGACGGGACCAGCGTGGGGCTCAGTGAAGCACCGCTCGTCAGTCGAGTCTTCTGCAACCCCAAGGAGACCATCGTCCTCGACATGCGCTATGGGATCATCCGAGCGCAGGCTCTCACGCCAAGGGAGTCACTGGCCCTTATCGACAAAGTACTTGGAGAGACATGAGCCCCAAGCTGGAGTGGATAAAGAGCAGCTACAGCACGGACGACGGCCCGTCCTGCGTCGAGGTGGCCACCATCCCGGACCACATCCTCGTCCGCGACTCCAAGAACCCCACCGGCCCCCGCCTCACCCTCACCCCCACCACCTGGGCGAGCTTCCTGCCGTACGCCGCCGGCCGCTGATGCGGCGAACAGCCCTGGCCTGCACCGGAACTCCTGGTGCAGGCCACGTCGGCGAACACGCCGCGGTCACAGCCCCCTGACGACCCGAGCCCTCCCCTGCGTGCGGAAACCCAGGGCATGCCGATAGATCTCGGGCATCCGATAGCGCCCGTCCGTGTCCCTGGCCAGCGCGCCCCACTCTTCGAGGGCTTCCACCTCGTCGGGACGCAGACCGACGTCGGACGCCTCGAACGGCATCTTCACCGACTCCGAGAAACTCGACATGTGC
Organism: Streptomyces sp. NPDC001056; assembly: GCF_053598955.1. NCBI lineage: Bacteria > Bacillati > Actinomycetota > Actinomycetes > Kitasatosporales > Streptomycetaceae > Streptomyces > Streptomyces sp. NPDC001056. Next base: position 20,310 of record NZ_JBSFLI010000013.1, on the reverse strand, counting down.
CGAAGAAGCTTCCCCAGACGGGGGTTCTCCTGGCCGATCTCCTCGACCTTGGCACGGCTGCACGCCACCAGTGCCCTGCGCATCGCCGCCGGGGTCAGTACTCGGTCGGACCAGCGACCGTCACCCACGGACGCCTTGGCCGCCTCGCACAGGAAGCGCACGACGTCGCGTGCCTGGATCTGCTCCTTGAAGTCCGCGAGGGCCGCCGGCACCCACCGCTCGGTCCAGGCCTCCCGGGAGGCGTCCGTGCCCAGCTTCGCTCCCCACAACGGCAGCAGATCGCCGACGATCTCGTCGAAGCCCATGTCCGCGATCGCCCGGGACGGCTCTCCGACCGCGCCCGTGTTCACCGCCACCCACAAGGAAAGCCGCAGTGCGTCCTCGGTGTCCCAGCGAAGTTCGTAGGGCGAGTAGCGGTCAAGGAACTGTCCGAGGTTCTGTCGGATCGCCGTGCGGACCAAGTCCTGCCGTACGAAGACAACGACGCCGAGCGAGCGGCTGCGCAGTCGGCGCAGCCAGGCCGGGACCTCCATCAACAGCGCCCGCAGGGCGATGCGTTTGGGCTCGGAGTCCAGCGTCTCCAGCCAGTCCTCCAGTCCGTCGATGACGAACAGTTGGGCGTCCGACGCGTGATTGGTCAGGATGAGGAAGTCCTGGGCGGGGTCGGCCTCGGCCGCGCCCGCCGCGCGAGCCAGGCACTCCAGCCAGCGGTCGCGCCAGAACTCCGCTTCCTCCGCACGCTCGTGGCGCAGACCGGCATTGAGATGTGCACGGATCTCGTCCGCGGTGATGCCGGTGCCGCCCGCCGCCGCGTCGCGCAACTGCTGGGGTGACGCGGCACCCTCTTCCGCGATGTTTGCGGGGTCCAGCACGGGCACCACTCGCGCGGAGCGCTGGACCTGCTGATCGTTCTCAGCGGCGAAGCGCTCCCACGTCTTCTGGGCACACATCCGCGCGAAGGTGAACGTCTTGCCCGACCCCTTGGCGCCCACCACGACCGCCACAGGGAGGTCGGTGCTGTGGTCGGCGATGAGTCGGCGGACCGGCTCGGTGGTGAGGAACTTGAGGCCCAAGTCCGTGCCGTGTTGCTCGGCGAAGACCAAGCGGCCCGCGCCGGCCGCCAGGGCATGCCGACGGTCGTCCAGCCTGTCGGGCGCCTCTTCCCGCACGTGGAGGAAACCGGAGAACGTCGCGCCGGGGGCGAACTCTTCCAGCAGGTCCGGCAGTCCGCACCGCCGCACTACCTCCAGCACCGCGTCCCAGCTCTGCGGCAGGGCGAGCAGTTCCTCGCGGAAGGGGCTCAACACCGGTTCGGTGAGGACCTGTTCATCCACAGCCAGCTCGTCCGGAGAGGGAGTCCCCTCCCCCGCCGTCTCCGGCACTGCGAAGGTTGTCGACAGGGCGGCGGACAGCCGCGTCCGCGCTTGCTCGGCCTGGCCGTCATGAACGTCCAACCGGTACTGGGTGATGACGGCACCCGGTGCGGGATCGATCCCGGCCACGGCCGGCGACTGCCCGCCCAGCTGCCGGATCAGCGCTTCGGTGCCTTGAAGGGACTGGCTGCTGATCGTGGTGACGAACACCCTCATGACGCGGGGGTCGAGCAGGATCGGGGCAGCCAGTTCGGACGCGCCCGCCCGAAGATCGAGGACGACCGTGTCCGCGCCGGCCGCCTCGGCCAGCGCGGCGAGCGACTCACTCAGGAAGTACGGCGACCGGTCTTCGGTCAGCAAGTCTGCCGGAGCGATCCGTGGCGGACCGAGCCGCGCCCGCCGGCTGGCGGGCAGCACCGTCACGCATCCGGTACCCGGATACCTCGACACTCGCTGGTTCGGCAGAAAGGCTGCGGCGATCTCCACGGCCCGCGTCGCGTCGCCCTGCTGGGACGAGTGCAGCAGCGCGAGGAGGTCCTCGTACGCGATGTCGCAGCGACCATGCTGTGCCTGGTACATCCAGGTGATGCCCGGTGCCTCCAGGTCCGCGTCGACGAGGAGGACGTGCTGTCCCCGCATGGCCAGGTGATCGGCCAACGCCACCGTGTGCAACGTACGCCCCACCCCGCCCTTGAAGGAGTGGAAGGCGATGAGCTGCTTGCCGCCCCGGAATTCGGCACTCTGGGGACGGGGCAGCGACTCGCCCAGTTCCCGGATGACACGCCGCTCGCTGAGTCGGGGGCGCCGCGTCACCTCTTCACGCTGCCCCGCCTCGATGAGCCTCACCTCAAGGGCGGCCGGGGCGTGGGAGCCGGGCCGGTCCAGGCCCAGTTCGAGGACGCCGTCTCGTTGTGCGATGGAGCCCAGGCCGAACAAGCCGTCCAGCCACTCCTGGACCTCGGCCTCCGCGGTCCCCGGCCGCACGGACAGCTCCAGCCCGTCCCACCAGGCGTCGGCCTCCAGCAGCCAGGCGGGCCACTCGCCCGTGATCGCGGCCTGTGCCAGGTGGGCGTCCACGTCGACCCAGGTAAAGAGCCTCTCGGCCATAACGCTCAAGTTCCCTTCCTGGCGTCGTTCAGCAGCGACTTCAGGGCTTCCAGCGCCGCTTTCTGATCATCCGCACGCAGCTCTGCACCATAACGCCACGCCTCGTGCAGTTCGCGGCACTCGATCCAGGTACCGCCTCTGTGCCGTCGGCACCTCAGCGGGTCGGGACCGGGCCCGGGATCCTTCAGATTCAGCGCCTTGGCCAAGCGCCGCAGATCGTGCGAGCGCAGATCGCTCGGCAGACCCGCTGTGTCATTGCGGTTGAGGACGCCGCGCAGCAACTCGGCCTTCAGGCCGCACTCAGCCGCGTAGAACAACAGCAGCCCGCTCGCCGGAATCTCCCCCGCTTGTTCGGCGGCCCGCGCCTGCCCCGCCAGTCTGTCGCGGCTGCGACGCAGCTCGCTCACCCCCACCTCGACCATGGGGCCAGAGTACTGACAACCGGAGGGGTGGTTCCTCCGACCAGCGGTCGAACCCGGGAACGCCAAGCGTCCCGCACCACGCGGGGGTGCGGGACGCTTGCGGCATCCGTGGGTCAGGTCGTCGAACGACGCCTGCGCGCACCCGGCCGACGCTCACTCGGACGCGTCACCGGGTCCCCCGACTCCAGCGCCGCGTCGCGGCGCTTCGCGCCGAAGTCGGCCAGGGCCGCGGCCAGCTTCTGCACCGAGGGCTCCGGGGCCATGACGTCGACACGGAGGCCGTGTTCCTCGGCCGTCTTCGCCGTCGCGGGGCCGATGCACGCGATCACCGTCACGTTGTGCGGCTTGCCCGCGATGCCGACCAGGTTGCGGACCGTGGAGGACGAGGTGAACAGGACCGCGTCGAAGCCGCCGCCCTTGATCGCCTCGCGGGTCTCGGCCGGCGGGGGCGAGGCGCGCACGGTGCGGTACGCCGTGACGTCGTCGACCTCCCAGCCCAGCTCGATCAGGCCGGCCACCAGCGTCTCCGTGGCGATGTCGGCGCGGGGCAGGAAGACGCGGTCGATCGGGTCGAAGACCGGGTCGTAGGGGGGCCAGTCCTCCAGGAGGCCCGCCGCCGACTGCTCACCCGACGGCACCAGGTCCGGCTTGACGCCGAAGGCGATCAGCGCGCGAGCCGTCTGCTCACCCACCGCAGCCACCTTGATACCCGCAAAAGCCCGAGCGTCAAGGCCGTACTCCTCGAACTTCTCCCGTACGGCCTTCACCGCGTTGACCGAGGTGAAGGCGATCCACTCGTAGCGGCCGGTGACCAGGCCCTTGACCGCGCGCTCCATCTGCTGGGGCGTGCGCGGCGGCTCCACCGCGATGGTCGGGACCTCGTGCGGCACCGCGCCGTAGGATCGCAGCTGCTCGGAGAGGGAAGCCGACTGCTCCTTCGTCCGCGGCACGAGCACCTTCCAGCCGAACAGCGGCTTGGACTCGAACCACGACAGCTGGTCCCGCCGGGCGGCGGCGGAGCGCTCGCCGACCACCGCTATCACCGGGCGGCCGCCGTCCGGCGAGGGCAGCACCTTCGCCTGCTTCAGCGTCTGCGCGATGGTGCCGAGGGTGGCGGTCCAGGTGCGCTGGCGGGTCGTCGTACCGGCGATGGTGACCGTCAGCGGGGTGTCCGGCTTGCGGCCGGCCGAGACCAGCTCGCCCGCCGCGGCGGCCACCGCGTCCAGGGTCGTGGAGACGACCACCGTGCCGTCGGAGGCGCCCACCTCGGTCCAGCAGCGGTCGGAGGCGGTACGGGCGTCCACGAACCGGACGTCCGCGCCGTCGGCGTCCCGCAGCGGCACACCGGCGTAGGCGGGGACACCGACCGCGGCCGCGACGCCGGGTACGACCTCGAAGGGCACCCCGGCGGCGGCGCAGGCGAGCATCTCCTCGGCGGCGTCCGTGTCGAGCCCGGGGTCACCGGACACCGCACGTACGACCCGCCTGCCGCCCCGCGCGGCCTCCATGACAAGATGAGCGGCATCCCGGGCAGGAGACGGGGCAGCGGCGGTGGCTGACGTGCCGTCAACCACCGTGAGCTGCGGCGTGCCCGGCGGCGACGTGGACAGGTTCCCGTCGGTGTGCACGACGGAGACGCCCTGCCGTGCGTGCGTCCGGATCACATCGAGCACGTCGGGCTCGGCGATCAGGACGTCCGCGTTCGACAGTGCCTCCACGGCGCGCAGAGTCAGCAGTCCCGGATCCCCGGGTCCGGCACCGAGGAAGGTGACGTGCCCGTGTTCCGGACCGGCGGCAGGAAGGGCGGTGGGGCTCAATGTGCTCGCTCCCCCATCAGACCGGCCGCGCCCTGGGCGAGCATCTCGGTGGCGAGGTCGCTACCGAGTGCCAGCGCACCCTCGTGCGTCCGGGGCACGGGACCGGTGGTGGACAACTGCACCATGCGGGTGCCGTCGGTGGTCCCGACGACGGCGCGCAGGCGCATTTCCTTGACAATCTGCCCGCCCCCCAACAAGTCGGCCAACGCACCCACAGGTGCGCTGCAACCGGCCTCCAGGGCGGCGAGCAGTGACCGTTCGGCGGTCACGGCGGCCCGCGTGAACGGGTCGTCGAGCTCGCCGAGCGCCGCGATCAGGTCCGCGCGCTGGGCCGCGCACTCGATCGCCAGGGCCCCCTGGCCGGGGGCGGGCAGAACCGTGTCGACCGACAGGAAGTCGGTCGCCTCCTCGATGCGGCCGAGCCGGTTGAGCCCGGCGGCCGCCAGCACGACCGCGTCCAGCTCGCCGTCCCGGACGTACCGGATGCGGGTGTCCACGTTGCCGCGGATCGGGACCGTCTCTATGTCCAGGCCGTGCGCGCGGGCGTACGCGTTCAGCTGCGCCATGCGGCGCGGGGAGCCGGTGCCTATGCGGGCGCCGCGCGGCAGGTCGGTGAACTTCAGGTCGTCGCGCGCGACGATCACGTCCCGGGGGTCCTCGCGCACCGGCAGCGCGGCCAGGACCAGCTCCGCGGGCTGCTGGGTGGGGAGGTCCTTGAGCGAGTGAACGGCGAAGTCGACCTCGCCGCGCACCAGCGCGTCGCGCAGCGCCGTGACGAACACGCCGGTGCCGCCGATCTGCGCGAGATGCTCGCGGGAGGTGTCGCCGTACGTCGTGATCTCGACCAGCTCGACCGGTCGCCCGGTCACCCGGCGCACGGCCTCCGCCACCTGCCCGGACTGGGCCATGGCGAGCTTGCTCCGCCTGGTCCCCAGTCGCAGTGCCTTGTCACTCATGCCGGTCGGTCCTTCGTTTCTGTGCTGTCCTCGGCCCGGGAGACGGAGGCGACCGTCTCGGCGTCGAGGTCGAACAGGGTGCGCAGCGCGTCCGCGTACCCGGCGCCGCCGGGCTCGGCCGCGAGCTGCTTGACCCGCACGGTCGGCGCGTGCAGCAGCTTGTCGACGACCCGGTGCACGGCCTGGCGGATCTCGCCGCGCTGGCGTTCGTCCAGCTCGGGCAGACGGCCGTGCAGGCGCCCGACCTCGGCGGCGACGACGTCGGCGGCCATGGTGCGCAGCGCGACCACGGTCGGCGTGATGTGCGCCGCCCTCATGGCCGCCCCGAAGGCCGCGACCTCGTCGGAGACGATACGCCGGACCTGGTCCACGTCGGCCGCCATCGGCGCGTCCGCGGAGGCCTCGGCGAGCGACTCGATGTCCACCAGCCGCACCCCGGCCAGGCGGTGCACGGCCGCGTCGATGTCGCGGGGCATGGCCAGGTCGAGGAGGAAGACGGCGGGCGCGGGACGCTCGGCGACCGGCTCGGGGCGGCGCCGCTCGGGGATCCGGCCCACGGTGGCGGCGGTCGCGGCGAGCGCGGTGATCAGTTCGGCGTCCGCCTCGGGGGTACGGCCGCCCGCGGTGCGCGTGTTGCCTCCCGCGGCCCACGTCGCGTGCTGCTCCAGCGTGGCCGCGTCCATCCCGGCCACGGCGGCCTCGCCCATGACGGAGAAGCCGGGCTGTGCGGCGGCCAGGTCGAGGGGGCAGTTCTCGTCGGCGGCGGGCTGCGGGGTCTCGGTCCGCACGGCGGTGTCGGCGGTGTCGGCGACGAGCGGCTGCCCGGTGCGGCCCTCGACCGCCTGCGCGACCGACTCCGCCGTGAGCACCAGGCCCGTCGCCCCGGTACAGGAGACGACGACGTCGGCACGTGTCAGCTCGTCCGGCACGGCGGCCATCCGTACCGCACGGGCGGTCACCGTGTTGTCGTCGGCCGCCACCAGGATCTCGGCGAGGCGCTCGGCGCGGTCGAAGGTGCGGTTGGCCACGACGATCTCGGCGACCCCGGCCCGCGCGAGCGTGGCGGCGGCCAGCGAGGACATCGAGCCGGCGCCGATGACCAGCGCCTTCTTGCCCCGCGCCCAGGCGGGTACGGCGATGCCGGTGGCCAGCTGTTCGAGACCGAAGGTGACCAGCGACTGACCCGCGCGGTCGATGCCGGTCTCGGAGTGGGCGCGCTTGCCGACCCGCAGCGCCTGCTGGAACAGGTCGTTCAGCAGCTTGCCGGCCGTGTGCAGCTCCTGGGCGCGGGCCAGGGAGTCCTTGATCTGGCCGAGGATCTGGCCCTCGCCGACGACCATCGAGTCCAGTCCGCAGGCCACCGAGAAGAGGTGGTGGACGGCCCGGTCCTCGTAGTGGACGTACAGGTAGGGGGTCAGTTCCTCCAGGCCGACGCCGCTGTGCTGGGCGAGCAGCGTGGACAGCTCGGCGACACCGGCGTGGAACTTGTCCACGTCGGCGTACAGCTCGATGCGGTTGCAGGTGGCGAGCACCGAGGCCTCGGTGGCGGGCTCGGCGGCGACCGTGTCGTGCAGCAGCTTGGTCTGGGCGTCCGCGCTCAGCGCCGCCCGCTCCAGCACGCTGACCGGGGCACTGCGGTGGCTCAGTCCGACGACGAGGAGGCTCATGCCGGCATCACGGCGGGTACGTCCCCGTCGGGCCCCTGGTCGGAGGAGTCGCCGGGCGGGGTGACCGCGGCGGCGGCCTTGGCGCCCTCACCGGCCGCGATCTCCTCGCCGGACTTGCGCTGCTCGTGGAAGGCGAGGATCTGGAGTTCGATCGACAGGTCGACCTTGCGCACGTCGACGCCGTCCGGCACGGACAGGACGGTCGGCGCGAAGTTCAGGATGGAGGTGACCCCGGCGGCCACGAGCCGGTCGCAGACCTGCTGGGCGGCGCCGGCCGGGGTGGCGATGACGCCGATGGAGACCCGGTCGGCCTTGATGATCTTCTCAAGGTCGTCGGTGTGCTGCACGGGGATGCCCGCGACCGGCTTGCCGGTCAGCCCCGGGTCGGCGTCTATCAGCGCGGCGACCCGGAAGCCGCGGGAGGCGAACCCGCCGTAGTTGGCGAGGGCGGCGCCGAGGTTACCGATACCGACGATGACAACCGGCCAGTCCTGGGTGAGGCCGAGTTCGCGGGAGATCTGGTAGACGAGATACTCCACGTCGTAGCCGACACCGCGCGTTCCGTAGGAGCCCAGGTAAGAGAAGTCCTTGCGCAGCTTGGCGGAGTTGACCCCCGCGGCCGCGGCCAGCTCCTCGGAGGAGACCGTGGGTACCGAGCGCTCGGACAGCGCGGTCAGGGCTCGGAGGTACAGGGGAAGCCGGGCGACGGTGGCCTCGGGAATCCCTCGGCTGCGGGTCGCCGGTCGGTGTGTTCGGCCAGTTGCCACGGTGCTCCTGCGGGTAGAGCGGGGCTGCGGGCGGTCATAGCTCCCCAGACCGCCCCGTCGAAAGCAGGCTATGTCTTTGTGAACGCGTGCACAAAGATGGTGTCCGATTTGCCCGGCAGAAGTGACCGGGGTCACGCGCCTTTCGCGCCGTTGGCGGGAACCGGCGCACACACACCGGCGCACCTTCGTTACTGGGGGCAAAACCGCACACGCTCCTCACGAATCCCGCCCCCGAGACCTAACCGCCCGTAGATCCTAAGCGACTTTAGGGATCAGTTGGACTACTCGGTCAGTGCGCGACGAAGCCGGTCGGCGTTCACGCGCCAGAAGGTGTGCTGTTCACCGTCGACGAGTACGACGGGGATCTGCTCCCAGTAGCGGTCGTACAGCTCCTTGTCCTCGCTGATGTCCTTCTGGTCCCAGGGGACCCCGAGTTCCCCGCAGACCTTCTCGATCACGGCCTGCGCGTCGTCGCACAGATGGCAGCCCGGCTTGCGGATCAGCGTGACCAGCCGCTCACCGGGCTCGGTCTTCTCGCTCTTGCGTCGGAAGAGTGGACTCATACCGGCCATTCTCGCGCGCCGCCCCGCGCAACCGGTTTAACCCTCGCCTCACCCAGAGTTCACGGGGTTCGAACCTCTCGGCTCCGGAAGCACCGGACGGACTGGCTATGCTCACGGCATGGCCGCTCTCGGATGGCTCACTCCCCGTAGGCGCTCCGCCACGGCGCGGAGCGTGTTGGCAGGCGAGGCCTCGGCGGAGGCCGCACGCAAGTCCTCGGAGGAGACGCGGGAGACCGCGCGGGCCGACGCGGACGAACCGGAGTTCCCGGTGATCGGCGACGTCCACGCGGCCGCGTTCTTCGACCTCGACAACACCGTGATGCAGGGCGCCGCGATCTTCCACTTCGGGCGGGGCCTGTACAAGCGGAAGTTCTTCGAGACCCGCGACCTGGCCCGGTTCGCCTGGCAGCAGGCATGGTTCCGGCTGGCCGGCGTCGAGGACCCCGAGCACATGCAGGACGCGCGCGACTCGGCGCTGTCCATCGTCAAGGGCCACCGCGTCGCCGAGCTGCAGACCATCGGCGAGGAGATCTACGACGAGTACATGGCCGACCGGATCTGGCCGGGCACCCGTGCCCTCGCGCAGGCGCACCTCGACGCGGGGCAGAAGGTGTGGCTGGTCACGGCGGCGCCGGTGGAGATCGCGACGGTGATCGCGCGCCGGCTGGGCCTGACCGGGGCGCTCGGGACGGTCGCGGAGTCGGTGGACGGCGTCTACACCGGCCGGCTGGTGGGCGAGCCGCTGCACGGGCCCGCGAAGGCGGAGGCGGTGCGCGCGCTGGCCTCGGCGGAGGGCCTGGACCTCGCCCGCTGCGCCGCGTACAGCGACAGCCACAACGACATCCCGATGCTGTCCCTCGTCGGCCACCCCTACGCCATCAACCCGGACGCGAAGCTGCGCAGGCACGCGCGGGAGAAGGACTGGCGGCTCCGGGACTACCGCACGGGGCGCAAGGCGGCGAAGGTGGGGATTCCGGCAGCGGCGGGCGTCGGCGCGGTCGCCGGCGGCACCGCCGCGGCGATCGCTTTGAGTCGCCGGCGCCGATAAGTATCGGTCGACCCGGTACGGACCACCGCCGCCGGGGTTCGGGCCGACCTCCGAGCGATGACCGTCGTGACTGGTCGCGCGGCTCCCCGCACCCCCGCCGGGCGCTTCGCCACGCGCCCGGAATTATGCCGCGGCCATTTCAACTTGTCCTGGAGTTCACCGAAACACGCCCTTTTTCGGTCAAGAAATGATCAGGATGCGTAACGGGATGTGGCAACAATCGGTTACAGATGCGACGCAATCGGTGATTTGAGCAACTCGGTGTAGCAGCGCCTGTACGAAGCGTTATTCTCCTCAGACGCAAACCGGTACCCCTCCGTCGCCACGACGGGTGAACGGTTCCGCACTGCACGTGATGAAAGCTCTGCCTCTGGGAGTCCCGTGTACCCACACGTCGGGGTTGACGCCTCGGGCCTGGCTACGCTGCGCGCATCTGTCGCAACGGTCAAAGAGACGCTGCGCGGCCTGGTCCCCACCGCGCTCGCCGTCCCCGCCTTCGCCACCGCCGTACCCACGGGCCCGTGCTACGCACTGGCCGACGGCGGCGCCGCCGTCGCCAGACGAGGGCGCTCCGCCGGGACGAGCGGCGCCACCACCGCCCGCCGGCCGGCCGCCGACAGCGACAGCGCCCGGATGATGGACCTGGTCGAGCGCGCCCAGGCGGGCGAGGCCGAGGCATTCGGACGGCTGTACGACCAGTACAGCGACACCGTCTACCGGTACATCTACTACCGCGTCGGCGGCCGCGCGACCGCCGAGGACCTGACGAGCGAGACCTTTCTGCGCGCCCTGCGCAGGATCGGCACCTTCACCTGGCAGGGCCGCGACTTCGGCGCCTGGCTGGTGACGATCGCCCGCAACCTCGTCGCCGACCACTTCAAGTCCAGCCGCTTCCGCCTGGAGGTCACCACCGGCGAGATGCTGGACGCCAACGAGGTCGAGCGCTCCCCGGAGGACTCCGTCCTGGAGTCCCTGTCGAACGCCGCGCTCCTGGACGCCGTACGTCGCCTCAACCCGCAGCAGCAGGAGTGCGTGACGCTCCGCTTCCTCCAGGGGCTCTCGGTGGCGGAGACCGCCCGGGTCATGGGCAAGAACGAGGGTGCGATCAAGACCCTCCAGTACCGCGCCGTCCGCACGCTCGCCCGGCTGCTGCCGGACGACGCCCGCTGAAAGCACCCGTCCCCGCCCCACCACTCCGGGCGACCGCCAACTCACCTTCCGTCAAGGCACGTTGGCGTTCCGGACGGATCATCCGGGGTCCGTAACCCAAGTGCCGCGCCAGTCGTTGAGCGGGATACAGGCTCCCTGTGGTCACGTCCCTGCCGCCCCATCGCTCGATCGGGTGGAAGCGGTCGGGGTGTGCAACCCTCAGGACCCCCTGGGGAGTCGACCGTCATGACGAGAGGAGGTGCCGCCAGTGATCGCGAACGTATCGGCGCACCGGCGGGCGAACGCCTTCGCCCAGGCCCTGGAGGAGCAGTCCGACCGGGACACGGCGGCCGAGCAGTCCGACGCACCGGCGGGTTCCCCGCCGACCACCGAGGAACTGACCGAGCGGGGCCGGCTGCTGGCCCTCGCGGACGGCCTCGGCGCGCTGCCCCGGCCGCAGCTCGACCCCGACGTCAAGGTCGTCCAGCGCGCTCAGCTGGTGGCCGCGATGGAGGCCATGCTCCAGGAGGGGGCCGGGGCGGGGGACGCGACCGTACCCGGTCAGCGAAGGGCCAAGGGCGCGCACCGGGCGAGTCCGTTGGGCAAACTCCGGCCGCGGTCCAGGCTGACCAAGGGCCTCGCGGCCGGCGGGCTCAGCGTGGGCGTGGCCGCGGGGGCCTTCGGCGGGGTCGCCGCCGCCAGCTCCCACGCCCTGCCCGGCGACCAGCTGTACGGACTGAAACGCGGCATCGAGGACTTCAAGCTCAACTACCTCAGCGACGGCGAGGACCAGCGCGGCCAGGTCTACCTCGACCAGGCCTCCACCCGGCTCGGCGAGGCCCGCCGACTGATGGAGCGCGGCCGCGGCGGCCACCTCGACCACGAGTCCATCGGCGAGATCCGCCGCACCCTGTCCGGGATGCAGCACGACGTCAGCGAGGGCCACCGGCTGCTGCACGCGGCCTATGAGGCCGACCCGGACCAGCTGGGCCCGATCCAGGCGCTGTCCACGTTCTCCCGGTCCCATCGCGAGGCATGGAGCGCGCTCAGCGACAAGCTTCCGGTGCAGCTCGGGGACGTCAAACAGCAGGTGTCGTCGGTCTTCGACGCCATAGACCAGGAGGTCGCCCCGTTGCAGTCCCTGCTGCCGCAGCAGCCCTCCCAGGGCGGCGACGGCACGCGCCGGGACTCCGGCCCGGCGTCCCCCGGCACCCACCGGTCGACCCAGCCGAGCCACCGCACCCCGTCCGCCGGTCGCACCGGTACCGGCAACCCCACCGGCACCGCCACCGGCAGCACGGACGACGGACTGCTCGGCGGCAGCACCGGCGGTCTGCTGGACCCGCCGAGGTCCAGCGGCGACAGCAGTACCCCGTCCACCACCAAACCCCCGAGCCCCGCCCCCGACGTCACCCTTCCCCCGCTCCTGCCCGGCCTCCTGCCGGGCCTGGGAATCGACAACGACGAGGCGAACTAGGGCAGTACGACCGTGGGGGCGCCCGATTTCGCGCGGGCGCCCCCATCGTCGTACGACCGGTCGTCAGAAGCCGGTCAGAAGAAGACCGATCGCCGCTGGACCAGCAGCTTGTAGAGCGTGTGCTGGATCTGTTCCCGCACCTGGTCCGTGAGATTGAACATCAGCATCGGGTCCTCGGCCGCCTCCGGCGGATAGCCGTCCGTGGAGATCGGCTCACCGAACTGGATCGTCCACTTCGTCGGCAGCGGCACCGCACCGAGCGGCCCGAGCCAGGGAAACGTCGGCGTCAGCGGGAAGTACGGGATGCCCAGCACCCGCGCGAGCGTCTTCGCGTTGCCGATCATCGGATAGATCTCCTCCGCGCCGACGATCGAACACGGAATGATCGGCACGCCCTGCCGCATCGCCGTCGACACGAACCCGCCCCGCCCGAACCGCTGGAGCTTGTACCGCTCGCTGAAGGGCTTCCCGATGCCCTTGAACCCCTCGGGCATCACCCCCACCAGCTCACCCTGGCCCAGCAGCCGTTCCGCGTCCTCCGCGCACGCGAGGGTGTGCCCGAGCTTGCGCGCCAGCTCGTTGACCACCGGCAGCACGAACACCAGGTCCGCCGCGAGCAGTCGCAGATGCCGGTCGGCCGGATGGTGGTCGTGCACCGCGACCTGCATCATCAGCCCGTCCAGCGGCAGCGTCCCGGAGTGGTTGGCGACGATCAGCGCCCCGCCCTTGTCCGGGATGTTCTCGACGCCCTTCACCTCGACCCGGAAGTACTTCTCGTACACCGGCCGCAGCATCGACATCAGGACCTGGTCGGTCAGCTCCGCGTCGTACCCGAAGTCGTCGACCTCGTAGTCCCCGGTCAGCCGTCGCCGCAGGAACGCCAGCCCGGCCGCCACCCGCCGCTCCAGGCCGTCCTCCTCACCGGGCGCGGGCCGCTCCACCGGCGTGTCGTCCTCGCCCACCGGCCCGTCCTCCCGCACCGGACCCCGCCCCGGCAACCGCTGCACCTCGCCCATCTCCCCGGACCCGGACCCGGCGTCGCCGCGACCGCCGCGCCGGGCGCCCGCGCTCCACCGTCTCCCGGACCGCTGTGGACCGCCACCGCTCCCGCTCCCCCGGGACCGGTCGTCGTCGAAGGGAATGACCTTGGCGTCCGCCATCGTTACCGCGCTCCTCGGTTGGCGCTAGTCGGCGCTGTGCGTCGTGGGCCGGCCGCCCCGCAGGGCCAGCGCGGCGATCCGGTCGACGGCTCCCGCGACGGCCTCCGGCGGCAGCAGCCCCGTGCCCTGGACGCGGGCGAAGTCCGCGAACGTCTCCGCCGTCGTGTAGCGGGGGGTGAATCCCAGCGTCTCGCGCATCTGGGCGGTGTCCACGACCCGCCCGTGGGTCAGCAGCCGGAACTGCTCCGGTGAGAAGTCCGTCATACCCAGCGTACGGACCAGGGAGCCGGCCCAGGTCACCGCGGGCAGCAGCAGCGGCACCGTGGGCCGCCCGAGCCGCCGCGAGCACTGCGACAGCAGCAGCACCCCGTCCCCGGCGATGTTGAAGGTCCCGCTGTTGAGGGTGCCCCGGCGCGGCTCGTGCGAGGCGAGCCGCAGCACCTCCACCACGTCGTCCTCGTGCACGAACTGGAGCCGCGGGTCGTAGCCGAACACGGTCGGCAGCACCGGCAGCGCGAAGTACGAGGCGAGCGGGGTGTCCGCGGACGGCCCCAGGATGTTGGCGAACCGCAGCACGCACACGGCCACGTCGGGCCGCCGCCGCGCGAACCCCCGTACGTATCCCTCGACCTCGACGGTGTCCTTCGCGAACCCGCCGCTGGGCAGCGACTTGGCCGAGGTGGTCTCGGTGAACACGGCGGGGTCGCGCGGCGCGGAGCCGTACACATTGGTGCTGGACTTGATCACCAGCCGTTCGACCGCCGGCGTCTTCTGGCAGGCGCCGAGCAGCTGCATGGTGCCGATGACGTTGGTCTCCTTGACCGTGGCCCGGCTGCCGCCGCCCAGCGCGGTGCCCGTCACATCGAGGTGTACGACGGTGTCGGCGCCGGTCTCGGCGAGGACGCGGGCCATGGTCGGCTGCCGGATGTCGACCTGGATGAAGTCGGCCCCGCCCAACCGGTGCGCGGGGGGCACCGCGTCCACCGCGATCACCCGCTCGACCTCCGGGTCCCGCTGGACCCGCCGCACGAACCGGCCGCCCAGTTGCCGGGCCGCCCCGGTGACGAGCACGACCTTGCCCAAGATCAGCGCCTTTCTTCCCGCGTGACTCACGTTCCGCGTTCCCCGTGGGGGCCAACTTAGCGGGTGGACGTTGCACTGTGATGACTGCCCGATGCGCGAGGTGACGGAAATTCCCCGGCTGGAGTCGGCCGGATGACCCGGGATACGCCTGTGGCCCTCCATCGTTGCCGATGGAGGGCCACAGGACACGCTCTCGCGGAGCGTCGCTCACGGTGCGCCCGCGCGGACGCGGGGACCGTGCTTACTTCTTGTTGCGACGCTGAACGCGCGTGCGCTTGAGCAGCTTGCGGTGCTTCTTCTTGGCCATCCGCTTGCGCCGCTTCTTGATAACAGAGCCCACGACTACCCTCGCTCACTTCTCATCACTCGGTTGTTTGGGCGCCATGGGCCCACACGACCTACGAGGGGCTAGCCTACCCAACCGAGCGCCGAGGTCGTAATCGAGGGTCTCCGGGACCCCCCGGAGGGGGTCGTCAGGCCGTCTCCACCCCCACATAGCTGTCGCGGAGGTACTCGTGGACCGCTTGCTCGGGGACGCGGAAGGACCGCCCCACCCGGATCGCGGGCAGATGACCGCTGTGCACCAGGCGGTACACGGTCATCTTCGACACTCGCATCACCGTGGCGACCTCCGCCACGGTCAGGAACTGAACCTCGTTCAGAGGCCTCTCGCCAGCTGCAGCCATGACACACCTGCACCTTCCGCACTCGACGGCCACCGGCTTCCCCTTCCGGTGACTCTTCGTCGCTGCGTGCTCACTCCCCAGACTAGGGGCGGGTGATGCGAGTGGGGAAGAGGTGCACCCATCGGCGGCCTACTGTGACAGACACGCGCGTTTGAGTACGTAGCGGGTGAGTGGCAGGTAGTGACTAGACCGGACTCCGTCGTCCAGGGGTACGACGACGGCGACGGTGCCCTCCGCCTCGCCGACGAACGGCGCGGGATCGTCGGCGTCGGCCGGGCCGATCGCCTCGAACCCCAGCTGACCTGCGCCGCAGAGCCAGCCGTGATCACCGACGACCAGCTCGGGCAGCGGGCCGCCGGCGGCCGCGGCGGCCGCCAGCACGACCCGGACGGGCAGCGGTGAATGACAGTGCGCGCCAGGCTCACAACCGGGGCGCCCGGCGCCGGTTTCCCGCACCAACGCGACGCGTCGTACGTAGTCGATGCGGTGCGTGCGTAGACCGAACCGGGTCAATATGTCGACACAGCGACCCTGCGCGGGGGTGAGGACCTCACATCCCGCCGCCGAGAGGGCGTCCGCGAGGGCGGCGTAGAAACCGAGCAGCGGGCGCGGGTGGCCGGTGCCGAACAGCACGGGTGCGTGACGCTGTGCTGCCGCCGCGAGTCTTTCCGCGAACGCGTCCAGCGCGGCGAGCGTCCGCGCCGGGTCGATCGCGTCCGGCCCCGAAAGGTACCGGGGATCGGCCGAGACACCACACCTGTCCGCCATCAGGCCGAGCAGCTCCGGCAGTCCCCAGGGCCCTTGCGGGTCGATCCCGATCAGGGCGCGGGGATCGCGGGCCGCGAACTGACGGTACCTCCGCAGACTCCGCTCCCGGGGGGTCTCGACGACCCCGGCCAGCCCGGCGGCGGACAGGTAGGCCAACACGCTTGCGATGGTGGCGTACGGGATGGCCGGGCAGGGGAAATACCCGGGTATTCCGCACGGTTGGCGTAATGGACCCTAGGGCAGCAGCCCCCGCAGCGGGAACGCCGCCCGGCGGGTCGCCAGGACCGACTGGTCCAGGCGGTCCGCGGGGTCGTAACCACCCTCCCAGGAGGACCAGGGGACCGGCCAGCGGCCGTCCGTCATCCGCTGGGGGCCGAGTTGCCGGGTGCGGGCGTAGACGTCCTGGCGCCAGCCCTCGGGGATCACCGTCTCCGGCGCGAGGGGCCGCCCCGCGGCGATGGCCACGAGATGGGTCCAGGATCGGGGTACGACGTCCACCACGGCGTAACCGCCACCGCCGAGCGCGACCCACTTCCCGTCGGCGTACTCGTGCGCCAGCTCATGGCACGCCATCTGCACCGCCCGCTGCGCGTCCAGCGAGACCGCGAGGTGTGCCAGCGGGTCCTCGAAGTGCGTGTCGGCCCCGTGCTGGGAGACCAGCACCTGCGGCCGGAAATCCGCGAGCAGCTCCGGCACCACCGCGTGGAACGCCCGTACCCACCCCGCGTCCCCCGTCCCGGCCGGCAGCGGCAGGTTCACCGCCGCCCCCTCCCCCGCCCCGCCGCCGGTCTCCTGCGGCCACCCGGACTGCGGGAACAACGTGCGCGGATGCTCGTGCACCGAGATCGTCAGCACGCGCGGGTCCTCCCAGAACGCGGCCTGCACCCCGTCCCCGTGGTGCACGTCCACATCCACGTACGCGACCCGCTCGGCCCCCAGCTCCAGCAGCCGCGCGATGGCGATCGCCGCGTCGTTGTACACACAGAACCCGGAGGCGGCCCCGGGCATCGCGTGGTGCAGCCCGCCGGAGAAGTTCACGGCGTGCAGCGCGTCCCCCCGCCACACCGACTCCGCCGCCGCCACCGACTGCCCGGCGATCAGCGCGGACACCTCGTGCATCCCGGCGAACGCCGGATCGTCCGCCGTCCCGAGCCCGTACGACCCGTCGGCCCCCGCCGGGTCCGCCGACGCGGCCTTCACCGCGTCGATGTAGTCCTCCCGGTGGACCAGCCGCAGCGTCGACTCCCCGGCCGGTTTCGCCGCGACGATCTCCAGCTCCCGGTCGACGCCCAGGGCACCGACCAGTTTCCGGGTCAGTGCCAGCCGTACCGGATCCATCGGATGGCCCGGGCCGAAGTCATAGCCCGTTACTGCCTCGTCCCACATCAGCTGTGCGCGGCCGCTCATGCCCGCCACCGTATCCGCCCGGACTCGTCGCGAACGACCTGGCGTACACGAGCGTCACCAGCACCAACACCATCGGCAGCAACATCGCCCCGCGATAGCTCCAGGCGTCGCCCACCGCCCCCACCAACGGCGATCCGACCAGGAATCCGACGTAATTGAAGACGTTCAGGCGCGCGACGGCCGCGTCCGAGGCCCCCGGGAACAGCCGCCCCGCCGCCGCGAAGGTCTGCGGCACCAGCACACACAGCCCCAGGCCCAGCAGCGTGAACCCGAGCATCCCCAGCCACGCCCCGGGCGCCGCGGCCACCACCGCGAACCCGCCGGCCGCCACCAGCGCCCCGAGCCGTACGACCGCCGCCGCGCCGAAGCGCCGTACCCCGAAGTCCCCCAGGGCCCGCCCCACGAGCGTGGTCACCATGTACACGTTGTACGGCACCGTCGCCAGCTGCTCCGAGCTGCCCAGCACGTCCTTCAGGTACTTCGCGCTCCAGTTGGAGACCGTGGAGTCCCCGATGTAGGCGAAGGTCATCACCAGGCACAGCGGCAGCAGCAGCCGGAAGACCACACCCCCGCCGCCGCTCCCCTCCGCCGCCCCCGTGTCCCCGTCGACGTACCACCGGCTGCCCACGAGCGTCGCCGGCAGCAGGACGGCCACCACCGGCAGGTACGAGACCCACAGCGCGAGCTGCCAGTGCGCCCCGGCCCACGCGAGCGACGCCCCGACGATGCCGCCCAGACTGTAGGTGGCGTGGAAACCGAGCATGATGCTGCGCCCGTACGCCCGTTGCAGGCTCACCCCGAGCATGTTCATGGAGGCGTCCAGCGCCCCCACCGACAGCCCGAAGAACCCGAGCGCCACCGCCACGGCGGCCAGCTGCCCCTGCCCGCCCGCACCAACGCCCAGCAGCGCGAGCAGCGCCACCGGCTGGGACCAGCGCAGCAGCCGGCTGGGCCGAACCCGCTTGACCAACTGCTCGGCGGCGACGCTGCCGACGCCCGCGAGGACCGGCACGGCGGCCAGGAAGACCGGCAGCAGCGCGTCGGAGATGCCGTACCGGTCCTGGATGGCGGGGATGCGCGTCACCAGCAGCGCGAAGGCGGCGCCCTGGGCGAAGAACGCGAACGCCAGCGAGGCCCTGCCGCGCCGCAGCACATCTGTCATGGCGGCGAGCGTAGGGCCCCGGACTACTTGTGGGTAGACACCGCCAAAGATGAATTTCCTTCAGCTTCGAGGGAGTTCCACCAGGCGGTCGCCTCGTGCGCCGTGCCGTCCGCCGTCTCCGTCACCTCGGCGGCGAGCATCCTCTCCATGGGCTCGGCGGCCAGCGCGCCGCTCGCCACGAAGGCGATCACCATCGCGGCGATCAGGAAGACGGTGCCGAGCCAGACCATGGTGTCCACGGGCACGATGTACGCGCCGACGACCCGGGCGACGCACTCGGCGAGCAGCGCCAGGCCCCAGACGGCGGAGAACACCTTCTCCCGCTGCCGGAAGGCCGCGGACCGGGCCGAGACGCCGGAGACGAGCCGCTGCCAGGCGGCCTCCTTCGCCGGGTCCCCCTTGACCAGGAAGGGCATCATCGCGGCGCTCATCATCGGCCGCCCGAGCCGGACCGAGAGCAGTATGCCGATGCCGAGGGTGCTGCTGACCGCGCCGTCCTTGGCCAGCATCAACCGGGGGTCCCCGGCGACCAAACTCACCAGCAGCGAGACGACGTTGACCACCAGGATGAGCAGGGCCAGCGCGTTGGCCCGGCGCTCGCGCACCAGGCCCCATACGGTCCGCGCCGCCGGTACGACGCTGCTCCAGGCGAGCGCCGCGAGGGTGCTCGCGCCGAGACCGTCCCTGAGCAGGTAGTACGCCCCGAGGGGCACGGCCACGTCCAGGAGGAGCGGCCTGAGGGTGTCCAGCATGCCGGGGTTCTGCTTCCGGTTCTTCCGCGTGCGCCGGCCCTGGGCCCCCGTGTTCTTCGTCATGCCCCCAGCTTCGCGGCCGGCGGGGGTCCCCCGGTAGAAACGATCGTCCGGACGACGGCATGACGGATGTCAGGCCCCGGCGGATGGCAAGGGTCATGCCACGGCCCGGAGCAGGCTCAGATCAGGGGTCGTATCAGCAGGTCGGGCAGCTCCCGCATGGCGGCGAACAGCCGGGTCGCCCCGGTGAGGCGTTCGGCGGGGGTCATCGCGGTGAACCCGTACACGTCCATCCCGGCCGCCACGGCCGCCTGGACGCCCAGCGGGGAGTCCTCCACGACCGCGCACCGCTCCGGGGCGACGCCCATCCGCTCGGCCGCGTGCAGGAAGAGGTCGGGCGCCGGCTTGCCCTTGCCCACGTCCTGCGAGCTGAAGATCCGCTCCTCCTCGAACCACCGGTCGAGTCCGGTGGTCCGGTGCCCCACCCTGATCCGCTCATGGCTTCCGGAGGAGGCCACGCAGTACGGAACCCCGTCCGCGGCCAGCTTCTCCAGCACCTCGGCCGCGCCCCGCACGGGCTCCAGCTCCCGCTCGAACGCGGCGAAGACCCGCGCGTGGAAGACGTCGTCGAAGTCCTCCGGCAGCCGGCGCCCGGTGCGCTCCAGGACCAGATCGTGGATCCGGTGCATCGCCGAGCCCATGTAGTCGCGCAGGGAGTCCTCGTACGACGTCGGTACGCCCAGTTCGGTCAGATGGGCCGCCAGGAGCCGATTGGAGATCGGCTCGCTGTCGACCAGGACGCCGTCGTTGTCGAAGATGATCAGTTCATAGCGCATGGACCAACCCTAGGAGTAAACGCAGAAAACCCCCGCACCACTGGTGCGGGGGTTTTCCCAAAAATTGTTCGGCGGCGTCCTACTCTCCCACAGGGTCCCCCCTGCAGTAC